>JAEYYL010000327.1 GCA_023430825.1 Verrucomicrobiota bacterium | reverse complement strand
TCCCCCAGCGCGCGCGCTACCGCCACGCGCTGCTGTGCGCCGCCGGACAGCTGCGCGGGAAAATGATCCATCCGCGCGCCGAGCCCGACGAGATGCAATGCCTCCTCCGGTTCCATCGGCGCGCGCGAGATCTCCGTGATCAGCGCGACGTTCTCCCGCGCGGTGAGACTCGGGATGAGATTGTAGAACTGAAACACGAATCCGACCGCGTCGCGACGGAACTGCGTGAGCGCCGCCTCGTCCGCGCCCGCGAGATCCTGCCCGCGATAGAGCAGGGTGCCCGAGGTGGGATTATCGAGCCCGCCAAGATTGTTGAGCAGCGTGGATTTTCCGCTGCCCGACGGACCGAGCAGCACGACGAGTTCGCCGCGATGAAGCGTGAGATCGACTCCCGCGAGCGCGTGCACCTCGGCTTCGCCCTCGCCGTAGGTTTTCGTCAGCCCACGGACCTGGAACACGCTTTCGCGTGCGGCGGCGAGAGGACTCGAGTCGGCATGGAGCATCGGCCTCGCACACAAGCCCCGTCCGGGCGGTCTCGCAACGTGCAAACCGCCAAGCGGCCCTCCGCCGTCACCGATCGGGCATCCGGATTTCCCGTTTCAACTCCGCTCCCAGCGCCTCGGCTTGGGCGACGTCGTCGGGCCGATGCTTCGCCATAAATCCCCGCAGCCGCGCTTCCTGGCCGACATTCATCCCGAGTTGTTTCGCGACGATCAACCACGCCAGACCCTTCACCAAATCCTTCTCCGTGCCGCGCCCGTTGGTGAAGTAAACCCCGACGTTCACCATCGCGACTGACGACCCGCCTTTCGCCGCCTGCAGGAAATAAGCGAAGGCCTTGGCGTCGTCCCGCACGATTTCTCCGCCTTTGGAATACAAGTCGCCCAACTGATGGGCGGCATCCGCGTCCCCGAGCGCCGCGGCGCGTTCCAGCCAGACGACGGCGCCGAGCGGATCGAGCGGCAGCAATCTCCCGCTCGTGAGCAAGCGTCCCTTCGCACTCATCGCCGGCGCGTCGCCACGATTCGCCGCGCGCTCCAAGTCCGCGAGCGCGGGCCAGGCCAGACGTTTACCGAGAATTGTCATCACCACGACCGGAGGCGTCGCCGGGGTAAGAGGCTCCGGCTTTTCGACGTGATCCTCGAAAACGGTCAGATTCTCCGCAGCGGTCAGCTCCGGTCGAAAGGTCAACTCTGCCACCGGCGGCAACACCGCCACCACCTCATCGCGAGACCGTTTCGCCCGCGATGCTTGGGCCTGCGATTCGGCGGCGGCGATGGTCGCGCCGCGCCCGCGCCCCAACAAGAAGCCGCGGAGACGCTCGACTTCACCGCTCTCGTCGCCGCGCTCTCGCGCCACGATCAACCACGCGAGCGCCGCGGCGAAATCCCG
Organism: Verrucomicrobiota bacterium; assembly: GCA_023430825.1. Lineage (GTDB taxonomy): Bacteria > Verrucomicrobiota > Verrucomicrobiia > Opitutales > Opitutaceae > Opitutus. Next base: position 4,511 of record JAEYYL010000327.1, on the reverse strand, counting down.
CTGCACGCCGCGGCCCTTGGCATACGCCGCTCCGAGATTATGCGCTGCTTCCATCCGCCCACCCAGCGCTGCGGCGTGATAATAACCGAACGCACGCTGCGCGTCTGCTTCGACGCCATCGCTCGTGTCGAACATGTCGCCCAACGCGCTGGCGGCCGCCGCGTCTCCCTCGCGAGCCATGCGCTCGAGATAATCCAACCGTTCCTGCCCGCGCAGCTTCGACGCCGCGTAAAGACTGGTCTCGCCCGCGAGGACCGCCGCCATTCGCTCCTCGCTATCGACGGTTGCTTTGGAGCGGGCGAGGGCACTTTCAAACTCCTCCTCCGAGGAATGCTCCCACGACTTCATCGAGAGCGATAGTCGACCGATCGTAATCGCCGGTGCGTCGGCCGCCCAGCCGCGGTCATCCTCGGACCCGCGAACCGTCGTGGTAACGAGCACCAACGCCGCCGCGGCGCACGCGAGGGTGCTCGTCCTCACGACCAATTACTCCGCCGCGGCACCGGTGATCACCGCGCCCCCGACCACGTTGACCTTCGCGAGAATCGCTTTCGTCACCTTTTCCGCGAGCTCCGGCTTTTCCTTCAGCGCGGTTTTCGCGGCGTCACGACCCTGACCGACGAGTGCGCCTTCATACGCGATCCACGCGCCCTTTTTCTCAAGAATCTTGTGCTCGAGTCCGAGATCGAGGAGCGAGCCCATCTTCGAAATGCCTTCGTCATACATGATGTCGAACTCCACCTCGGTGAACGGCGGCGCGACCTTGTTCTTCACTACTTTGATCTTCGTGCGGTTGCCGACGACCTTGCCCTCCGGCGTCTTGATCTGGTCCTTGCGGCGGATGTCGATGCGGACCGACGAGAAAAACTTCAGCGCGCGTCCGCCCGGCGTCGTCTCGGGATTGCCGAACATCACGCCGATCTTCTCGCGAATCTGATTCGTGAAAATGCAGATGCACTTGGTCTTGCTGACGACCGCCGTGAGCCGGCGCATCGCCTGCGACATGAGCCGCGCCTGACTGCCCATCTGTGCGTCGCCCATCGCGCCGTCCAATTCGTTTTTCGAAATCAGCGCCGCGACCGAGTCGATCACGATCACGTCGATGCTGTTGGAGCGGATCAGCGTCTCGGTGATGTTGAGCGCGTCTTCGCCGCTGTCGGGCTGCGAGACGAGGAGGTCGTCGAGATTCACGCCGACGACGCGCGCGTATTTCGGATCGAGCGCGTGCTCGACGTCGATGAACGCCGCGAGCCCGCCGGCCTTTTGCGCCTCGGCGATCACGCTCAGACAGAACGTGGTTTTACCCGACGATTCCGGCCCGTAGATTTCGACGATGCGGCCCTTCGGCAGACCGCCGACGCCGAGCGCGAGGTCGATCGCGAGCGAGCCGGTCGAGAGGGTTTCGACCTTCATCTTGGCGTTGGAGCCGAGCCGCATGATCGAGCCCTCGCCGAACTGCTTGGTGATGGCGGAGACCGCGAGATCGATGTTCTTGTCGCGCCCGGGAGCGGCGGCGACGGCGGAAGAGGCGGTTTTGGCAGGAGCGGCTTTGGACATGGGAACGAGGGGAGAGAGGAGGGAATTAAACGGCCAAGACTACGCGAAGCCGCCGACGAGGTTATGTCAGGAGTCTTTCAGCGAACCACTGGCAACGAGCAAGCCCGGAGTCGGAAGATCGAGCCAAATCCTAAGCTAAGGACCGAGCGATTGACCAACATTTCGAGGCAGGCACGCTGTAATTATGACTGGACCCGGTAACGATGCTGACCCCGCTGCTCCACCTTGGGTGGATGTGGGACTTGTGGCACAATACCTGAGCAATGCGAAGGGCTATGCTGGATATTTCACCGGTGCAGAGAAACCGGTCGAGGAATACTGCGTGGTGGATCAATGGGCCTGCGCATACTATGGCGAAGCGAACATCCCCTTCGCCACTTTATGTCCCCGTCCATCAGGGGAAGATCCGCCGGATTGCGAGGCGTTTGACCTCCTTGGAAATCGCTGGGGTTTCGAAGTCACAGAGCTGGTGGACGAAAAATTGAGGAAACGTGGACAGCTACACCCGTCGCATCCGAATTTCGAAGATTCCATAGAAGACCGCGACTACACTGAGGCTGAATTTGTCTCGGCAATCGCCGCGCGGTTGATGAAAAAGGACAAGCCGGCGGATGCGTGGAAAGGCCGTCCTTACTGGAGGTTAATTTTGATCATCTGTTGCGATGAGAATCTGAACCCGCACGATGTTAAGAGATGGTTGGCCAACGCTTCGTTCGTAAAGCCAAGCATGATCGACGAAGTTTTCCTGCTACTACCCCCGCCACCCCGCATCGACGACGGTTTACCTGCGGACGAGAACGGGATCGTTTTTCCACTGCTATTTGCCTAGATAGTTTCCTTGAAGGGAAACCTCCCCGGATTGCTCAGGGGCAAAACTCTCCCTTGGGCGACACAAACGGCACGCGGTAAATGGAAAAATCGCGATGATCGGTCGTAAGCACCACTGCGCCTTTGTAACGTCTAGCCAACAGCACCGCGCAAGCGTCAGCGTAGTCCATCTCGGGTGCATAACGTTTCATCGTTGCGAGCACCTCGACAGGCGGGGGATCTTCTACCTGCATACGCCCGATCAGTTCCCTGACGCGATCAATCGCCGGGCTGTAATTCTTAACCAGATGCGTCGCTTCGGCCACAGCCGCGCTGGAAACGAAAAATATCCCGGGCCGAGTGAACACCTGCGTGGAAGCCCAGATATGCTCGGGATCGTAACGATCGCATACCGCAACAATCGGACCAGCATCAAGTATTATGGTCGGCACGAATGCGCGCACGGATGATCTCCCGCGGCGGTCGGCGATCGCGGGGTAGAGCGATGGAACCAATCACGTGTTCGAGCCCGGCAAAAGGATTGCCAGGCGCGGCCTTGATGCCGTGTGCGAAAGCCTTCCTCGTCGCCCGACGTTGAACGACTTTCTTCGACCTCGTTGACGTCGCTGTTGGCATGTTCCGAACAGTGCTCAGCTGGGCGGCGCTGACAAGTCGACAGATGTGACCGTGACCGGTCTTTCAAAAATTCCGCACGCCCGCGTTCCTGGATGCGCTCGGGCGCATAAAGCACGTCCCCCAGCAATCTCGTCGTAGACCGGATCTGGAAACGCATGCGGACCCAGGTGCTTGTCTTCGTGCCACCGATCCGCAATTCGCAAACGCCTACCCACTCAGCCACCACACCCCGAGCAACAGCGTCAGCACGGCGATCGGCGTGCCGGCTTTCAGGTATTCGACGAAGGTCAATTGCACGCCGCGGCGCTTTGCGATCTCGGCCACGATCAGGTTCGCCACCGACCCGAGCAGCGTGAGGTTGCCCGCCAGGGTCGTCGCCATTGCCAGCGTCAGCCACGCCGTCGACGGATCGGCGAGCGTCGGCACCACCGGTCGAAACAGCATCACCGCCGGCACGTTCGACACGAGATTGCTCAACACCACCGACACCGCCGTCAGCTTCGCCGGGCCTCCATCCGCCCACGGCCGCATCCACGCGAACAGGTCCGCCCCCAGGCCACTCGTCTCGATCGCCCCCGTCACTACGAACAGCGACGCGAAAAACACCAGCAGCCCCCAGTCGATCTCGTTGAACACCCGCTCCGGATCGCGTCCGCGGCTCACCAGCAGCACCGCCGCCGCCGCCAGCGCCGCGAGCGGGATCGGCGCGCCCAACACGAAACCGCCCAGCATCAACGCGGTCGCGAGCGACGCCTTGCGCAACAACGCCGGATCTTCCTCGCCGGACAGCGCGAACCCACCCGAAAGTTTTTCCGCGCGAAACTCGCGCCGATACACGACGACGATCACCAGCCAGATCACCGCCAGCCCGCCGATCGCCACCGGCGCGAGCGCGAGCGTGAAATCGATGAACGAGATCCCCGACGAAATTCCCACGAGCATGTTCTGCGGATTGCCCGTGATCGCCGCGACCGAACCGACGTTCGCCGCCGTCACGAGCGCGACGAGATAGGGCAGGGGATTGCGCCGCAGCGTCACCGCCAGCTCGAGCACCATCGGCGTCATCATCAGCGCGATCGTGTCGTTGAGAAACACTGCCGACAGCACACCCGACACGACGATCACCAGCGCGAGCAGCCGCCGCGGCGTGCGGGCAAGCGTGACCACCCACGACGTCACGCGATGAAAGAAGCCCGCGATGCGCAGGTTCACGTTCAGCACCATCATCGCGAACAGCAGCACGATGGTATTCCAGTCGACGACGTGAAACGCCTCCTCGAGCGTCATCGTGCCGATCGCGATCAACACCGTCGCGCCGACCAGCGCGATCGTCGCGCGGTTCATCCGCAGCCACGGCCAGCGCCCGATCGCGACACCGACGAGCGTGGCCGCGACGATGACCGCCGTGGCGATCTGGAGAAAGGTCATGGCAGCACCCGTGAATCGTAGCGGCCGGCCTCTGCGCCTGCCTGCTTTATTCGAGTAGGTTGCGCGCTCGCCGCGCCCCGTTG
>JAEYYL010000301.1 GCA_023430825.1 Verrucomicrobiota bacterium | reverse complement strand
GAGGGGGCGGGGCCGGGCGGCGGGGGGATCACGGCGTGCCGGGGCCGGGGTCGCGGCGTCCCTCGGTGAGCGGCCAGAGGGCGTCGAGAAACGGCTGCTCGATTTCGAAGACGGTGTTGAATTCGTTGGCGGGCGAGCCGGCGAGCTGGGTGCCGCCGCCGAGGCGCGGGCTGAGGAAGAGCGTGCGGGTGTTGGTCTGTTCGCCGGCGCCGCCGGTGAGCGTTTCGGTGAAGTCGAGCCGGTAGCGCCAGGGGCGTTCGGCGCCGGCGACGGTCACGCGATCGACGAACTGGTCGAGGACGAATTCCTTCGCGCGCAGCGAGCGGAGCGGCGGGAGCAAGGCGGCCACGGTTTCGGGCGGCGGCGTGGCGGCGTCGAGCGGCGTGTCGAGGAGGACGGACTGGTCGGCGAGGTCGGTGAGCTTGATGGTGGTGAGGCGGGCGCCGGCGGGCAGTTCGCGCAGGAGGCGTTCGCGCCAGGCGCGGGGGGCGACGGAGGTTTCGCGGAGGATTTCGGGATCGATGCCGTAAACGGAGGCGGAGACGTTGGCGAGTTGGGCGTAGGCGAGGTCGCCGCGCTGGGTGGCGACGCCGATCTGGAGGAAGAGGGAGGGGCCGCCCGGGATGGTGAGGGTGATTCGGCGTTCGGGGCGGTTGAAACCCCAGGTTTCGAGGTCGGCGTCGCGCGGGGCGTCGCTTTCGAAGGTTTTGGCGGAGAGGAGCGAGAGTTGTTCGAGGAGGCGGGAGACGGCGGTGCGATCGGCGCGGAGGGTTTGTGGACCTTGGGCGCCGTCGGCGCGCAGGACGATCTGCCAGGCGGCTTCGGCGGCGGGGGCGGCGCCGGTTTCGAGACGTTGGAGGATGAGCGGGGGTTGGTTGGGGGCGGCGAGGGTGAGGGCGGTGACGGCGCGCGGGTCGAAGTCGAGGAGGCGGGTCTCGCGGAGTTTCTGCTGGGCGAGGTCGAGGGTGGATTTGAGTTCGGCGGGGAGGGTGACGGTGAAGAGCGCGGAGCGGCCCTCGAGTTGCGCGTAGTATTCGACATCGGGCGCGGTGGCGGCGCCGGTGGGGATGGCGGTGGTGCCGAGCGCGTCGCCGAGGAGAAGGGTTTCGCGGCGGTTGTTGCCCTCGAGATTGATGCGGAGCGCGGGTTTGTCGGCGGGGAGGACGGCGGGCGGGTCGTCGGTGACGAAGGCATTCACGCGCAGGGCGTTGAGGGCGTTGATGGCGAGCTCGGTGGCGTTCTTGCTGGCGCGGGCGACGATGGGGGTCTCGAAGGTCCAGCGGCTGCCGTCGCGACGGAGGCGCGTGCGCAGCGTGGAGGGGCTGGCGGTCTGGAGGTTGAGCGAGCGGGCTTCGAAAACCGGAATGGTGAAGACGCTCGGGTCGTGGAGTTCCTCGAAGGTGAGGGCGAGGCCGCGGGCGAGGCTTTGGTTGACGACGTGAATGCGTTCGCCGTCGGAGGAGAGCAAATACAGCCGCATGCCGTCCTTGGTGGTGTCGCCGATGCGGAGGAGGGTGGAGCGGGCGGCGTCGCCGGAGGGATCGCCGGAGGTGAAGGCGACGGTGAGCTTCGGGGCGTCGAGGCCGTAGTCGGCGAGGGACTGGCCGTTTTTGGCGAGGTCGCGGACGTAGAAGCTGGTGACGTGTTCGAGGAACTGGAGTTCGTTGACGATGCGGCTGACGGCGGTGGGGTTGGCGGGCCACTCGAGCGGCTGGGTGATGAACCAGGTGTCGCCGCGGCGGGCGAGGGAGAGGCTCTGGTCGGGGCCCTTGATTTCGAGCGAGCGAATGTCGGCGGCTTCGGGGCCGAGCACGCGGCGGCGGGCTTCCTTCCACGTTTCCTCCGTGCGCCAGCGCCGTTCGAACTGGAAGATGAAGAAGAACAGCGCGACGTTCAGGAGGAGGAGGACGAGCGTGACTTTGGTGCGCATGAGGGGCGCCGAAGGCGCAGATTAAGTGGAAAGTTGAAGTTGAAGAAGCGGGTGAAAGTCAGGGAGGAAAGTTTGGGCTTAAACTTAAACTTCCGACTTCAACGGCGCTTAGGAGCGCCGAGTCCAATAGACTATAAGGCCGAGGAGGGCGGCGCCGGCGGGGAGGACGAGGAGGAGGCTGTAGCGGAGGCGGGAGAGTTCGCCGGCGCTGAGCGAGAGCTGGAAGCGCTCGATGGGGCGGGCGGGGATGTTGAACTGGGCGTCGCGGTCGACGGTCCAGTTCACGGCGCCGAGGAAGATGTTCTGATTGGCGACGTCGGCGATGCGGTTGTTGGCGACGAGGTCGCCGGTGCCGAAGACGACGACGCGGCCGCCGCGCACGCTGAAGGGAAGGTTGTCGCGGACGGAGACGCGCTCGGAGGCGACGATGACGCCGAGGCGGTCCTTCGGCTCCATGCCGGGAAGCGGTCGGATGTCGGCGCCGGGGTTGAACTCGGGCACGGCCTGGCGGGCGTAGCTGACCTCGCCCCAGGCGGTGGTGGAGGTGGCGGCGAGGACGGTGACGTTGAGCCCGTTGCCGAGGGAGCGGCCGGGATCGGGCCGGACGCTGCGCGCGGGACCGACGCGCGGGAAGAGCCGGTAATCGATCAGCGTCTGGGTGACGGGGTGCGCGGCGCGGGCGAGGAGGAGCAGTTCGCGCTCCTCGGTCATGTGCTGCGGGTCGGTGTCGTGGATCTCGTCGTCGTCGACGAGGATGCCCCAGTCGAGGAGCAGGTCTTCCAGGCCGTGGGGATGACGGGGCGCGAGGAGGAGGATGAGGCGGCCGGCGTTGGCGGCGAGGTATTCGCGGAGGAGTTCCTGTTCCCGCGGCTGGTAACGGCCTTGTGGATACACGGAGACGATCAAGGCGGCGTCGTCGGGAATGCGGCGGAGATAGGCGAGATCGAGCGTATCCACGGCGAAATTACGCTGGCGGAGCATCTCGCGCAGGAGCGAGAGGCCGCGGGCGGGATCGACGTCGTCGGGGCTGAGTTCGCCGTGGCCGGCGAGGAAATAGATCTTTTTCGGCTCGGGGTTGGAGACGTCGAGCAGCGC
>JAEYYL010000244.1 GCA_023430825.1 Verrucomicrobiota bacterium | reverse complement strand
CGACGCGCCGGCGCACCGGTTCCGCTTCAAGCACAAGCTGCTGACGCTCGACTCGACGGTGCTGGAGCTGTGCGCCTCGATGTTCGATTGGGCGCGATTTCGGCGGACCAAGGGCGCGGCGAAACTGGACCTGCTGCTCGATCACGACGGATGCCTGCCGGTGTTCGCCCACATCACGGAAGGAGCGGTCTCCGATGTGACGAGCAAAATCACAGCACGTCAGGTCTTGGCAAAATCACAGCACGTCAGGTCTTGATTGTTGACTCTTCTGGGGACGCATTCGTTCGGGGCTCGCGGTCAAGAGTTGAGGCGTGACGGCTACGTCTGCTGGGTCGCTTTCCGCTTCTTGCGCGCTTCGATGAGTCCGCGTCGCAGCTGCCACAGGTTGTCGAGGTGCCGCTCCATCGGTGCGAAGAGGTCAATCACGTAACGCTGGTCAGGAAAACTCTGGAGCGCGTCGGCGGTGGCCTCGCGGTTCTGGTCATCGTAGAAGCGCTTCGGGTAGCGCGCTGCCGCCCACGAACCGAGACGGTCGGCTTGGTATAGCGGATAGTAGAAATCTCTGATGATTGTCGCGACGCGGTTCAGAAAGCGCATCGTCAACAGATCGGTGCGGTATTTCTTCACGTGCTTTAGGACGCGGATCAACGCGAGTAGGTCGTGTCCGAGGTCCTTCAGCCGTTTGTTAAAGCGGCCGCGGAGCTTCGGGCTCACGTAGGATTTGTGCGAGACCCGGCGGCAGGAGGGAAACCGGCAGAGCCACATTCCCTTCAGGAAGAGCTCGGTGCCGGCGAGGAAGACAGGATAAGGCAGGAAGCTTTGCAGCGGCGGTCCCTGCACGCCGTCCATGAACTGCACATGCGAGGTGACGTGAGCGCTCTTCAGGTTGTTCATGCCGGCGGTGAGCCAACGGTGGGGCTGCAGTTCGATCTCGGCCACATAGTTGCCCTTGATGCGCGGTTTCCGGCGTTTCGGAATGGCGTCGAGTGCTGCGCACCAGAGCTGAAAGTCGGCGGCGCGCTGACGCGCCTCGCGGTCGGCGAGTTCCTTTTTCACCGCTGCGATGAGCTCAGCATCGTCTTCCACGCTCCCCTCCATAGGCACCGTCGGCGGCCGGTCACGCACGAAAGCACTGAGGCGGTGCTGAACGCGCCGCTATCACCGCGGAGGCGGCGAAGACGCGTTCCCCCGGCTAAACCCGCCCATCGAGTTGCTCCCGATCGCGCAATCGCGACAGAGCGCGCCGAACTATGACAAGCCGCACGTCCGAACGCGTCCTCCTGCTGCTCCTCCCGCGATGCAGGGAGTGCGCTTGAATCGCATCGCGGGGTTCATAGCGTCCTTTCATGAGCAAAACGGAGATTCTTGCGGAACTGCCGAAATTGTCGGCGCAGGATCGCGGTGAAATTCTCGGACAGCTCTGGCGGCTCGAAGAAGCGGCGGGTCCCACGGAGCGGGAAAAAACTCTGCTCAACGAAGCGCAGGCCGCTGACGAGGCGAATCCAAATGCGGGTGCACCCTGGTAGGACGTTGAAGTCCGGCTGCGCCGGCGTTCATGAAACGAATCCTGTTCCTCCCTCCGGAGGCTGAGCGGGATTTGGCCGCGGCACGCGATTGGTATGACCGGCAACGCGCCGGACTCGGTGACGAATTTGTCGACGCCATCGCGCTTGCGCTCCGCGTCGTCGCCCGCGCCCCGAACTCCCTCGCCTTTATCACCTGAGTTTTCGTCGGGTGCTGCTGCGCCGGTTTCCCTACAGAATCATTTATCAAGTCATCTCCGATCGCATCGTCATTTTCCGCATCCTCCACGCCAGGCAGGAGCACGACAGCAATTTGTATAGTTGCGCGCGATCCGGCGTCAGACCTCAGTTCGACGTTGGGCGGCCGGGTCGTGGTCAAACAGCCGAACGGGCACCTGCTTCATTTCAACGGGCTCGGTGGGATGGCCTCGGCGGGGCCAGCGCTCGGTCACGCCGCACCGCGGCGGATGATTTTCCCGCCGAGCATTGCGCCGAGCCACGCCATCGGAAGATAGGCGACCACCAGGTCGATGACGAGGAACCACCCAGGCGCCGGAATCATGGTCGACGCCGCGATACCGCCGGCGAGGTTGAGCACGCCGGTCGCGTAGGCGAACGCTCTCCGGTGGGTCGCCGCGATCAGATACGCGACCGTCGCACCCACGAGGGTGCCCAAGGCATGAGCGAGGAAGGGAAAGACAAAGTGCGCCGGCTCGAACAGGTGGACGGAGGCGCGGATGCTCTCGGCGTCGGCGACGTTCACGCCGGCGGGCGGCGGAAAACGTGCGATCCGAGCAGCACGAGACTCATATTGACCATTCCGCCGGCGACCATGCCGACGATGACTGCGAGAAGACTACGCAGGAACGTTTTCATCGCTTCGTTTGGCAGCAAGAACGGCGCGGCGGTTGGGGGATTTCGGCGCTGCGATCCCAGCGCCCTCGCGCCGATCGGAGATTCCGCCGTGCGCGGAGACAACTCAAAACCCGCGGGTTCTCCTCGGCGGTGCGCGCAAAACGTCCCGCCTCATCCGGACTGTTCTTTGAAGCCTTCGACCTCGTCAGTTCGCGGCTGACGCTGCGCGGCGCCGCGCGGCGAAGGGGTCATCGGCCTGCTCTGCCTCGTCTGCTTTCCCGCGGCCCCGCCCAAGCCGCACGAGAAACCTGCGAGGCGCCGAACGCCAAGGAGAAGACGAATCAGTAGCACCAACTGCGCGGCCCGACGCGCTGCCCAGCAAAGATTCAAGACCTTACGTCCTCTGCCGGCTCTGACGTCTTTCGCCGCGCCTGCCCCAGTCGCGACGCGCCCTTTTGGCGCCGCCCTTTTCGCTCTGGCCCATACCCGCCTTTTCTGCGCCCAAGCGAGCCGTGACGAACCGAGCAACAGCGACTCGACTCCGATGCACGGCCCACCATAAACGCCGCGCTCCGAAGCGAAGATCGTTTACCCCCTTATGTTGCTCGAACAGATCGGTCGTCTCTTTGCGCCAGGACTCGACCCGGTATCGTTTCAAAGTCGCGCCGCCACCGCGCTGCGACATGCCACCGGCTGCCCGGTGATCACCTTCGCGCGTCTCGAACCGGATACCCGCCGGCTGGAGGTGGATTTTGATCCGCTGGTGAGCGGACTCACTGCGGCCTTGCCCGGCTTCGGCCGGCATATGGGGACGCACCCTTGCTTTAATTTTGATCCTACCGTGAACGAGGGTCGTCCGTTCCTTCGCAGCGACTTTCTCTCCGACGAGGAATTTTACGCCTCGCCCATCTACCGGGAGGGATTCGGCCTGGCCGGGATCACCGATCATGCCGCGATGCTGCTGCACTCGGATGCACGGCTGGTGTTTTTCATCGGTCTAGAGCGGCTGGGCGGGGTGTTTCAAAACTCCGACCGAGACGTGCTCGACGTGCTGCAACCACATCTGGTCAACGCCTATCGAATCGCCCGTGATCTGGCGTGCCTGGAAGAGGCCGTGGCGGATTCGGGCGTGTTCGTGCGGGCGGGGCTCTCCGAACGGCAAGCCGAGGTCTTGTCGCTGTTGGCGAGAGGCAAGAGCAACGCCGAGATTGGCGTGTTGCTCTCGCTGCGTCTGAGCACGGTCAAATCCTATGTCGAGGCCGTCTTTGACAAGCTCGGCGTCGACAACCGGCATGCGGCGCTGCTGCGGGCGCATCAGCTGGCGCGGCAAGGCTCCACTCCACCGGGCGGCACCGGCCGGCTGAGCACGCGGGCCAACCTGCCCGCTTCGTCCAGCCCGGATGTTTGACGCGTGAACGTGGCACCGCCTCTGCGCGGCTGCCCGCCGTCCAAAGTAGGTGGTGTCCGTCTGGAATCCCCGTGGCATCGGCCAGAAAGGATCGCCAGCGTGAAATCACACTCCTCCCCCCGGTATGTTTTCCCCCCGCTATAAACTTTCCCGCTGTCTGCTGGCCCCGTTTGCCTTGCTCGGGCTCGGTGTCGCCGTCGCCAGCGCACCGCTCGCCGCGCAGGTCTTGTTTGATACTCACGGCTTCGATTCGCCGCATTACACGACGGGAAGCTTACACGTGCAAAACGGTTGGAGCGCCTACGTCGGCCACGATGTGGTGGCGGGCGCGGGTCGCGACGGGAGTCAGGCGGCGGTGTTTCCGGCGAACGCAGGCAATTCTTTCGACGCGACGCAGCAGATATCAGACGCCACCTTCGACGGGGCGACTTCGCGCTACGTCCTCAGCGCCGATCTCTCGTTAGGAGCGGGCAACCGGGACTTCACGGTCGTCACGATGGGTCTTTACGCCAGGTATGAGAGCGCTGGGAGCAGCTTCGGGCTCGGCGTAGGCCGGGTCGGACTCATGAGTTACCAAGGCGCCTTGGTCGTCCTCGCATTTACCTCGCTCAATGACGCCCAAGAGCCCGATCCGCTCGGCGAAGACGTAGGCTGGTATGGGATCACCCCGCTCACGCCGCTCGCATTCGATACCTATCACCGATTCGATGTGACCTATGATTTCGGAACGCAGCATTTTGACGTTCGCGTCAACGGCATGGCCGCGCTGGATGCCATGCCGTTTCCCTTTTCCGGCTCTTATGTGGGACTGGACAGCTTCTCCATCGGAATGGATGACTTGATTACGGATGACCAGGTGCTCGCGGGATTCGCCAGCGTCGACAATCTCAGCCTGAGCCATGCCGCGGCTATCCCCGAACCCGCCACGATCGGAGGTCTGCTGGGGATTGCCGCGCTCGGAGTGGCCGCGATGCGCCGCCGCAGTCGCCGTGCTTAACCATCGCAGACGGGGGCAGCAGCACGCAGAACAGCACGTCGGGCCTTGAGGGCCTGTTGCCCAAATCGACCAAGACAGCGCAACGGTCGACGCGGCGGAACACGTCAGAACTTGACCTTGACTGCGCTCCTCTCGCCACCAGCGCTCCGCGCGCGGCGCGCACGCGCGGGCGAAGTCGCCCACGACGAGAACCCCTCCGATCTTTGCGGTATTCGCGGGCCGAAAGGATTCCTCATCGGCCACCCCAGGTGATCGGTTGACTCGCCATCCCATCGGCTGCCGGGCGCGCGAAAGGCGGAACGCACTCCGAGCGGCTCGATCGGCGTCACCGACTCACCGTCGCGCCGATGCCGGTGACGGAGCGGATGTAGTCGAGTTCCGCCTCCAAATAGGGCGTGCCGTCGCCGCGAAACAGATCGTGATGCCACGGCTTCGGTTCAGCCGTGTAGTTTTGTTTCCACGTTTCCCACGGATAAATTGTCTGCGATTTGCCGTCGACGAGCCCCCAGTGAAAGGCGCCCACGTTGGCTCGCTTCAGATCGCCGAGAACCGGCTCGAACCTGCTGCCGGTGCCGCGCGCCATATACTCCGTGCACCAAATCGGTCGGTCGAACGCGGCCTTCATTTCCGCCACCTGCTTCGCCATGTTTTCCGGAGGGGCGTAGTTGTGGAAGCTGATGACATCCGAGTTCGCCAACATGAACTGATAGATGGGCGGATTGCGTTTCCATCCATCGTAGTCGAGCCAGACGCCGGCGGTGAGCGGCTGCGACGGCTCCACCTCGCGGGCCCAGCGAAAGGCTTTTTCGAGCAACGTGAGCGCGGCGGCGGCTTTGTTCGGCAATTCGAGGCCGCCGTAGGCGTCGGTGTTCAGGTTATCCGGCTCGTTGAACAAATCCCAACCGAGGATGCGCGCGTCGTCCCTGAAGTGGCGCAGCACGCCTTGCACGTAGGGCTTCAGCGCTTCGTGCCGCGCCGGATCGCGCAGAATCTCGCGGCCCGGCGATTGCACCCACCCGCTGTTGTGAACGAACGCACGCGGCGGCCGCTGCGGCCCCGGATACGGATGCGGGTCCCACACGCCATCGAAAAACACGAAGAGGATTTTGATTTGGTGACGCTCCGCCACCGCGAGAAATCGGCCCATCCGCTGCAGGAAGCCGGGCGCATCCTGCTGCCAGAGCAAATCGTGCAGGAAGACGCGCATGGCATTGAAGCCGACCTCCGACGCCCAGCCGAATTCCTGATCGATCGTCTCCAAGTCGAACGTCTCTGCCTGCCACATCTCGAGCTGGTTGATGGCCGTGCGCGGCACATAGTTCGCACCCACCGGCCAGGCGTGCTCGGCCGCCCACGCGTTGGCGCGCGCCTCGGTCCAGCGACCGGGGACGGTCAGATTCGCCGCGACACCGACAGCGGGCACAAACAGGCACAGCACCCAGCCGGCGAGATGAAGGAGAGAACGTAGCCTTGCCATATCAGGAGAGGTTTGGGGTTGCAGATCGATGAGCAAGGGAGTGTTTGGGAACAGACTGTCATCGCGAGGTGCGCGAAGCGCGCCGTGGCGATCCAGCTGGATTGCTTCGTCGTCCCGCAGAGCGGGACTCCTCGCAAAGACAGAATTCCCAAACAGCCCCTAATCCCGCGGCAGCGCTGGGGTCGTTCACTCGATCTCCGCGGGCCGCGGGCACCCGGCAGCGAAACAACGGCGCGTGTCCGTTGCGAGGCTTCATCGGGTGAATGGAACACGTCAGGTCTCCGCGCAGAGCAATCCGCTCGGTGAACCGCCGTTGCCACCGGGCTGCTGCGCATCGCGGTCGCGCGCACGGTCCGCGTCAACGACGCCGGCGCGCCTTCGCCCTTGGATCGATCGTGAGGGTGAATAGCCGTGGGTGAACCACAGAGGCGCAGAGACACGGAGAAATCCCGGGCCTTGCTCTGTGTCTCCGTGCCTCCGTGGTTCAAATCGGTTTTCGAGAAACCCTGAGTCGGCTGAGCCGATCACTCAAAACGATAGACGCAAAAATGCGCAGAAGGCGCAAAAATGCCTTGGACGACTCTCCTATTCTTGCGCCTTTTGCGCCTCTTTGCGGCCAAAGATCCGACGATAGAATTTTTCGAACAGCTGCAGCCATTTTGGTGAACCACAGAGGCACAGAGACACGGAGAAATCCCGGACCTCGCTCTGTGTCTCCGTGCCTCCGTGGTTCAAAATCAGTTTTCGAGAAACCCAAGAAGTGGCTGGAGCGGTTCGACCAAAACCATCGCCGCAAAAAAGCACCGAAGGCGCAAAGAATGCCCCGGAAGACAACTCGGCTCTTGCGCACTTTTGCGCCCGTTGCGGCCAAAGTTCGGGCGATAGAATTTTTCGAACCGCTACAGCCATATTGGTGAACCACAGAGGCACAGAGACACGGAGAAATCCCGAACCTCGCTCTGTGTCTCTGTGCCTCCGTGGTTCAAATCGGTTTTCGAGAAACCCAGAATTGGCGGCCAAAAACGGACGGGGCGTCCGTTCTTCCCCCCCCCGACCCCACCTCCTCCCTCTGCACCGTTCTTCTCCGACGACGAAAATGAGTCGCGCCCCGCGGGCCGATGTGTTGCGTGAGGGCCCCAGCTTGCATGACGCGCATTGATCCCCGGTCCTGGCGCCCTTTGTTCGACGCCGTTTACGAAATGAACACGGCGAAGGACCACGCCGACTTCTCCTCCGCCGTCATGGCCGCCATGGACCGGCTGGTTCCCGCCGACCTGTGCATCATGCACGTGCTGGACCGCCGCACCGGCCAGATCACCGCGGCCATGTCGAAACCGAATCCGCACAACGAGGCCGAGCTGCGCTATTATTCGGAAAACCCCCAGCAGAACCCCTTCGTCGCCTACTACGAGCGCACCGGCCGCACGCACGCCCGCCGCGCTTCCGACCTCGTTCCGCTCGCGACCTGGAAGCGCGATCCCTTCTATCAAGCGTGCCTCGCGCGGAACGGTTTCCTCTACGGCCTCGTCCTGCCGGTCACGGTCAACGCGCACACGGTCGCCGCCCTGTCCTTCAACCGCATCCGCCGCGACTTCACCGTTCGCCAGCGCACCCTGCTCGATTTGTTCGGCCCTCATTTTCGCTCGGCCTGGCGGCGGCACGAGCACCCGTCGCTGCAAAAGATCAACCATCCGCTTTCCCTCCGCCAGCGCCTCCGTGAGCTGGGGCTCACGCTGCGCGAAGCCGACGTCCTGTTCTGGATCGGCGAGGGGAAACAGAACCGAGAAATCGCCCAGATGCTCGGGCTGAGCCTTTTCACCGTGCAGGAATACGTCGGCAACATTCTCCGCAAACTGCGCGTGCCGAACCGTCACGCGCTCACCGTGCAGACCCTTCGCCAGCTCACCGGCCAGTGACCCGCCCCCTCACGTGTGAGGGTTGAGGACGTCCGCCCGCGCCGGTAACCTATATAGATCACACCACGACGAACCAAAACAGGAGGAACCCAGAGGACACCGAGCACCGCCCCGGAGCCCACGAGCCCACGGCGTGAAACACTTGATGCAAACCCGAGCCCTCATCGTCGTGAGTGTTCGTCTGCAGGAAAGACGCCCCAACACCTCGCGGCCTCCTGCTTCCTCTGTGTCGGCACTCGGTGTCCTCTGTGTCACACGCCTTGGTTGAATTGGATATGAGTTATCCAGGCTAAGATTACGCCGCGTCTCATGCCGAAATCGTCCGACTTCCGCTCGTTTGCCCGCGTCGCTTCGCGCCTGCGATGAACCCTCCCGCGGACGAGGGTGCGACGCCGGTGGCCCGCCAACGACGCGTTCCCGTCGAGGCGTGGTGCGTCGGTGCCTTCGCGGTGATCGGCTTCTGGCTGATCGTCGATCCGCGCATCACGTGGGCCGCGATCGACACGCAAATCTACCATAAACTCGCCGCCGCCTTCACCTCCGGCTTCGTCGTCTCGTTCTCCGTCGCCTATCTGCACCTCCTCTTCCGTCACGTCACGGCCAACGCGCGCCGCGCGTGCCGGAGCGTGGCTTTCTTTGGCGCTCTCATCCTCGCGGTCGCAGCCTTCACGCTGGTGAAGTCGCCCCATCTGGCGTTGATCTCCCGTCTGACCGAGGCCGCCGCCCTTGGGGCGGGCGGCATGGCCTTGGGTTTCACGCTCTTTCTGCCGGTGGCCGGGCTCGTCTCGGGCGGCGCGTTCGGTGGCGTGCTGCGCGAGCTCGCCCGGGTTTGGTGGGCCTTCATCGCTTACAGCCTGTTCGGTGGCTTCTGCGTGACGGCCATCCGCGTCTGGTCGCCGCAGGTCTGGGATCCCGTGCTCCTGCGGATGGATCTTTCGCTCGGCTTCCCTCTGACCGAGGCCGCCTACCACCTGCACTATCTCGCGCCGTGGGTCTATACGTTGAGCGACTTCACCTATCCGCTGCTCGGCCTCATGATCGCGGGCGTCGCCGCGCGGCTGCACATCGCCGGCGCGATCGCCGAAACGCGCCGCCATCTCTTCGCGGCGTTTATCGTCGGGGTCCTGGGCCTGGCCTGCTACGCCGCCTTTCCCGCCATCGGCCCCATCTACGCCTACCGGCCGCTCTTCGCGCTACTCGACACGCCCGCGAGCCAGGCCGCGGCCGAAGCGGTGCGAGCCGCCGCGCTCAGCGGTCCGGATCAGATCTACGGCAAGAGCGACATCCTGCGCAACGTCATGCCGTCACTGCACGTCGCGTTCACGCTCGTCACCCTGGCCGCAGCCTGGAGCTGGCGGCGCCGGTTTTTCTGGCTGTGTCTGCCGGTGGGATTTTTCCAGATCACGACCACGCTTACGCTCGGCGTGCACTATCTCGTCGATCTCTTCGCCGCCGTGCCGCTCGCGGCGCTGAGTTGGTGGATCGCCGACCGCGGCATTCGTCTCACGCCGCACCGCGTCGACCGGCCGTTGCCCGCGCTCGCTTTGCAAGGTCCGGCGCTCGCCGCCGGCAATCGCCGCGTTTGGGCCGCGGTCACGCTCGCGACCTTTCTTCTCATCGCCTGGGGCGCCCTGGCGCCGATCCCGCCGTGGATCGCCTGGCCGCTCGCGGTGGTGATCGTCGGCGCGCCCGCGTGGACGAGCCTGCGCGTCAACCGCCACCTTCGCTCTGCCGAGCCGCCGCTCGTTTCCATCCCGCGCAACACGCCGCCGATCGACCGCCGCGTCCGATTGCTCACCGCCGCCGTGTTCTGCTCCGGCGGCATCGCGCTCGTGCTGGAACAGATCTATGAAAAATATCTGTCCACGCTCGTGGGCTCGAGTCGCTCAGCTGCGACGATCGTGCTCGCCGTCTATTTCGCCGGGCTCGCGCTCGGCGCGTGGCTCTGTCCGAAACAATCCGCGGGCGCACCGCGCCGCCTCGCCGCCTTGGAAATTTTCATCGCCGCGTGGGCGGTTCTCGTCGGCGTCGGCTTTTTCGCCGTCGACCGCGTCCTCGGCGGCTGGCTCGCGCACGCCGGCGGCAGTGCGCTCTCGCTCGCCGCGATCCGCACGGCCATCGCCGTGCTGTGGATTTTGCCGCCAACGCTCGCGATGGGCGCCCAGCTGCCGACGCTCGCCGCCGTGCTCGCCGGCCACCCCGTGTGGCGCGGCCGCACAATCACGCACTTCTACGCCGTCAATCTCGCCGGCGCCTTCGCGTTCACGCTCCTCACGCCGCCGCTGTTGTTCAATACCGTCGGCGCCGATGGCGCGCTCTGGAGCATCGCAGTGCTCGGCCTCGTCGTCGGCCTCGCGCTCTGGTTCAGCCTGCCGGGGACAGAGGCTCCGCTTTCGCCTGCGTCTCGAGCGCGGCCCCTACTCGCACCGTTTCAGCCTTTTAGCCTTTCCGTTTTTCAGCCCTTGATTTGGGCCTTCGCCGCCGGGTTCGGTTTCTTCGCGCTCGAGGTCATCTGGTTTCACCTGATCAGCGCGGTGTGCAGCGCGAGCGCGTATAGTTTCTCCATCCTGCTCGCGGTCGTGCTGCTCGGCCTCGCGCTGGGCGGTCATCTGGCGGCACGACGCCCGACGCCACTCGCACCCGTGCTCGGCTGGCTCGTCGTCGCGCTCGCGCTCGGCAGCGCGCTATGGCCCTGGGCCGGTCCGCTCATGGCGCGCGTCGCCGGCACGCAGCAGCTCGAGGCGTTCTGGGCCGGCGAATTCCTAAAACTCTGCGTGGTCGCCCTCGTCGTGCTGCCGTCCGCCACGCTCGCCGGCCAGGTGTTTCCGCGACTCCTTCGCGACGGTGAGCCCGCCGGCGGCAGCCGCGCCGTCGGTGCGCTGTGCGCCGCCAACGTCGTCGGCTGCATCGCCGGCGCGCTCGGCGCGGGCTTCGGCCTGATTCCGCTTTTCGGCGCCGAACGCGCATTGCAAGGCCTCGTCCTGCTGGCCGCCGCCGGCTGGCTCGCGTTGGTCGTCCGCGGTCCGCGTCGCCTCGGTTGGATTGTGCCGGGCGCCGCCGGACTTTTCCTGCTGATCGCGCTCCCGCCTTGGAATCGCCTTCAACTCACCGGCGGCTTCGGCGTTTACCTGCAGGCGCCGGGGTGGGTGCGCGACGGCCGGCTCACGTTCTTCCGCGAGGACTTCGCGACGGGGTTCGTCACGGTGGTCGAGCGAGAAAGGCGGGATCGCGCGACGCCTGTGCGCACGCTCCTGCAGAATGGCAAATTCGACGCGGACGATGACCGCGAGATGCCGGCCCAGGTCGGCTTCGGCCTCGTCGCCGCGCTGCACGCGCCCGCGACGCACCGCGCCCTCGTCATCGGCTGCGGCTCCGGGCAGACGTTGTCGGTGATCGCGCGGCTGGGCTTCGAGCACGTCGATCTGGTCGAACTGTCGCCCGCGCACCTCGCCGCCGCCCGCGCGGAATTTTCCGCGATCAACGCCGGCGTGCTCGATCGCGCCAACGTCCGGGTCCACCTCGAGGACGGCCGCAACCACCTGCTGCGTTCCCGCGAGCGCTACGACGCGATTCAGATCGAGCTCACGTCCGTGTGGTTCGCCGGCGCCACGAATCTCTACTCGCGCGAATTCTACGCGCTGGCTCGCGCCCGCCTCAATCCCGGCGGCGTGCTGGTGCAATGGGTGCAGCTCCATCATCTGAGTTCGCGCGAAATCGCCGCGATCCTCGCCACCGCGCAAGCCGAGTTTCCCGCCGTCTCCGTCTGGCGCGTCGGGCAGCAGGCCTGCCTGCTCGCCTCCGACCGGCCGCCGGTCTTCAACCCCACCGTGTGGGAAAAATGGCGCAACGCCCCCGACCTGCTCGACGAGCGTTTGATCACAGGGCTGATGACACCCGCGGCGTTCGCGGCCACGCAGCTCGTGCCCGCCGATCGGCTGCCCGTGCTCCTCGCGCGCACACCCGTGGCGATCAACACCGACCGCAACCGCTGGCTCGAATTCCAGACGCCGAAATACGCCCTCGACCGCCGCGACCTCCGCGCGGCGAATCTCCGCTGGCTCGCATCGAGCCGGAGCCGGTAGTGCGTCTCATGCCTTCCCTCACGTGTGAGGGTTGAGCGCGGCCATCGTTCCCGCTAGGATCACGGCGACGCCCCCCGGATCACACACTCGCGAGCGCTTCGCGACTCCGCTCATGCAAAAATCCCCCGCTCTCCGTCCGACGCTACGCTTCGGCCTCCGCCCACTCCTGGCGGCTTGCCTGTTATTTGGGTCAACCTTCGCGGTGCATGGCGCAGAGGGTCAGGGCACCGTTGGCCACGCCGGAATCACGACCAACAACGCCCTCGCCCCCAACCCAACGACCTTCGCGAACGGCATGAACGCCGACACGGTTTTTGTCGTTCCCTTCGCGATCAGCTATCCGGAAGGCGAAAGCTACATCGTGAACGGGGTGAATCTCTTTCTCCGCGATGGCGCGCTCCCTATGGCCGCAGGCTCCGACTCCGGGGCCGTTCCCAACACGAGCGGCGGAGGCGGCGACCCCGGCGACGGCGGCGGCGGCGGCACGCCCGGGAGCGACGGAGAGGTCCTCCCGCTGCCGCTCTTCTCCGGCGTTTCGATCAATATCTTTTCGACGCTGCCGACCAGTCTCTCCCTGCCGACCTCGCTCCTGGACTTCTCGAGCCCATCGGGCGTCCTCTCCCGCACCCCTTATTCTCGTCACTTTTCCGCCAGCTCGACGGCGATATTCAACGCGGGAGTGACCTACTACCTGGCGCTCTCCTACTCCGGTCCCGGCAATATGGAATGGGTGAAGATGACCAACGACTCCTTCGGGCACACGTTTCCGGGCGACATTCCGGTCACGAGCCTCGTGGGGGACAGCGACCCGCTGGTTTTTTACAGGGTCACCGCCGGCGGCGTGGAGGGTTTCTACGACAACGTCGGCGGTTTCTCCATCGCGGCCAACGTCATCAGCGCGATCCCGGAGCCCGCAACGGTCGGGGCCGTCGCCGCCTCCGGTGTGCTCGCGCTGGCGTTGTTCGTCCGCTGGCGCAGTCGCCGCGCTGCTGCATCGGTCGAGGTCGGACCGCCGGCGTCCGCGCGCTGACGTCTCGTAGGGAGGGCCAGCTCGAGCCGCCCCGAGCGGGACTGCAGCCACGATTGGTGAACCACAGAGACACGGAGAAATCCGAGGCCTTTCTCGGTCTCCGTGCCTCCGTGGTTCAAATCGGTTTTCGAGAAACCCGGAATCGGCTGAGCCGATCACTCAAAACGATGGCCGCAAAAAAGCGCAGAAGGCGCAAAAATGCCTTGGACGACTCTCCTATTCTTGCGCCTTTTGCGCCTCTTTGCGGCCAGAGATCCGACGATTGAATTTTTCGAACAACTGCAGCCACCATTGGTGAACCACAGAGGCACCGAGACACGGAGAAATCCGAGGCCTTGCCCGGTGTCTCCGTGCCTCCCTGGTTCAAATCGGTTTTCGAGAAACCCCGGAATCGGCTGCCAACAACGGACGAGGACGT
>JAEYYL010000237.1 GCA_023430825.1 Verrucomicrobiota bacterium | reverse complement strand
TCAACCGCGGCTGGCTTCGGGGACGCGCCAGGCGGCGCCGCGCTGGACGAAGTAGCGATCGAGCGCGTGGTCGAGGGGCGGGAGCAGCGTGCCGCGTTCGCTCGCGAGCGCGCTGTAGCGGGGACGCGGGGCGCGCAGCCCAAGCGATTGCAACGGCACGCCGATCACGCGGTCGACGGGCAGCGCGGCTTGTCGCGCAAGGCGGCGGGCGAGGTCGGCCCAGGTGAGCGCGCCGGAATTTGCGAGATGCCAGAGACCCGTCTCCCCGTCGATCAGCAGGTCGAGCGTGGTGTTGACGAGGTCCGGCAGGTAGGTCGCGGTGATCGTCGTGTCGTCGGCGATGTGCACGGGGCCTTCGGCGAGGCGGTCGAGCGTGGCGGTGACGAAGTTGTCGGTGTCCCACGGACCGAAGGTGGCGCTGGAGCGGACGATCAGCGCGCCGGCGTGATGTTGGGCGACGCGGGTTTCCATTTCGAGTTTGCTGCGGCCAAATACGCTGAGTGGGTTCGCCGGGTCAGTTTCGACATAGGGGCGGTCCGTTGCGCCATCGAACACGAGATCGGTGGAGAAGACGGCGAGCGGGAGATCCAGTTCGGCGCAGGCGGCGGCGAGACGGGTCGCGGAGAGGGTGTTCTCGTGAGAACAGGCGGCGGGATCGTCCTCGGCGTCGTCGATGCGCGGATAACCGCCGGCGTGGAGGACGGCCCAGGGGGAAAGCTGGGTGAGCGTTTCGCGGATGTGGGCGGGATCGGCGAGGTTGAGTTCGCGGCGGGGCAGGGCGACGCACGGCAGGCCGCGGACGTGGCAAACACGCAGCAACGCGCGGCCGAGGGCGGTGCCGGGCGCGAGAATGACGAGCGGTTTGGCGCCGGGTTTGACTTCGTCTTCCTCGCGCACGGCGGTGCCCGGGCCGCCGGACGGAGCGCTGATCGGCGGATACTCGAGCCGGATGCGCCGGCGCCACCAGCCTTCGACGGCGAGCACGGGATGATCGTAGTCACCGGTCATCGCGAGGGAATGGATGGCGCGGGCGACGGCGGTGGGGCGGGGCGGTGAACTGCGCACGTCGAACGCGCCGACCTCGTAGTTGCCGTTGGTCTCGATCAGCAGCGAGTCCCAGTCGAAGGCGCCGAGGAGCGACCACGGGGTGATCGCGCGCACGTCGACGCAGGCGGCGCGGGCGCGTTGGGCGGCGCGCCAGGCTTCGAGCAGCCAGCGGAGTTGTTCTTCGCGGGTGCAGGCGAGTTGAACTTCGGTGATGGCTATCGGCCGATGGTAACGCTGCCACACCTCATGGAGCAGGCCTTCGAAACCGACGATGCCCTCTTCGCGGACGCGCACGGCGGTGACGTCGGCGTAGCGGTCGTATTCATTGCCGCCGTGCGTGGCGGGCGGGTAACGATTCAGGTGACGGTCGAGGAAGCGTTCGCTCGTCACGTAGTAATTCATGCCGATCACGTCGGGCGGGCACGGATCGGCGGCGAACGCTTCGATCTCGGCGGCGACGAGGCCGCCGCGACTGAGGTATCCAAAGAGTGGCGACGTGCGATCGAGCCGGCCGGCGAGCAGGTCGAACGAGAGCCAGCGGCGTTCGTTTTCGAGGTCCGCCTGGTAGGCGAGCCGGGGCGTGCTGTGGGTCTTGCCGACGTCTTCGGTCTGGATGAGCTGGGCGCGAGGATTGATCTCGCGAATGGCCCGCATCGCGGCGCGGGTGGCGAGGCATTCGTCGAGGAGGATGCGGGCGAAGGAGGCGAGGTCGCGGCGGTGCGGATGCCAGAGGCCATACATGCCGCTGAAGCGGGCGGTGGTGAGCGGTTCGTTGATGGGCGTGTAGGCGTCGATCCACGGGTAACGCTCGGCGACCCGGCGGGCGAACGCGGCGAAACGATCGACGAAATCGGGTGCGAGGAAGCAGGTTTCGCCGGGGCCACAGCCGTGATGGAGAAAGCCGACGATGGGGCGGACGCCGAGCGCGCGGAGTCTTTCGAGGCGCTCGTCGGTCCAGCGCCAGTCGATGGCGGGGCCAGCGTGTCGCTCCCAGAGGACGGGAAAGCGAAAAGCGCGCAGGCCCAAGGCGGCGAAGCGGTCGAGGTCGTCGGGGCGACGATCATGGCCGGCGCGTGCGAGCTGGTCTTCGACGCGGGACTCGATCCGCACCACCGAGCATTCCATGCCGCCCCACATTTCGAGGGGCGCGGGCGTTGTCTTTATCGACGAAGGTTCATCCATGAGCGCCCGCTCCGCCGAACAAGAGGCAGGGATGAGCAACTCCCTCTGACCGGCGCCATCAACCCTGTTCCCACTCAATCACGATCGTCGGACAGATGGGGAATCTCCCGCAGTCGAAATCATAGACGGTGAGGCCCCCATGCGGGGCGGTGTGCGCGGGAACAGCGCAGCGGAAGCGCAGCGTGCCGTTGCGCGCGGCGGTGGCGGCGACCTGCTCGAGCAACGCTCCCTCGAACGCGGCGCGCATGAGATAACCGTAAGCACCGCGGCCACCGCGCAGGTAGCTGAGCGCGCCGCGGGTGTCGTGCGGATGATCGGGCAGCAGCGTGCGGTGCACGGGCAGGTCGTTGATCAGGAGTTCGAAATAGGTCGGGTAACGATGGCTGTCGGTTTGCGCCACGTCGCGACGGCGCGCGGAGACTTCGCAGAACACACGCACGCGTTTGGCGCGGGCGAGGAGGGGAATGACCTCGTCGGTGAACTCCCATTCGAAATGGCCGTGACCGTAGCCGAAGCAGCAACCGTCGCGACCGGCTTCCTCGCGCGTGCTGTGGCCGTCGCTCCATTCGGCGTCGATCCAGTCGGTGACATGACGGCGCAGGATGAGCGTATTGCCCTGATCCTCGCGTTCGGGGAGCGGTCCATCGGCGACGAAGTGCTGGATGAAATTGCCGGCGACCGTGTGGCCGTCGGGCAGCACCGCGGCGACGGCGAGCGTGCACAGCATCGGCTGTGACGGCGCGACGAGCGCGAGCCGGCGGGCGAGTTCGACGCGATGATGGGTGAACGGGATGCGCGCGCGACCGCGGGCGAGCTGCGGATGTTTTGTCCCCAAAGTATCGATACCGGAGTAAAGCCAGTGGAGGGTGACGCCCTCGCAGCGGCGGCGGGAGAAATGCGACGAGCGGATGTCGA
>JAEYYL010000234.1 GCA_023430825.1 Verrucomicrobiota bacterium | reverse complement strand
CACGAGCAGCGAGCTGCGGTTCACTTGAATCGCGAGTTCTCCGGGGTAACGCAGCGTGACTTCCGCGAGATCGTCCGTCGCGAAGGGAAACGCGGCGGCTTCGCTGGCGCCGCGTGGCGAACCGTCGAGTGCGATCGGCCGCATCGATAGTGTGGCGTTCGCGGCGTCGAGCGTGAAGAGCGGCGCGCGGGGCTTCGTCACGTCGCACACTTCCACGCGTGCGATCGGCGACCGCGGGGTATTCAGGACGAGGGCCAGGCCGGGCTGGCCAGCCGCGTCCGGGTCCAGCACCCGCGCGGTGGAAAGCGCGGCGATCGTGCGGCCGCGCCGCACCCAGACCTCGTAGGGGTAGATCGAAAAAGCCGGTTCGAAATTTTCGCGCAGCCAGGCCTGCAGCGGCCCACCGACGGCGAAGCCGTTTTTCACCAGGTAATCGAGCAGCGGGCGCTGCACGAGCAACAAGGGGCGCGGGGAGGCGGCCAGCCGGTCGGCGATGGCCTGCTGCTGCGCCACCGTGAGCAGCGAGAACCAGTGGGTGACGTTGGCCAGCGTGGGCGTGGGGAGGTCGCTCCAGAGATTCGCGCTGTAGAGTCCAGGCGCGCTGAAGAGCATGTCGCCATGGGCGCGGAGATTCTCGTTCACGATGCGCACGGCGTAGATGATCTCGTCGGGCATGCGCAGGTTTTCGGCCCCGTGCACCCGCAACGGCTGGCTGGTGAAATAGCGCGTCCCACCGAGATGGATCATTTTTCCCGCCATGACGGCGGTGGTGACGATGACCGCGGCGAGTCCGAGGCGTGCGGGTGCCACGGGCCAGCGGGCGAGCCGCGCGCGCAGCACGGGTGCGGCGTCGTGCATGCCGAGCGCCAGGAGCGGCACCCAGAGAAAGGTGCCCCAGTTCATCTGGCTGCCGGCGATGGGATACGAATGCAGAAATTGAAACACGAGCAGCAGCGCGATCCAGCTGCGGGCGAGGGCGGAACGTTCGCCGCCGCCGAGCGGCACGACGAAAAGCCACGCGAGGGAGACGCCGTAGCTCATGCCCCAGCCGGGCGCGCTGGTCGGAATGATTTGCAGCGGCGAGCAGAAGAACAGCGCGGTGGCGGCGAGGCGCGCCCACGCGACGAACTCGCGGAAACGCGAATCGCCCCAGCGCCGCCCGTGCGCGGCCCACGCCGCCAGCCCGATCGATACGAGCGCGAGCACGCCCGAGCCGATGCGCCAGTGCATCGCGAAAAAATACACGCCCGGATGCCGCAGTGGCTCGAGCGCGACGCCGTTCACGAGGCCCGCCCAGCTCGAGCCGCGCGCGACGGTCAGCAGACACACGAGCAGGCCGGCGCCGGCGAAGGTGGCGGCGAACCAGCCCCACGCCCGCGGTCCGGCGACGCGTTGTGCGAGGGGCCGGCTGGCGAGCAGCACCGCGAGGGCGGCGGCGGAAAAAATCAGGGCGTAGAGCCGCACCCAGTCCGCGTCGAAGAGCGAGCGCATCAGGACAAACGGCAGCAGGGCGCAGCCGATCGCGATCAGCCACGCGAGCCGGCGCGCCCACGCGGCCGACGCGCTGTGGAGCGCGAGCCAGGTGAACGCCGCGCCGAAGAAGAAGGCGCCGACGTTGATCTTCGTCAGCGCGAGCGCAGCCGCGCCGAGGCCCGCCAGCGCGGCGAAGAACAGGTAGCGCCGTGCGCTCCACAGCTCGGGGCCCGCGGCGGCGGCGAGCGCGACGGCGAGGGCGATCAGCCCGCCGGGGTGCATCGGCTCGCTGATCATCACCCAGAGATAGGTGAACACGCCGGCAAAGGTGAAAGCGGTCCAGCTCGCGGAGCGCGTGAGGCGCGCGACGAGCACGCTGCAGGCGGCGGCGGTGCCGAGCCAGTTCACGCCGGTGATCCAGCGCGCCGTGGTGTTGTCGAAGGCGAAGCCGAGCAGCCGGTGCAGCGCGTCGTAGAACAGGAAGGGCACCGGGCCGTATTGGGTGTAAACCTGGTCGTAGAGGCCGCCGTGGGTGGAGAAGTTTTTCAGCGACAGCAGGACGTATCCTTCATCGTCATACAGCATGAACGCCGTGAACAGCAGCCAGTGGGCGGCGACGGCGAAGGCGGCGGCGAGGGCGGCGGCCGCGAGCCAGGCGAGGGGGCGCTGCGTCCGCGGTTCAGCCAAGGCAGGCCTTCTTTTTCACGATGTAGTTCGGCCGCTGCTTCACCTCGTCGTAGATGCGTCCGAGATATTCGCCGAGCACGCCGATGCCGATGAGCTGCACGCCGCCGATGAACAGGAGCAGCGTGACCAGCGTGGTGAACCCGGTCTGGGCGGTCTCGACGCCGAGAATGCGACGCACGGCGAAAAACACGCCGATCGCGAAGCCACAGAACGCGACGAACAGTCCGAGATACGTCAGCATGCGCAGCGGCAGCCGGGAGAAGCTGAACAGCCCGTCGAGCGCGTAGTGCACGAGCTTGCGGAAGCTTTGCTGCGGTTGCCCGGCGGCGCGCTCGTGGCGGTCGTAGGGGACGTCGACGCGGGTGAAGCCCACCCAGGCGCGCAAGCCGGGAAAGAAGCGATGGCGCTCGGGGAGCTGGTTGAACGCCGCGACCGCCTCGCGGCCGAGCAGGCCGAAGGTGCCGGAGTTGGGCTCGATCGGGTAGTCGGTGAGCCGGCCGTAGCACGCGTGAAACAGATCGAAGCCGACGCGCCGCAGGCCGGTCTCGGCGCGGGTGCGGCGCGTCGCGCGCACGACCTCGGCGCCCGCCTGCCAGGCGGCGACGAGTTGCGGGATGATCTCGGGCGGGTCCTGCAGATCGGCGTCCATCGTCACGACCGCGTCGGCTTCGCGCGATAGCGACAGGCCGGCGGCGAGGGCGTTTTGGAAGCCGAAGTTGCGCGAGAGTTGCGCGAGGTTGAACCGCGGGTCGCGGTCGTGCTGCGCGCCGATGAGCGCGGCGGAGGCGTCGCTGCTGCCGTCGTCGACGAGCAGCGCGGACCACGCGATTTCGCGGTGCGCGTCGAAGACCGCGGCGAGGCGTGCGAAGAGTTGCGGGAGCACGGCCTCTTCGTTGAACACCGGGATGAGAACCGTGACGGCGGGCGGGGGAGACACGGACCGTTGTTAGCGCAATCACCGCATCGGGGTCAAAGCCGGACACGACCGGCGGGGGGCTCGTGCGGATTTCGCGAGATGTTTACGGTTCCTGCCAGCGCCAGAGTTCCCAGTAGCCGAGGTGCTGTGCGGAACTCGGACCGCGGGTGAAGGTTCGTGCGAGGCCCCAATCGGGACCGCGCAGAGCAACAAAGTGGACGTCCGCGGGCAGCCCGCCCTTGAACTGGGGCAAGGTCAGCGGACGTCCCGTGAGGTTGCGGACATGAAGACCGTCCTCGGCGTGATAGAAACGACCTTCCGCAAAAAACATCACGGTGGGATTCCACGGAAACCAGACTTGGTGAGGATAGAGACGGCAGATTTGGTCCGCCTGCTGAAGAGCGATGACGGCAGGCGTGAGAGGCCGGTTGGGTGCGCTGGCCCAGCGCGCTGCGACTAGCGCGATGACTGCTCCCGCCATGGCGACCAAACCACCGCGGCGGTGCTGCGCGAAGACGCACGCGGCGACGGCGAGCGGCGGGAGCAGGAGGAGGAAGCCGTGGAAGGAATTCGTCGATCCGCCGACGGTCATCATCGCCGGCAGACCGGGCGCAAGGCTCGCGATCCACGCAAGGAAAGGCAGGCGCAAGTCGTGTCGGGGGCGCAGCACCCGCGCGGAGGAAAATGCGAGTAGCAGGAGCGGGCCGCCGATGTGCAGCAACAGGACGGGCGCGAGGTGCAGAAGGCGTTTATCGATTTCGGTGGTCCAGGGCAATTCGGCCGGGATGCGAAAAGCGCCGAGCCATAGACCGGCGAACTCGAATTGCGCGCACGCGACAATCGCGAGGGCGGAGGCGACGGCGAGGGTGCGGACGAGATGGTGAACCGCGGCGAAGCGTCCTTGTTCGCTCCACAGCCAGATGACTTGCGCGGCGAGCATCGCCACGGCGGTCTGTTTCGACCCGAGGGCGAGGGCGGTCGCGAGCGCGATCAGCCAATTCGCGGAGGTGCTGGGGCGACCGCGTCGAGCGGTGAGCGCGAGCGCGGTGTTGGCGATCAATCCAAAGGCGACGGCGGGATTGTCGGCTTGAAGAAAATGGAAGGTGGCGTGCGGCCAAAGCGCGATGCAGGTCGCGATCGCGGTCAGTCGCGCGCTTCGGCTGGCGCCCGCAACCGGCCAGCACCAGCACGCGAAGACGATCGCGGCGAGCGTCAGCGTGAGGTTGAGGACGCCGGCGGCCATGATGGCGGACACGGCATCGCGGGCGAGGGACGCCGGCCACCACAGCCACAGCGGCACGGGGCCATACATCCAGGTTGTCGCCACGCCGCCGTCCGGTAACGCGTAGGGATTGACGCCGTTGGCGGCCATGAGCACGGGAGCCAGGCGGAGATCGTTCCAGGCGGACCAGGGAAAACCGCACAGGTTGGTCCAGAGCCATGCGGTGACAGCCACGAGCGCCAGGCCGAGGGCAACAATGTTCACCGAAGGAAGGGCGAGCGCTTTGGAACCAAGGAAACGTTTCACGGATTTGCCGCCGGCTCGAGGTGCTCCAGTTCGTAGATTTCCAGCGGACCCACTCGGACGTTGGGTTGAAACCGCGTGTGCAGCGTGACCCAAAAGGCGTGAGCGTTCACCAGTTTTGTCGTCACGGGATTCACGTTGGAGAACGTGATGAATTTTACGCGATGATCGATCAGTTGCTGGAGAGCGTCCTCGAAGCCGACGGTGGGATCGAAGGCCGGCTGCAGCAGCGGGCTAAAGAACGGCACGGCGGTGCCGCCCTGTTGAGTGAGGAGCGCGTGACTCGCCGGGTGATCGACGATCACGCCCTTGCCGGCGGCGCTGAGCGCCAACGAGCGCCAGACGGGATCGACGGTGATCTGATGCAACATGGCTTTTTCGGTGCGCCAGGGATCGAAGCTGGCGCTCCACGGGGAAGCCATTGCACCGGTCGGCAAAAACCAAGACCGTCGCGCGGCGTCGACGGCGGCCACCGAGAGGGCGAGGGCTGCGGCGGTTCGCATCCACCGCGGCGCCGTGGCGAGCCAGCCCGAAAAGACGGCGAGCAAGGCGAGTGCCGGCGACAGGGCGCGCGCGGAATAGACCCAGCCCGCACCCGCTTGCGGCAGGATCAGGACAAACCAGATCGTCACCACAAGAACGACGCCGCTCCCGAGAGCGAAGCCGCGCCGGCCGGCGCGCCACGCTCCGATCAGACCGAGGAGGACCAGGACGCCGCAAAGCACCGTGAGGAAGCGCGGGATGAAGGAGGGATCTGACGTGCTCGCGTCGAGCGACCAGTATTCGCGGAAATAGCGCAGACTTTCGTCGTGCACGGCGTTGCCCGGAAACAGTCCGCCGAGCGGATGCGGATACAGCGGATTGCCCGTCACCCACGCGTTGCGTGCATACCATGGCACCGTGAGAGCGAGCACGGTCGCGACGAACAGCGGCAGCGTGGCGCGCAATCGAGGCGTCGCGAGCAGGATGGCGGCGCCGAGCACGGGGAACGCGAGACCGTATTCGCGACTCAGCGCACCGATCGCGGCCGCGATCGCGGCCCAGAACACGAGCGAGCGGCGAGGCGTTTGGGCGGCGAGTTCGAGGTAGTAAAGCATCGCGACGAGCGCGAGGGCGGTGAGTCCGGTCTCCTGTCCCATCGCCACGCTCCACAAGGCCAGCGCACTGCTGCTGATGGCCGCGAGCGCGGGGCCGCCGCCCTGCCGGCCCCACAGGAGCTGGCCATACCGGTGGATGACGTTACCCAACAGCAACGCTTCGCCGATCACCCGAACGGACGTGAGGACGGGCGAGATCGAGCTGGTGAAGGCGTAAATCCAGAAATTGAGGAACGGGATGAGCGGCGGGATTCCGTCGCACCAGCTGTAGTATTCAAAATCCGCGGACGTGATCGGAGGGTAGCCTGCGAGCGAGCCGCGGAAGAGGAAGAGACGCGCGAGATAGTCCCAGCGGAAACCGTTGTCGTAGCCGGAGAGCGGATCGAGCAGCGCGCGTAACGCGAGCGACGTGACGGCGAGGGCGGGCGGCAGAAGCCAGAGCCAGCGCGCATCGACGGAGAAGGCCGGGCACGTGAACGCGAATGATTGCGGGCTGCGCCGCGCGAAGCGCGCGAGTCCGAGAGCGGCGAGCGCGAAGGCCGCGCCGACCGTCCCGGCGTGGAGTGGCACGCCGAGCGTGTGCAGCAGCAGCATGAGGACAAAGAGCAGGGCGGAGGACCCGAGAAACGCCGCCGCCAGGGGGCTCGGCGCGGCCAGTTTTCGAGCGAGCAGCCAGCCGGGCAGGAGGAAAAGAAGGATGGCGACCGGGAGCAGCAGAACGCTCAATGGGGTCGGCGAAACGAAATCCATCTCCCCACGTTGTGCCGAGGTCGGGCGCGCGGATCAACACCGCCGCGCAGTCGCGGTGCCTGTCGCCGCAAGTCGGAGCGCTGCGAAGCTCGATCGGGGGAGCCATCCATTTGCCCGCGCGGGGTGGCGGACACCGTGGCCGAACCAGTGAAACGAGCGCGAGGAAGAGACCGAGGTTGTCGGCTGGGAAAAAGCGTAGATTCGTGCCTGGCCGCACGTTCACCCGGAACAGACGGGGGAGGCTGGCGACAGAACTGGCTTTAGCGCGAGGGTGCCAAGAGCGAGGAGGAGCAGCGTAACGAGCACGGGGTGCGGCCCGCCGTCCGCGATGAAATCGACTTCCTTCATGAGCTTGAGCATCGCGTTCCGCCCCACCGCTATCGAGTAAGTGAATTCACGCCCGGCAAAGAAGGCGGCTAGATCTTTTTCTGTAAGCCAGACGGTTGCCTGAAGATAGAAGTGAGCGACGATGCCAAGCACCGCGTCGCAGCCGAGTGCACCGAGCCACCACATACGCGCGCCGGAGGGTAGCTGGGTGCTCGCCGCCGCCAGCCAGGCGAGACCGGTCACGACGAGCGGGATCAGGGTGATGTGAACAATGCCCCAGCGATCGGGTCCAGAGATCGCGGCCATTGTGAGGATCGATACGACGGTGACAATCGTCGTCCAGAAGACGCGCTCTGCTCGCTTTGTGGCCCCGCCTCGAAGTGAACCCCGGCATAGAACCCAGCAGACCAGCCCGCCCAAGCCGATGGCGCCTGGGAGAGTGGTTTGGTATATGTTAAAAGCGTAGTCTCGTGCAAAGCCTACGGAACTCGTTTGAGCGATGAAGCGGTAATCGACGGGCAGTAATGGGTGAGGAACGAGAGTCACCCACAGCGCGCGAACCCCGAAGCTGAGTCGTTCAGCGATCGGAAGACCAGCGCCCATTTTTACTGAAGTATTATCCAAAAATGTGCCGGCCCATCCGAAATGAATCAGCGCCCATCCAATCCAAGTGCCGAGCAGTGCCGCGACGATTATCGCTTGAACGCCGAGTTCCTGCCAGATGCCGCCGCGGCGTCGATCCATCCAAGTTCTCGCAACGTGAAGCAGGATGAGAGCCGCTGCATACGGGGCTGCGGAATAGTGGGCCAGCACACCGCCGGCCATGGCAGCCGCTGACCAACGGACCAGTCGGAACGTGGTGTCATCGAGCGCGCGCACATAGAGTGCAAGGGAGGTCGCAACAAAGAAGGCGCAAGGGAGCTTGGTCCAGAGGAAGGTCGAATTTTGGATCACCAGCGGGTTGAACATCATGATCACGAGCAGGGCTGCGTCGGCCCGGCGCGTGCCGGAGAAATGCCGCGCGAGCAGCAGAACGGGCAGCAGGAGCAGCGTGCTGAAGAGCGTCATGAAAACCTGCGCGTGGGCGAATGTCGAACCGCGCAAGGCCAGCCCCGCTCCCGCGACGAGGTTCGCGAGGGGTGGCCGCGATGTCAGGCCATAGATGCCCAAGAACTGCGTATCGAGAGGCCGATCATCTATGAAGAACTTGGCCCGGTCGAAATGCTCGAACCAGTCGCCGGTCCATTCGCCCCCGCCATATGAGCGGACCAGTGCAAGCCAGCCGAGACACCAGCCGGAGAAAAGGAGGAGCCGGCCAATCGCGCTGCGGGTGTCAGACTCCTCGAGGAAGGCACAGATACTCCGCCGGTGCACCATGCAGCAAATCGCAGCCACGACCGGGAGAAGGTAAACGGTGGCGGCGGGAAGGCCGGCCACGAAGATCGTCCACACCCAAACGTAAATCTGCAGAACCCCGCATGCGGCAGCCAACGTTAGCGTCTCCACCGATTCCCGATTCTTCTGCACAATCCAAGGCAGACCAAGCCCGAAAACCAGTCCGAAGAATACGACGTAATCGCCGAGAATTTCAGGCAGAGTCATGGACTGGCCGTGCCGGGTCTATCAATCTCGGGACGAAATGTCGTTCACCGCAGCAAATTGTATTTCGCAATGGCCCAGAGCGCGCGGAAGCCGTCGCGCCAGCCGATCTTTTTGCCCTCGGCATAAGTGCGGCCGTAGTAGCTGATGCCGACCTCGTAGATGACGACGCCGAGCTTCGCGACCTTGGCGGTGATCTCCGGCTCGAAGCCGAAGCGATTTTCTTCGATGACGATTTTCTGCAGCACCTCGCGGCGGAACACCTTGTAGCACGTTTCCATGTCCGTGAGGTTGATGTTGGTCGCCATGTTCGAGAGCAGCGTGAGGACCTTGTTGCCGACCATGTGCCAGAAATAGACCACGCGATGCGCTTCGCCGCCGGAGAAGCGCGAGCCGAAGACGACGTCGGCGCGGCCCTCGATGAGGGGTTTGAGGAGCTTCGGGTATTCCTGGGGATCGTATTCGAGATCGGCGTCCTGGACGATCACGGCGTCGCCGGTGGCGGCGGCGAAGCCGGTGCGGAGCGCGGCGCCTTTGCCCTGGTTGACGTCGTGGTAAATGATCTTGTCGACAAGCGGTGCGATCTGCGTGCGCAGGACGTCGCGCGTGCCGTCGCGCGAGCAATCGTCGACGATGATGATCTCCTTGTCGGAGACGGGAGCGGCGCGCACGCGGTCGACGATCAGACGGATGGTCTTCGCTTCGTTGTAGCAGGGAATGACGACGGAGAGTTTCATGCCGAATCCGGCCAGTGAACAGGGAGACGGGGAATAGAGAAGGCAAAGAGAGCAGATCGGCGAAATAGCCGCCGCTGCTGCGATGTCGTTCTATCGGTCAAAAGGAGGGCGGCTATCGAATCACGGTGGCGCCGGGGATCGACGCATCGAAAGTGGCGAGCGAGAGGCCGGCGGAGGCCGCGATTTGCAGCAGATAGGCGTCGGAGGTTTTGGGAGCGGTGGTGGCCCAGGCGGCAAGTTGGGGTGGAGGCGCGGACGAGACGAAGCCGCCGGCGGAGCGTTTTATTTGGGCGAGGGCTTTTTGGGCGTCGGCGAGCGAGTAGTCGAAGACCTGCATCGAAACCCGGATGAAACCGAGTTCCACGTGGGCACAGGTGGCGAGGGTGTTGAAACCGACGCGGGCGGCCCAGGCGTGGAAAACGTCGTGATGCGGCGAGCGTCCGTGGCGCCACGCCAGCAACGCGTTCACATCGAGCAGATGTTTCACGGAAAGTCCGCGAGCGCGGCGTCGATGCGGGACCGCGGCACCGCGGGGCCAGGCGAAGCGTCGACGACGAGTCCGGATACCGGATGGCGTTTCAGCACGATGCGGCGCCGGGGTGTTTTTTTCTCCA
This sequence comes from Verrucomicrobiota bacterium, assembly GCA_023430825.1. GTDB lineage: Bacteria > Verrucomicrobiota > Verrucomicrobiia > Opitutales > Opitutaceae > Opitutus. Next base: position 6,650 of record JAEYYL010000234.1, on the reverse strand, counting down.
GGAGCTGGGAACGGAGAAAAGCGGAGAGGGAGGTCTTTTCCTGGCGGGCCCGCGCACGGATCGCCCGCGCCTCTTCGGGCGAAACCTTGAAGGTGAGCGTCGGCATGGTATTACGGTATTACGCGTAAAGGGTCGGTCAAGTGTGCGAAGAGCGGGCGGCGGGGTTGACCCGCTGGCGGGCGGCTTCAGAGTCGGCGCCCTGTCGATGGCCACTGTCGCGCGTCCCCACCACGTCCGGATTCGCCCTGCGAAAGGGTGGTCGGGCCTGCGGCTGGGTGAACTGTGGGAGTTTCGTGACGTGCTGCTGATGCTGGCGCTGCGGGACGTGAAGCTGCGTTACAAGCAGACTGCGCTCGGGGTGTTGTGGGTGGTGCTGCAGCCGCTGGCGGCGGCGATTCTCTTCGCGTGGATTTTCGGGCGGTTTGGGCAGATGCCGAGCGACGGCCAGCCGTATGGTGCGTTCGTGCTCGCGGGCCTGGTGGCGTGGCAGTTCGTCGCGGGGATTCTGCAGCGGGCGGGGCCGAGTGTGCTGGCGGAGACGAAGCTGGTGACGAAGGTTTATTTTCCGCGATTGCTGGTGCCGCTGGCGAGTGCGGGAGCGGTGTTGATCGATCTCGGCGTGGCGCTGGTGGTGGGCGTGGTGTATCTGCTGGTGGTGGGGGTGACGCCGGGTTGGACGATTCTGTGGTTGCCGTTCTGGATCGCGATCGCCTTTGCGCTGGCGAGTGGGCTGGGCCTGTGGCTGGCGGCGATGAATGTGCGGTATCGCGATTTCATGCATGCGACGCCGTTTTTGCTGCAGCTTTGGATGTTTGCTTCGCCGGTCGTGTATGCGTTCAGCCTGATTCCCGAACGCTGGCAGCCGTGGTTCGCGTGCAATCCGATGGTCGGTGTGACGGGTGGTTTTCGCGCGGCGTTTTTCGGCGAGGCGTTTCCGCTGACGTGGGCGACAGCGGTGGCGATGGGTTGCGCGGTGGTGGCGTTGTGGAGTGGCGCGGCGTATTTCCGGCGCGTGGAGCAGTCGTTTGCCGATCAGCTATGAAGCACGCGTCCGCGGACCTCGCTCTTCAGGTCAGGAATCTGGGCAAGTGTTACCGGCTGGGGGCGTCGGCGGGCGCGGGCGGTTACCGGACGTTGCGCGAGGAGATCGTGGGCTGGCCGCGTCGTTGGGCGGATCGCTGGCGTGGGGGGCGGGACGCGGAAACGTTCTGGGCGTTGCAGGATGTGTCGTTCGACGTGGCGCGCGGAGAGGTGCTCGGCGTGATCGGGCGCAACGGGGCGGGGAAAAGCACGCTGCTGAAAATCCTGAGCCGCATCATGGCGCCGACGGCGGGGAGCGCGGACATCTATGGGCGGGTGGGCTCGTTGCTGGAGGTGGGGACGGGGTTTCATCCGGAGCTGACGGGGCGGGAGAATATTTTCCTGAGCGGCGCGATCCTCGGGTTGCGCCGCGCGGAAGTGAGGCAGCGCTTCGACGAAATCGTGGCATTTGCGGAGGTGGAGCAGTTTCTCGACACGCCGTGCAAACATTATTCGAGCGGCATGTATATGCGGCTGGGCTTTGCCGTCGCGGCGCATCTGCAGACGGAGATTCTGCTCGTCGACGAAGTGCTCGCGGTCGGCGACGCGGAGTTTCAGCGGAGATGCCTGGGCAAGATGAGCGAGATCGCGGGCGGCGGACGCACGGTGCTGTTCGTGAGCCACAATATGGCGGCGGTTGAGCAATTGTGCAGTCGCGGCGTGGTGTTGGAACGCGGACGGGCTGCATTTCTCGGCAAGATAGATGCGGCGATCGCGGCCTATCGCAGCCAAATAGCGCGGACCGGCGCCGCCAGTTACGAGCGAACGGGTCGAGGGGGGCATTCAGCTTGGATTGCGGCAGCGCAGCTGCGAAACGCCCACCAGCAGGTGGGTGGATGCATTGCGATGAGCGATGCGATCGAAATTCTCGTAGAGGTATTCACTGAGACGGCACGCCACCTGGCGCTTAGCGTGCAAGTGCGAGAGATGGGAGGCGCGCCGTTAGTTCATTGTCCCAGTGGGGATGTCGGCCAAATTATTCCGGTCGAAGCGGGGCGGCACCGGGTTCGAGTGGTATTGCCAGCGCTGTTGCTTTATCCGGGGGTTTATAGCCTACGGTTGGTCTTGACCGCGGCGAGAGGGGGGGCCTTCGACGTGTTGGATATTGTTGAAGAGCTGGCACTGACGGTTGAGCAAGATGCGGCCGTGTGTGCCCGACCATTGTTGCGCAGTGCCGGCGTTGTTTACGTGCGACCTCTGTGGGAATATACGGGGCGACTATGGAGCGAAAATTCATAGCCGATGTGTATCGTTTGCCGGGCCTAGCGGAGGTGACGGTGGCGGCGGGTGTGCTGCCGCATGTGCGTGAAACGATCGAATTCCAACTGGAACATTTTCGCGTGGCGGAGGCTGCCGCGCTGATCGACGGACTTCCCCGCATCAGCGTCGCGCCCTATGGGGAGTTTGAAGGCGCTGGAGCGATCCGTTTCCACACGGCGTGCGGTGAGGCGGGAGCCCTGCTGCACGAACCGTCGCGGCGGCATGCGACGATGCGGACGGACCGAGGGTTCGCCGTCTTCAGCGACACGCCGGAAGTGTTGATCGTGCTCCTGCTTCAGGTGCTCGCGCTCCGCAGCGAACGCACGTTTTTGCACGCGGCCGGTTGGTGCGATCCGGGCGGAGCGGTGACCCTGGTGCCGGGGCCCGGCGGCGTGGGGAAAACGGCGTTGCTGAGTGCGGCGGTGTTGCGCCATGGCGCGCGACTCCTGGGCGACGATCTGGTGACCGTGGGGCGGGCAGGGGCGGCGGCTTTCCCCCGAGCCTTCGTGCTCAAGGACTATCACCGTTCTCTTTTCCCGGCGGAGTTCGCGGCGGTGGATACGGCGGAGAATCGAGCGGCGGTGATGCGCCGCTGGCTGGTGCGCTTTGTCCGGGAGAACGCGCCGTTTCACGGCGTGATCAAAGCCCTGTTCGCCCGTGTCGGCCGCGTGGACGGGGCCTCGTTGTGGCTGCAGCGCCAGTCGCAGGCGGCGGAGTTTTACGCGGTGCCGGTCGCCCGGCTGTTCGGAGCCGACCGGGTCGCCGCCGGCGGCCCGATCCGCCGCGTGGTGTATTTGGAACGGCACTACGGTCCCTTTCGGCTCGAAAGCGGCGATGCCGGTGCCGTGGTGCGGCGCTCGGTCGCGGTGCTTCACCACGAGTGGGCGGATTACCTGCGGTGGTTTTGCACGCTGGGGGCGATGGATCTGGTCGACATGAGCGGAGGTGTGCGCGGGGCGGAGGCGGCGATGCGGGCGGCGTTCGAAGACGCAGAGATCCTGCGGCTGCAAGTCCCGGTGGAAGCGACGCCCGAGGAACTTGAGCGCGTGTGGGCGGAACGAATCGGATTTTTCGTCGAGGCGCGATGAGTCCGCCAACCGTCGTCTCCGCGCCGAAGGTTTCCGTGCTGATGGCCGTGCGGAACGGGGGTGCGTTTCTCGAGCAGGCGCTCGCCAGCATGAGCGCCCAGACCTGGCACGATTACGAGTTGATCGTCGTCGACGACGGCTCGACCGACGGAAGTGGCGACCGGGTGCTGGCGTTTGCCGGGAAGGACCGGCGCCTGCGTCTGCTGCGGCAGGCGCCGCTCGGTTTGGTCGAAGCGTTGAACCGCGCGGCGGGCGAAGCGCGGGGCGAACTCTGGGCGCGGATGGATGCCGACGATATTGCTCACCCTGAGCGGTTGCAGCGGCAGCTCGAGTTTCTTGCGCGACGACCGGAGGTGGGCGTGCTGGGCACGGCGGTGCGACGCTTCGGTGCGGCGCACGGTCGCTGGCGGTTGCCGGAGAGCGATCCGGCGGCAAAGGCGGCGCTGCTGTTCGGCACGCCTTTCGCGCACCCGACCGTGATGTTGCGAAGGGCCGTATGGAAGGAAAGCGGGGGCGGCTACCGGCCGGAGTTTCGCGCGGCGGAGGATATCGATCTCTGGGAGCGGCTGGCTCCGCACACGCGTTTCGCGAATCTGCCCGAGGTGATGCTCGATTATCGCGTGCATCCAGCCCAAGTGACGGCGATGGCCGGCGACTCGATGGCGCGCAATGGCGCACGTGTCCGGGAGCGCGTCATACGCGCGCTGGGCTTGCGGCCGTCCGACGCGGAGCGAACCACCCATGAAGCGGTGGCGTGGCTCCGCCGCGGTTCACTGACGGAATTGGCGGCCGCGCGGAGCTGGCTGGAACGGCTCGTCGCGGCGGAGAGCGGCTCGCCGGCGGAAAGGGCGGCGAGGCGAAGTGAAGTTGCCCGTCGCTGGTTCGAGTTCTGCAACTGTCATTCCCGGCTCGGGCGCGAGGCGTGGCGCGTTTATAGAGAAGCATCTTTCCGATCCGCCGACCCGACTTCCTTGTCTCGTCGCCTGCGTTTTCTCCTGCTGTGTGCGGTGGGACCGCTTCGCTTCGGAGGGCTCCATGTCTGAGCGCTGGCTCTTTGTTTCCCATGAGGCGTCGAACTCCGGGGCGCCGCGGATGCTGCTCGAGGTGATGCGGGGCATGCGGCGGCACGCGGGCGAGTCCTGGGCGTGCGAGACGTTGCTGGCGCGGCGTGGCGCACGAAACGCCGGCTCGGTGGCGGACGAGTTCGCGCGGTTCGGGCGGGTTCGCGTGCTGATGTCCGCGTGGGCGGAGAACAGTTCAAAAGCCGCGCGTGCGGTCGACCGCTGGCTGTTACAGAGGCGGAGGCTGGCGCGGTGGAGAAAGGAATGGATGCGGGAAAGGCCGGAGGTGATTTACGCCAACACCGCCGCGAACGGTCGCATCCTCGCCGGGCTGCGATCGCTGCGTTGTCCGGTGATCACGCATGTCCACGAGCTGGACTATTCGCTGCGGCGCTTCACGCGTCCGGGCGAACTCGCCGCCGTGCTGCGATGCACGGATCGCTTTTTCGCGGTGTCGCAGGCGGTGATCGACGACCTCGTGGCGCGGGGTGTGGCGCGCGAGCGGATCGACCGCGTGCCGAATTTCCTGCTCGATCTGCCGGCGGTGCCGGAGGTGGAGGCGGCGAAGGTCGACGTGCGTCGGCGGCTGGGCCTCCCGGAAGGAGCGCAGCTGGTGACGGGTTGCGGGCACATCGATCCGGTGAAGGGGACGGATCGGTTCGTCGAGATGGCGGCGGTGTGCGACGCGAAGGTGGCGCGACCGCTCGCGTTTGTTTGGATCGGCGGCGAGGCGGATGCGGAATTCGCGGCGCGGCTGAGTGCGGAGGTGCTTTCGCGGGGGTTGGGGAATCGCGTGCATTTTGTCGGAGCCGTGCCGGACGCCCGGATCTTCTTCGCCGCGAGCGACGTGGTGACGGTGACCTCGCGCGTGGAGAGCTTCAGCCGCGTGGCACTCGAGGCGGGCGCCTTGGGGCGGCCCGTGCTCGCTTACGCGGAAGCGCGCGGGCCGGCGGATTTGTTGAGCGCGGATCAATTGATTGAAGAACCGACCGCGGTGGCGATGGCGGGGACGGTGTCGGCGTTGTTGGCCGCGCCGGAAAAGGCGCGCGAGCAGGGCGTGGCGCTGCGACGGCGGATCGCGGCGGAATTTCTGGCGGAGAAATGGATCGGAGAGATACGGGCGGTGGTGGAGGGTTTACATCGTGGCTGAATCTGGTGCCGCGAATCGTCCACCACTCTGTGGCGTGGTGGTGGCGTATCATCCGAGTGGTGACGCGGTGGAGAACCTGCGCGCGATGGTGCGCGAATGCGGCAGCGTGGTCGTCGTGGACAACGGATCGACGGAGGAAGCACTCGCGCCGCTGGCCGGCGTGGCGGGCGCGACGATCCTGCGGTTGGGAGCCAACCTCGGCATCGCGACCGCGCTCAACCGGGGTGCGGAGTGGGCGCGGGCGCGTGGCTTCGGCTGGTGCGTCGCGTTCGATCAGGACAGCCGTCCGGTGCCTGGCATGATAGCGGCGATGTGGGAGACTCACCGGCGGTATCCCCAGGCCGCGATCGTGGCGCCGACCATCCGTGAGGCGCACGCCAATCCCGCCGGCTACTGCTGGGTGATCCCGCACTCGTGGATCAAAGGCGGATTTCGGCGCGTGCGATGCGCCGGGGCGGATCTCGATGGTGTCACGATGGCGATCAGTTCGGGCACGCTGTTCGAATTGGAAACGTGGTCGAAGCTGGGTGGCTTCGACGAGGCGCTGTTCATCGATTACGTCGATGTCGACTATTGTCTAAGGGTGCTGCGTGCGGGGCGGCGCATCGTGGTCTCGGCGGGAGCCGTGCTGGATCACCGGTTGGGCAACCGTTGGCGGGTTCGTTTTCTGGGGCGGGAGATTCGGCCGATGGGGCATGCGGCGTTCCGGCACTACTACATCGCGCGCAATCGCTGCCGGCTGTGGAAGCGGCACGCGCTCGCGGTGCAGCACTGGGCTTTGTTCGATTTGTGTTTCGCTGGCTACAACACGCTGCGAGTGCTGGGTTTCGAGCCGGACAAAATGAGGAAGCTGCGGGCGATGATCGTTGGCACTTGGGATGGTCTGAGGGGGCGGAGCGGGCCTTGTCCGGCGCACTGGTTGCGCGGCGGTGGGTGAAGGAGCGTCGTGAAAATTCATCCCGCTCCTCACGGAGCGAGCCACTCGTGGATACGTGGCGCCGACATTGCGTT
>JAEYYL010000080.1 GCA_023430825.1 Verrucomicrobiota bacterium | reverse complement strand
GCTCCGAAGAGCGAGGCGATGGCGAGGTGCAAGACCCCATCCTCGCGGTGAACCAGTTTCAATCCGCGCCTCGCTCCGAAGAGCGAGGCGATGTGAGGTGCAGGACCCGATCCTCGCGGTGAATCAGTTTCAATCCGCGCCTCGCTCCGAAGAGCGAGGCGATGGCGCGACGTTTTTGAAGCGCTGCGCCAACACATTAGGGCGCCCGTTCTGCGAAAGCTGTCAAAGAACAAAACGCTGCCGCCGAAGGTCACGCCCTCCTTGCCTTCTTTCACTCGACGGGGTCGCCGTTTCCCCCGCTGCGAAAGGGTGCGGCCGCCGCCGAGGCCCCCGGTTCGCGGACTCCGGCCGTCACAGCACCAGCGGATCGTCCACGAGATTCACCGGGCGCGTCACACCGAAGTGCTCGATCCGGGCCTTGCTCGTGTGATCAAGGAAATAAACCCGCAGGGAGTCCAGCTCCGGATCGATTTCCGCGAGCAGGCGGGCCCGCAGCTCCACCCATTCCTTTTGTCCGAGCTGCATCTCGAAAACGGATTTCTGCACGCGCGTGCCGTAGGAGACGCAGGCTTTCGCCACGCGGCGAAGGCGGCGGGCGCCGGCTTTTTCGTCGGCGGTCGAGACGTCGTAGGTGATAAGCAAAAACATCGTTCAGGTAAAAAGGTGGGGCGGGTAGGCCGCGCCGTCGCGCAGGGCGCGCGCGAGCAGGCGCGCCTGGATGAAGACGAGTTGGGCGTAGCGGACTTTTTCGCGGAAGAGCGGGTGGACAATCTCCTCGGTTTTGCGCTGCTGGTAGGTGGCGACGATGAGCTTGCGGGCGGGCTCGGTGAGTTCGACCGCGCCGCCGTCGCGGGTGGCGAAGTGGGCGGGCTTCAACTCGCCGCGGTTGAGGAGCGTGAGCGCGAGGCGTTCGGTCCAGGGCCGAAACTCCTCCATCAGATCGAGCGCGAGCGATTCGCGTCCGGCGCGGTCGGCGTGGAGGAAGCCGACGAACGGATCGAGGCCGCTGGCGGTGAGCGCGGAGGTGCAGTCGTGCCGGAGCAGGGCGTAGAGAAACGAGAGCAGGGCGTTGACCGGATCGCGGGGCGGGCGGCGGTTGCGGCCGTCGAACGGAAACGAGGCTCGTAGCGGCGGGCGTAGGTGCCGGGCGAATACGTCGAAATGAAGCGCGGCGGCGCGGCCTTCGACGCCGCGGATGACGTCGAGGTCGTCGGGCGTGCGTTCGAGTTCGCGCAGGAGATACGCTAGGTGATCGGTCGTGGTGCGCAGCGCGGCGGCGTCTTCTTCCGCGGCGGCGTCGCGCGCGCTGCGGGCGAGCAGCCACCGGGTGTTGTGCACCTTGCCGGCGGCGAACGCGCGCGCGAGGGCGGCCGTGATGGGGAGGGTTTCGGCGGCGCGGTGTTGGGCGCGGCGGAGGAGGACGGACCCGCGCGGCACGCCCTCGACGCTGGCCTCGAGGCGGCCCCAGTCGGTGAAGAAGCTGACGGCGGCGCCGTTTTCCCAGCAGAGGCGGAGGACGGCGGGCGAGAGGTAGATGTCGGCGCCGAAGACGAACACGGATTCGAGATTGTGGACGGGGAGCGAGAGCTTGAGCTGGCGATCCTGCTCGATGCGGAGGGCGAGCCCGTCGCGGTGCACGGAAAGGCCGGGGGTGAGAAGGTAGAGCGTGTTTTGCAGCGTCTGGGCCATGGTGCGGCGCGGTTCAGGCGTAATTGCGTGGGGTGAACAATGCGGCCGGCCGGAGTGCGGCGGCTTCGGGGAGGCAGAGGAGGTGAAGCGAGCAGCCGTCGCATTGGGGTTTTAGCTCCGCGGGCGGTCGTGTGGACGTGCGGAGGAGGACGCGCAGGTGTGCAAGCGCGGCAAGGGTTTGCGCGCGCAGGGTGGCATCGAAAACGACGGCGCGACGGCGGGCGGAGGAGGCGTGATAAATGGCGCCGTCGGGAACGGGAACGGCGAGCATTTCCTCGAGGCAGAGGGCCTGGGCGCAGAGTTGCACCTCGTCGTTGTCGAAGCGGCGCTTCGGGCCTTTTTTGTATTCGACCGGGTGAGCGGCGACGATGCGGCCGGCGGGATCGCGGCGGACTTCGACGAGGTCGGCTTTGCCGGAGAGTCCGAGCGTGTCGGAAAACAAGGGAAGCGCGCGGAGGAGTTCCCAGCCGGCGCGTTGTTCGTAGCCGGGCGTGTCGACAGCGGCGTGGGCGAGGTTGCCGAGAACGGTGTGTTCGTTGTCGACGAAGAGGCCTTCGCCGTGGATCAGGAAGGCGCGACGCTCGCAGTAGAGGAAGTGGTTGAGCGCCGACAGCGGGAGGGGTGGCGGCGTCTCGGGGACCATGGGCGAGGGTCGAAGCGGAACGGAGGAGCGCGCTACCAACAGATTTTCAGGCCGTGGGGTGCGTAGATGCGCATGAGGCCATCGCGCGAGACGAGAGTGAAGTCTTCCCGGATCGCGGTCCAGACGAGGAGCCGGTCAAAGGGGTCGCGATGGGGAGGCACCCCAGGCAAGCGCCCGGCACTCGCGGCGATTTCGGGCGAAAGCGGCACGATCTCCCAGCCCGCATCGATGACGAATCCGGGCAGGTCCTCGGGTTCGGCGCCGTCGAGCGTGAGTTTGCCCAAGCCGCATTTTAGGCTGATTTCCCAGAAGGAGATGGCGCTGACCGCGACGCGGTTTTCCGGATTGCGGAGTGCCTGCCGCGCGGGAGCGGAGAGCCGCCTGGCATCCTGCAGCGACCAGAGGAGGGCGCAGGTATCGAGCAGGAGTTTCACGAGCCGAGGAGTTCCTCGTCGGTCATTTCCCAAGCGGGGCCGATCTTGACGCTGAACTTGCCGGCGAGGTGGCCGAGTTTGCGTTTAGGGGCGCGGGGCGGCGGGCAGAGAACGGCGACGGGGCGCTTGTTGCGGCCGTAGGTGACGACGACGGACTCGCCCTTTTCGACCAGGGCGAGGGCTTCGGGCAGGCGGGCCTTGAACTCGCCGATGGTCAGCGTGGTGGACATGCCGGGAGGCTGCGCCCAACTGGACAAGTAGTCAAGTTGGGTGGGAGCGTCAAACGGGTTACCCTTGTTGGGGTCCGATAGACATCCCCTCGTGGCGGAGATGGAGCTTGATGCCGCGCGGAAGGTTTTCGGCGGTCCATGTGTTCGCGACGGTGTAATCGCCGAAAGATTCAGGAAATGTTTTGCCGGCGGCTTGAGCGTTGTCGTTGAGGTCGACTTTGATGCCTTCGATCAGTTTGTGGGCGTGGGCGCAGCCGAGACGGGCTTCGCGTTTGTTTTGCTCGGCATTGTTGGGGTGTTGGGTGCCGACATGCTCGAAGTCGTAAAGGCCGCGCACGATCATTTCACCTCGGGCAGCGGAGCGGTCGTGCTCGAACATTGAGAGCAGGGCTTGGAAAAGGAGTTCGAGATCGGCGTCGGTAAAGCCGGTTTTTTCGGCGAAGGCGGGGGAAACGTAGCCTTTGGCGGCGTAGAGGCCGTAGGGGACGATGTGTTTGTTGCCCATCGTGCGTTCTTTTTTCGCGTCTTCTTCCTTGGTGACGGCGCAGCGCGTGATCGTGACTTCCAGCGGCGTGATGGCGTGGAAAGATTGGCCGAAGGTGAATTGGACTGGGCCGCGCACCTGGCCGAAGGCGGAGCCTTTCAGCACGTCGTCGCCGGTGGAAAGGACGCCGCCGAAGGTGCGGACGTCGAAGAACTCGCGGCAGAGCCACTCCTTGGCCGTCTCGGCTTTCTTGGAGTCGCTGGCGTCTTTGGGCAGGCTTTCGATGGCGGCTTTAATGCTCTTCTTCTGCTCGGTCTCGATGATCGCGCCCTGCTTGATGAGGACGTTGTAGCCGTTGGCGGCGTCGCTTTCCCGGGTAGGCGGGAAGAGGTCCAGGAAGTTACGCACTTTGCGTTTGAGGCAGACGTCGGTAACGAGACCGCGATTGGTGTTGGGGTCGAGACGGGGCATGTTGCCCGCATCGGGGTCGCCGTTGGGGTTGCCGTTGGTGACCTCGAAGAGGAGGAGGAAATCGTGACGGTTGGTGAGGATATTGCTCATGTTTTTTTTGAGTTGATGGGGTATTATTGGGAAAGGATTTCTTCTTCATCCGGCTCGTCGGCGGTCGGTTCGATGCCTTGGAGTTTCTGTTTTTCGCGCCATGCGCGGATAGCGGCGGCTCGTTTCGCTTCCTGTTGGTAGTAGCCAAGAGCGAAACGGCCTTGCTCTACTAAGGTGAAGAAACGGGGAAAATCGGGGCTAACTCCCGGTGTGGGTTCTCGAAACCGGACGCAGATTTCCGCGATACTTTCTTTTATACGAAAGGCTGCTTTCTCGCCTTTAGTGCCCCCTTGCCGGAGTTTCTTAAGGTGATGCTGATGGAGCCTCCACAAGATCGAGAACGCACCGTTGGGATTGGAGGAGGCGGAGGAGAAGTATCGCTCGGCGATTGTGGTATTGAGTTCCTTGCGTGCGTCTCCGGTCTTGTGCGCGGCTCTCTGTAGGCTGTTAAAAACCGAGAGCAGGCATCCGCAATTGTAGGCGGGATCCTTGATCTGAGATATAGCGGATTGCATGGGTGCGATTTCCATATTCGTTTCCTGTCGTGAGCGGTGGTGGCGGTTGATGATTAGGCGAAGGAGGGCGAAGCGACTTTCGTCGTCGCGAATTATGCTAAAGCCCTTCACTCGTTGCAGGAGCGAGTGGAGTTGGCTGAGCAGAGGGCGAACCAACGAAATTGAAGGTGCGGTGCCTTCGAGCGCGGCGCGGTAAAGCTGGGTGATGATTTCGGGACGTTGCTTTTCTTCGTCTGGAACCAGCCGGTTTCCTTTCTTGGTCAGTGGTGCAGTGCATCCGGCGAGGCGTTTGACCGCGAGCGGTGGGAACGAGTCATCTCCAGCAATCTGCTCTTCGGTCGATTCACCCGCTCCGGTGTCGATTTGCAGGTCCAAAAACCATGCCTTGAAGTTTTCAGCGGCGGTTGCGAGCGGCATCTGAACCCAAGCCTTGATGACGATACGCGGGCCAGCGGCACTGAGCGTGGTTGCGATGAAATTGTCGGAGACGGGTGGCTGCTTCTCAAGACCCGCCCAAGGAGACGCGAAGAATTTTCGAACCGTCAGTGGATCAGGCTTCCGAAACAAGCGCGCAAAAATATCGGTGGCGTCCTTGCTTTCGACGGCCCAGAAGCAAAGCCATGCTGGCCCCAATGGCAGCCAGTGATTTTGATTTCGAGAGAGGAACTGAAGCGCGAGGAGGTAGGCTCGCGAGGCGATGATAGAAGTGGGTGCATTGTAGCTTTTTTCGAAACCGTAGGAGCGGAAAGCATCACTCTCAAACCCGACGATACCGCGCTGCATGGTGGTGTCCCTTTTATGCGTCTTTGGAAGACCGGTGATCATCGGTGTATGAGTGCGGGCGAGAGCCACTCCGGTCTTGCCCGTCACGAGGCATGCACCAATTTGAGCCGACCCTTCGGCATCCGATACCTCTTTGGCGTGAACCGTTCGCCAATACTCGCGAATGCTGTCGTCGAGAAATAGCGTCGTATCGACGGCGAAGGTAAGCATATCGCTCCCGAGCGGAATCTCTTCGCCACTGGAAGAGATAACCAGCCATCCCGTGTTTTTAGCGTCGGGACGAATAAATGAAGGAGCAGCACCATCCAACGAGGTGTGGAATGCAAGGAGCGCATCAAGGCGTGGATCTGCTGTCGCCTCGCGTGCGGCGGCGATTTGCCGCCAGTAATCTTCGTGTTTTGCGGCGAGCTTTGCTGCGGCGCGTTCGTTCCGCTCCTCGCTCGGATCGCCTGCCAAGTGAAAAATCGCTCCGATGTCATCAACGAGAAAATCGGCAACGGTTCCCGAATTGGTTGCGCGTGTCGTCTTCGGCACGGCGTATTCGTGACCTTTGTTCTTACGCGGTCCTTCGGTCTGCTGCGGACCCTTTCCGATTAGGTTTCCTGAACGATCCAGATGAATGATCCAACGCACTGGCGTGTTGCGGCGAAAGGCCGGATCATCGAGCAAATCACGTGAGACGGCAAAGTCGTAGAGGTGTTTGAGGAGCATCGTCAGTTACCTCCTTGAACGGGACCGAGGACACGGTCGGGATGACAGTCGAGGCAGGCGTTTTTCAGCGTCGCGTTGAAGAACAGGGGCGCGGGTTTGATCGCGGCGGAGGTGGAGCGGAGTCGCTGTGAGGAGAACTGCTTCCGACGCTTCGTCTGTTCGCCTTTCTTGAGGTCGGTGAGGGTGTGTTCGAAGTCGGCGGCTTGGCGTGCCTCTTCGTCGGGTGTGAGCCAGCGGAAGCCGGCGGCGCGGGCACGGTGATCGAAGAGATCATAGAGCATGAGGCCCAGGGGCTCGTTGGCTGGGGGGATGGGTTGCCCGAGTTCGGTGGCGCGACGCGCGAGTGCGGCGTCGGCATTGGGCTCCCAATCGAAGTCCGCGGCAAACTCGCGCATGCCGAGGCCGGGGCGGTGGAAACATTTTCCGGCGCGGGCGCGGCCTTCGATTTCGCGGAGATATTTGCCAAGGTTGTCGCGCGGAGGCTGGGCGAGCGGCGTGAGGCGGACCTCGGCGGTGATGAGGTATTCGACGTTCTGCAGGGCGAGCATGTTGCGCTGCGTGCCGTCCTCGGCTCCTCCGCCGGCTTGAATCGGGGTAGTCTTCTCGGGTGAGCGCATCCACGTCTTCGCGCTATCAATGCTGATGACGCGGGTGACTTCATTGCGGCGAATGGAAATCCACTGTCCACGCTTCACGACGCGGATGGAGTCGATCAGGTAATACATCTGTGGCTCCCAGAAGACAGCTTCGAGGATGCCGCGCGCAGCGCAAGGCGTCATGATGGGGTAGCTGACCCGCTCCACTTTCATCTCGGGGCGGGTGAAGCAGGCGAAGTCGCCCCAGACGCGAAGGGTAACAAGGTTGATGGCGTTCATACGGTAAATTCGTCGGGTGGGATATTGTCCAAGGTGAGGCCGAGGGCGGGGTGGTAACAGGCGGGATCGAGAACGTAGAGTTCGAGGTTCGGAAGGAGTGGGCGAATGAGTTGGCGGGCTTCGAGGAGCTGATATTTGTGATGGCGCACGTTGATCATGAAGCGTTGCAAACCACGCAGGTCGTCGCGGTCGAAGCGCGCCCGGCCGGGCTTCCGTGTGCCATCCTTGATCGCGCTGATGACCGGTTCTGCCCAAGCGTGGTGGTGGCTGTCGGCCGAGACGATGACGGGCGTGCCAGAGTCGTCGATGACACGGGCCTTGCGGGCTACTTCGCGGTAGCGGAGGTAACTGCGATCTTCCTGGATGGTGGGTTCGCCAGGTTTTGCGTGGTCGGTGCTGACTACTTGATAAAGCGACTGGAAGTAGTCGGAGAAGATGGCCGACGAGGTCGCGAGTTGTTCAGCCGCGACCGCGGTGTCGCCCCAAGCAGCGAGCGTAATGGCCGCTTGATCGGAAGCACAGCGATACACGCCAAGGGGCTGTTTGTGGTCGGCGGGCTGGAAGACGTGAACGATGCCGGTTGGGCGGCGACCCTCGCGGTTGCAGCGACCGGCGACCTGCACGATGGAATCGAGCGGGCCGAGGGCGCGCCAGACCTCAGGAAAATCCACGTCGACTCCAGCTTCGATGAGTTGGGTGGAGATGACGCGGCAGGGGCGGCCAAGGCGAAGACGCAAACGGATGATTTCGATGAGGGTGAGGCGATGTTGGGCGCACATCGCCGAGGAGAGATGAATCGTGGATTCGTCGGGACAAAGTCGCGTGAGTTCTTCCCATAGCTCGCGGGCGTGGCGGGTGAGATTGACGACGCAGAGAACTTGCGGAGCGGCGGCGAGACGGGCGGCGAGCGTGGGCCAATCGAGCGTTTCGCCGGGGGCTGGCAGATGGTAGGTGACGCGACGGAGTTTTTGAAAAAGATCGCTTGGGTTTGGTGCGATTTCGCGGAGTTCGGAAGGGAGGAAGCCGTCTGGAATCGAAGTGCAGCGGCGGAAAGCGGGTTGGGTGGCAGAGCTAAAGATGAAGCTGGTGCCGTAGTTCGTCGCGAGTTCGCGCAGGACGCTGAAAGTGGGTGCGAGGAGGTGCGCAGGCAGCGTCTGCACCTCGTCGAAAACTACCACCGACCGCGTGATGCGATGAAGCTTGCGACAACGCGAAGGACTGGAGGCGAAAAGCGACTCTAGTAATTGAACAGAGGTCGTGACAACAATGGGCGCGTCCCAGTTTTCAGAAACGAGTTCGAGCCGAGACTTCTCCTCCTCGCTGGCATCTTCGGCGGGTGTGACCCCGGAATGGTTTTCGATGACCACTCCATCTCCGAAGATACGCCGATATTCGGCGGCGTTTTGTTCGATAATCGACAGATAGGGGATGACGACGATCACGCGCCGCAAGCCGTGGGTTTTCGCATGCGCGAGAGCGAACGCCATGGACGCGAGGGTTTTTCCGCCTCCTGTCGGCACGGTGAGTGAGAAGAAGCCGGGTGGAAGCGCTGCTCGTTCCAGCGCGGTGTCGAAAATCTGGTTGCGCAAAGCGGCCAGCGGACTGCCAGGATTTGCGGAGGCCTTTCGAGAGCGTTCAGCATGGACCGCGGCAAGGAGAACGTCGGGCTCGAGCAGAGTATCGTCGGGCGCCAGAGCTGGCGAGTGGGCCGTGTCGAGCCGATCGGCATCGACAACGCAGGAGAAGATCAAACGCGTATAGAACTCTGCCGGGAATGGATCGCCGATCGCTGCGGCGGCGGTAACCCAAGCAGGCGGCGATGGCAGAAGCGGAAGCGTGCCGAGTTCGCTCTCAAGCCGCGCGATCAGCGAGGGTATCGTATCGGCAATGTGAAGGGCAGGCTTCGCGAACAAGCCTTCCAAATCGCAATGATCATGTAGCCCAGCGTGATGGCCCGCTACCGCGAGTTTTGATGCGAAGAGTTGTGAGCGACTTTCCTTTGCGGCCCAAGCTGCGCCAAAGATCGCATGCTGGGTTTCGGCGCTGCTGGATCGGAAACCGCGAAGGTAGGCCTGAAATTCGTCTCGGTATTTCCCGAGATCGTGCAGCAGACCGGCGAGGCGGGCTTCCTTTTCAGCGTCGGCGCCAAGCGGCGCGGCGAATTTGGCGGCGAGATGGGCGACGTTGCGGAGGTGATCGCGCAGCCGCTGCCACTGGTCGGAGTCTTCGCCCAGACGGTTGCCGTCTTTGTCCTCGGCGGTGTGCGCGTAGTAGATCATGCGGCGTGGGGCGGTGTTACGCGCATGATCTTACCCGGTGGGGTGGGACATTGGCTGGGACAGGTTCGCAAATTTTTTCGCCTTCCGCCCGTGTGCGTGGCGACGAGGGGGAAAATCCGCTGGTTGGAACGCGGTTCATGGGGAGTTGAAGCGGGCGACGGCGGTGACCGGTGGACGCTGGACGGCCGACCGGGCACAGTGGCGCGGCGGGAGACGCGCACGCCGACGATGCCGGCAAAAATTTTGCTTCAAAGCAATCGCATGCGCCGGACAGGGCGTAAGTTTTCGATCGTCGGGGGGCGCACGTTCGGAGGGGGCTCCCGCGGCTCACGCTGCGAGCTTCTGGCGATCAGCGGATTGGGCACTTGATATTCCAGATTGGAATATCAAGTGCCTGCCGCTCCGGCCGAGGCGACGGGGGGCGAACATCCCGCTGCTCACGCAGCGAGCCACGACTCGCAGGCTGACGGACCGAAGGCGGGTCGGAGACCCTGCCCAACTGGACGAGGCTTGGTTGGGTGCGATTCCGGTTCGCGCGCGTTTGCGTGATTCGCGGGCGGGGTTCGGACGCCGGGGACTACTTCACCTTCGCGTAGAAGATGCAGTCGCGCGGTTCGGGGCCGAGGTTGGGAAAGACCTGCCAGCGGCGCAGCACGCCTTCGCGCACGAGGCCGGCTTTCTCCATCACGCGCGCCGAGGCGGCGTTTTCCGCCGCGCAACACGCCCACGCCCGCCGGAGCCGCGGCTCGGCCGCCGCCCAGTCGACCAGAAATCGCAACGCCTCCGTGGCGTAACCGTTCCCCCAATACGCCCGCCCCAACACATAGCCGAACATCGCCTTCTGGTGCTCGACGATGACGCCGATCGAACCGATCGGCGCGTCGGTGCCGCGCAGGCAAAGCAGATACGCGTAGTGCCCGGTGGCATTTTCCCAGGCGGCGATACGTCCGCGGAGAAATTCCGCCAGCGGCTCCACGGCCGCGTAGGGCGGCCACGCCAGGTAACGCGTCGCCTCCGGGTCGCTCGCATAGGCCGCGAAGACCGCGGGCGCGTCGGTCTCGCGCGGCCGGCGCGCGTGGAGTCGCGCGGTGTCGAACGTGTCGGGCGGGCGGGCGGGGGAGGCGTAGGCGGTGGAGCTGAACATGCGTTCGGACGATGGGCATTTTTTCGAAAGAGGCGACTGATCGGAGGCGAGTGCCGCGGTGGCGCGCGCGCCGGCAGACCGCATTCGGTGGACAAAGCGCCGGCTGAAGCACGGCGCTGCCGGGGACGGATCGAGGATGGGAGCCTGCTTGCCGGCGATGGCGTCCGATCCCGCGGCTCACGCAGCGAGCCACTCGGAATCGCCGGCAAGCAGGCTTGTCTCCTACTCGCGGAGGGGGCGATGCGCGGGAGCGCCGACGTCCTCGTCGGCTTTTCCGGACCATGCCGGCGGGGCCGCCGGCGCTCCCCGGGAGCGGCCGTTCGGGCGCCAGCAAATGGTCGCACGTATGCCCACTTCGTCGCG
>JAEYYL010000058.1 GCA_023430825.1 Verrucomicrobiota bacterium | reverse complement strand
CGGCGACTGGACGTCGTGGCCGTTCTTCCGCGATTTCCATTTGGTTCTCAACGTGGCGGTCGGCGGCCATTGGGGCGGGGAGAAGGGCGTCGATCCGGCGGTGTTTCCCCAGCGGATGGAGATCGACTACGTGCGCGTTTATCAGCGGACGGAGCCGGTCAAACCCTGATCCCCATGCGTCCGGCCGCGTGGATTGCCGCCCTGCTTCTGCTCACGCCTTTTCTCATGCGCGCATCGCACTCGATTTACTCGCAACGTCCCGACGATCCACTGGCGGTTTATGTGACGCGGGAGGAGTTCGGCGCGGTCGGCGACGGCGTGGCCGACGACACCGCGGCGTTGCAGACGGCGATCGACCGCGTGCAAGAAACGACGCGGCGCGGCATCGTATTCATTCCGGCAGGACGCTATCGGCTGACGCGCGCGCTGCTGGTTTGGAGCGGCATCCGGCTGATCGGCTACGGGGCACAGCGGCCGGTGCTGGTGCTCGGCGCGGCGACGCCGGGTTATCAGGAAGGCGAGGGGAAATATCTCGTGCACTTCACGGCGGATCGGCCGTCGAGCCCGGACCAGCCGGTGCGCGATGCGAACCCCGGCACGTTTTACTCGGCGATGAGCAACATCGACATCGAGATCGGCGCGGGGAATCCGGCGGCGGTGGGAGTGCGCTCGCATTTCGCGCAGCACGGATTTCTCGCGCACATGGATTTTCACATCGGCGAAGGTCGCGCGGGCGTCGAGGAGGTGGGCAACGAGTCGGAGCACCTGCGGTTTTTCGGCGGCGAGTTCGGCATCACGACGCACAAGCCTTCGCCGAGCTGGCCGTTCGTGCTGATGGATTCGAGTTTCGAAGGCCAGCGGCGCGCGGCGATCGAGACGGAGGAAGGCGGGCTAACGCTGATTCGCATCCACGTGACGGATACGCCGACGGCGGTGCTGGTGCGGCCGGATCGCTGCGAGGAGCTTTACGTGAAGGATTCGCGCTTCGAGCGGATCGGCGGGCCGGCCCTGGTGATCAGCGACGAGACGAGTGCGCGCACGCAGATCAACCTGCAAAATACGGTGTGCATCGATGTGCCGGTCTTCGCCTCGTTTCGCGAGAGCGGCCGGACGATCGCAGGAACGGGAACGAAGTATCGCGTGAAGGAGTTTTCGCACGGTTTGCAGATTCCCGAATTGGGCGCGAAGCCGCGGATCGGAACGCTCTTCGAGCCGGAGGCGCTGGCGGAAATCCCGCCGCTGGTGCCGAGCGATCTCGCGCCGCTGCCGCCGATGGAGACATGGGTGAACGTGCGCACGCTCGGAGCGAAAGGCGACGGCGAGACGGACGACACGGCGGCGTTAAGGGCGGCGATCGCGCAGCATCGAAACCTGTATTTTCCCGGCGGACTGTATCGCGTGACGGACACGCTGACGCTGCGGCCGGACACGGTGCTGATCGGGCTGAGTCCGACCACGACGCGGATTCTCATCACGGATTACACACCGGCGTTTCAGGGGGTGAACGGACCGCCGGAGCGGCCGATGGCGCCGGAGATTCCCGGCGTGCCGCGGGCGTGGTTGATCGTGCCGCCGTTTGTCGGGAAAGGCGCGCCGAAGGCGCTGGTGGAGACGCCGCGCGGTGGGACGAACATCGTCACGGGCCTCGGGCTCGACACCGGCGGCGTGAACAACCGCGCGGTGGCGCTGCTCTGGCGGGCGGGGGAGCGCTCGCTGGTGAACGACGTGCGTTTCCACGGCGGGCACGGGACGTATGGGCCGGACGGGCTGTGGCTGCCGATTTACAACGACAACCGCACGGCGGACGCGGACCCGCAGCGGCGGTGGGATGCGCAGTTCTGGAGCCTGTGGGTGACGGATGGCGGCGGAGGCGTTTTTAAGGGATTGTGGACGCCGAGCCCGTTCGCGGCGGCGGGTATGTATGTTTCGGATACGGCGACGCCGGGCCGGGTGTATGCGATGTCGAGCGAGCACCACGTGCGCACGGAGGTGATGCTGCGCAACGTCGCGAACTGGCAGTTCTTCGCGTTGCAGACGGAGGAGGAGCGCGGCGAAGGCGGGCAGGCGCTGCCGCTCGAGCTGATCGACTGCCGTGACATCCTCGTGGCGAATTTCTTCATCTACCGCGTCGATATGCCGACGCCCTTCGAGACGGGGATTCGCGTGACGAACTGCCGCGACATCGATTTCCGCGGCGTGCATGTTTACAGCCCGGGCAAGCTGAGTTTCGACAACACGCTCGTGGATCGCACGCACGGCACGGAGGTGCGCTCGCGCGAGATCGCATGGCTGCGGGTGACGGGCGAGGCCCCGGCGAAAACGGTGGGTGGCCTGAAGGTGGAGAAAGTGGCGGGGGGATTTACGAATGCGGACGGGCTGGCGGTGAACGCGGGGGGTGAGGTGTTTTTCGTCGATCAGCAGCCGCACCGGATTTTTCGGTGGTCGGAAACGCGGGGGTTGACGCTCGTGACGGATGCGATTCCGGAACCGGTGGCGCTGGCGTTCGACGGCGAGGGCGCGCTGGTGGTGGTGACGCGTCATGGAAATGTGCATACGTTCACGCCCGGCGCTTCGGAAATGGAGATCGGCGTGCTTGCGCCGGTGCCGGCGACGTCGCGCGCCGGTGCAACGGCGTGGCTGCCGACGAATCGCTGGCGCGACGGACACGACTGGCTCGCGGCGAACACGCGGGCGGAGCCGCTGCATTATGTGACGGCGGACGGGGCGATGTTCATTCCGGCGCCGGAGAGTTATCCGCGGCTGACGCAGCCGCGCGGAAACTGGGGCGGCGGGACGATCGATCTGGCGCGGACGTATCAGTTCGCGCCGGCGCGGGCGGGCGAGCCGTTTTACGTGGCGGACGAGTTTGGGCAGACGACGTGGGCCTTCACGGTGGCGGCGGATGGGACGCTGAGCGCGCCGCGGTTGTTGGCGGAGGAAGGCGAGGCGGGCGTGACGACGGACGCGGCGGGCAACGTTTACGTGTGCGCGGGACAGGTGTTCGTTTACGATCGCGAGGGGCGCGAGATCGAGGTGATCGAGGTGCCGGAGCGGCCGAGCGCGGTGGCGTTTGGCGGGGCGGATCGGCGGACGCTGTTCATCGCGGCGCGGAGCTCGCTGTATGCGGTGCGGCGGTGAGGGCTGAGCGCAATGGTCAGAGGTAGTGCGGTCAATCTGACCGCGCCCGTGCGGCTTCCAAGCACGGTCAGATTGACCGTGCTACCTCGCGTCGGAGGTCTTCCGGCCGAAGAAGCGGCGCCAGGAGAGGGCGAAGCCGGTGTAAACGAGGAAGCAGCCGCCGAGGCAGGCGAGACCGGCGATGAGTTGTCCCACCCAGCCGAGCGCTTCGCCGGTGTGAAGGAAACGCGTCCAGGAGCGGATTTGGCGGCCGGTCGAGAGGTCGGCGAAACCCTCGCGGCGAAGGAGATCGCCGGTGAACGGATTCATCACGGCGGTGGTCGTGGCGGTGCGCGGCCAGGTGTCGGGGAGTTTTATGATGAAGTTGAGCGGTTGCGGGCCGGCGGGGCGTTCGGTGCGCGGGGCCGGAGCGGCGGCGGGCGTGGCGCTGGCGGCGGCCGAGGGCGGTCCGCCGCGGCCGGGCGTGGAGAGCCGGAGGGTGATTTGTTGCCAGTGGGGAAACGCGTTTTGGACCGCGGCGAATTGCGCTTCGCGGGCGAGGGGATGGGTGCCGGGAGCCGGCTGAGGGAGTTCGATCGGCGGCGAGGTGTTGCCGGCGGGACCGGGGGCGGGCGGCGTTTCGCCGACGAGGGTGTAAATGAGATTGCCGCCCCAGCGGTAGGAGATCGGGACGGCGGTGAGGGTGAGAACGATGAGGATCGGCGCGGACCAGAGGCCGATGGCGTTATGCCAGTTGAAATCCCGGACCTTGCCGGTGAGCCGCCAGTTGAAGAGCGCGATCGCGCGGACGCCGCGCCAGGACCAGGTGCGCGGCATCCAAAGATAGAGGCCGGTGACGGCGAGCGCGAAGAAGGCGAGGTTGCAGGCGCCGTTGATCGCTTTGCCGATCGGACGGTTGTCGCCGGAGAGGGCGAGCACGCGGTGCCAGTCTTCCATTACGTGCATGAAATCGTGGACGGCGGTCGAGGCGGGCCGGCGGATCTCGCCGGTGTAGGGGTTGGCGAACACGGTGTTGTCGCGGCCGAGGGAGAACGCGACGGCGTCGCGCGGATCGGCGGAGACAACAATGGAGGCGAGGCGGGCGTCGGGGTGGGCTTCACGGACGCGGCCGGCGAGGTCGTCGAGCGAGAGTCGCGGCTGGCCGGTGGCCGGCGCATGGACGCGGCGGGCGTCACGCTCGGACCAGTTGACGAGCTGCTTTTCGAAGGCGAGGACGACGCCGGTGAAGCACATGATCCCGATCGCCAGGCCGGCGACGAGGCCGGCGACGAGATGGGACCAGAAAAGGACTTTGCGGAAGGTCATGGAAGCAGATGAAGCGTGGCCGCGCTGAACGGGGATGACCTGCAGCGAGGGTCGACGGCCGCGTGGACGCGCGGCGAGGAGAGGTCAGGCGAGGGAAACGAGCCTGGCTTCGGTGGGAACGAAATGGACGCGAGCCCAGGGGGTGACGCGGTCGCCGGCGGCGGCGTCGAAGGCGCAGCGGGCGCAGAGTTCGCGGTAGGTGCGGGCTTCGAGTCGGACGGGAAGCTCGCGGCGGGGCTGGCTGCGGTCGAGGCGGACGTGCGCGACAAACTGGGTTTCGAGCCAGCGGCGCAGGCGGAAGCAGGCGAGGTAGTGGCGTTCCTCGGCGACGGTGCGGAGGTGGAAAAACGCCTGGAGGATCGCTTCGGCGTCGTCGGAGCTCGCGAGCAGGAGCCGGAAATCGAGAGCGACATCAAGCGCTCGGGCGTCGAGTTCGGGTTCGTGCGTGATGGCGGCGAGGAGCTGGTCGACGACGGAAACACCGTGATTGAGCGGGCAGGGGGCGGAAACCGAAACGGGGGCGACGGAAGTGAACATAGGAGTGAAACTCAATCTCAGTAGTCGGCTAAAAAAGACGCCGGCCGAAGCCGGCGCAAGATAAAGATCAGGGATTTTAGGCGGACTTGAGGTAGCTCTTGAGCATCCAGAGCGTTTTCTTGTGCCACTTGACGCGCTCGATGGCGAGGTCCTGCGTTTCCAAATCGTTGGCGGAGCCAGCGATGTCGCGGAGAGCGGCGGCGTCGGCGAGGGTTTTTTCGTGGGCGACGATCAAGCCGGCGACGAAGTCCTTGGCGGGGAGGAGGCCGGTCTTGAAGTCTTCGATTCCGGCGGTCTTGGCGAAGGTCGAGAGGCCGCCGATCGAGTAAGCGTCGAGGGAGCGGACGTGTTCGGCGATCTCGTCGATCTCGTGGAACAGGTGTTCGTATTGCTCCTGAAAGGCCTTGTGGAGGGAGAAGAAGCCGGAGCCCTCGACATTCCAGTGGGCGTGATGCGTGAGCGCCATCAACGCATAGGAATCGGCGAGGAGGAGGTTGAGGGCGGTGACGACGGGCGAGGTTCCGGTCTTTGGTTCGGCTTTGAGAGTGGTGTTCATGGCTTTAGCGTGGGGGTGGCGGGGACAAAGGCAAACGGGCAAAGCGTGAAATCGAAGGAATTAGCCCGGATACGTCACACTCGAATCAACCAAGTCATGGTTCACAGAGGACACTGAGCTCTGACCCAGAGGCAGCAGGAGGCCACAAGGTGTTGGATGCGTTTGTCGCGAAAACGAGGCGGATTGGAAGCGGGGCCAGATAGGATCTGTGAATTCTCCTCACAGAACTCCGTGTCGGAGTTCTGTGATCTCTGTGACCAATCGTTTTCTTCATCATGGGTGTGATGGATGCGGGTCAGGTCGGGCCGATGCGCTGATCGTGAGTGCGGGCGTTCAGGCCGCGTTGTCGAAGGTGGGCGCCTGATGACAGGCGATTGCGCGCGTCGAGATCCCGTTGCTCACGCCGCGAGCCACCCGGAAACCGGGGATCGCTGGCAAGCAGGGGCCTGCCTGGCGATTCGGGCGGACGGCTGGGCGACGCTTCAGGAAAGCGCTTTCAGGAGCGCGTGGTAATCGTCGTGCGCGGGGAATTGCGGGAACTGTTTCACGATGCTTTCCGGCGCGTGAAACAGAAAACCCTGGTCGGCTTGCGCGAGCATCGTCGTGTCGTTGAACGAGTCGCCGGCCGCGATCACGCGGTAGTTGAGCGACTGGAGCGCGCGGACGGCGGCGCGCTTCTGGTCGGGCATGCGGAGTTGGTAGCCGGTGACGCGGTCGTTTTCGACGATGAGCCGGTGACAGAAGAGCGCGGGCCATTTGAGCTGGCGCATGAACGGTTCGGCGAACTGCTCGAAGGTGTCGGAGAGGATGATGACCTGCGTGCGCGAGCGCAGAGTGTCGAGGAACTCGAGTGCGCCGGGCAGCGGGGCGAGGCCGCCGATGACCTCCTGGATTTTCGAGAGGGTGATGCCGTGACGGCCGAGGATCTCGATGCGCTGCGTCATGAGCTTGTCGTAGTCCGGCTCGTCGCGCGTCGTGCGGCGCAGTTCGGCGATGCCCGTGCGCTCGGCGACGGCGATCCAGATTTCGGGCGTGAGGACGCCTTCCATGTCGAGGGTAACGATGCTCTGTTTCACAGGGCGAAGATGAACTTGGGGCGTCGCGCGAAAGGCAAGCCGGCGGTGTGGGAAACGCGCGGCGGGCGGGCAGGCGAAGGCGCGGCGAAGGCACGGCGGGGGCGCCGCGGCTCCATTTTCATGGGAGTGGAGCCGCGACGCCCTCGTCGCGCTTTTGCTCAGAACTTCAAGTCGAACAATCGTCCTTTCCACGGCCAGGCGTCGGGTGCTGCGCACAGGCCTTGGCGCACGGGATTCATGGCGACGTAATTCCATTTCTCCGAATAGCGGTCCGCGTTCCGGAGAAACCGGTCGAAGTAGTCGCGCTGCCAGAGCGGCGGATCAATGCGTAAATCGGCTTTCAGGCGACGCGCGCTGAGCGATTTCCAGGTTTCGATCCAGCGGGAGAGCGGCTTCGCATCGATGGCAGCGCGGGCGAGCAGGTGCACATGATCGGGCATCAGTAGGTAATCGCCGACGAACCAACCGTCCATTTCAGGCGACCGCTGCCAAATCGAGGTCAGGGCTTTGAAGGCGCCGTCGTTGGCGAGGCAGGCGCGACGCTGATGGGTCGTTGCGGTGATGAAAAGAATCGGCTGCCGGGCGAAAGGTCGGAGATGAGCGAGGTGGGGGTGCTCGATCATGGCGTTCGGCGGAGCGTGCGAGGTGCGCGGCGGCGGGCAAGTGTGCGGCGCGTCAGCGCGGACGCAAAGGCGCGGCGGGGGGGGGGGGGGCGGGGGGGGGTGGGGGGTGGGGGGGG
>JAEYYL010000022.1 GCA_023430825.1 Verrucomicrobiota bacterium | reverse complement strand
AGGATCGAAGGGTCGGGGTTGAAGCCGGGCAGGATGGGATTGCGGATGACGGGCGGTTGGGCGGGCATGAGAAAGAGTGGCGAAACGGAAGGCGGGGTGCGTTGGCGTGAAGCCGGGGTGGGAAGGGGAAAGACGTTTGGTTTTGGCGTTCGATGCGGAATGGCGCGAGGGCGATTTCGGCGGGTCGCAGGCGGAGCGGCGAGCCTGCTGCGGGCGGGGACGGCGGCGGCGTGCTTTTTTGCGGCGAGCTTTGCGGCTTGTTCCGGACGCGGGTGGGGCGTAAGCACGCGCTCTCTTTTTACCGCTCGCCCATGTCCGCCCATCTCGTCGTTCGCGATCTGCACAAATCCTACGGGAACGTGCCGGCGTTGCGCGGGGTGGATTTCACGGTGGAGCGCGGAGAGGTGTTTGGCCTGCTGGGGCCGAACGGCGCGGGGAAGACGACGACGGTCGAATGCGTGTCCGGCCTGCGCGCGGCCGACCGCGGGGCCATCGTCCTCGGCGATCTCGATGCACGGGCGCATCCGCGCGACGTTCGACAGCGCATCGGCGTGGCCCTGCAGACGACGTCGTTGCCGGACAAGATCACGCCGCGGGAGGCGCTGCGGTTGTTTGGCGCGTTTTATCGCCGGCGGGTGGCGCCGGCGGCGTTGCTCGAGCGGTTTTCGCTCGTGGGCAAGGCCGATGCGCGCGTGGAAACGCTGTCGGGAGGACAACGCCAGCGGCTGGCGCTCGCGCTCGCGTTCGTGAACGGCCCGGAACTGGTGTTGCTCGACGAGCCGACGACCGGGCTCGATCCGCAGGCGCGGCGCGACGTGCGCGAGGAGATCGCACGGATGAAACGCGACGGACACACGGTGCTGTTGACCACGCATGACCTCGAGGAGGCGGAGCAGGTGTGCGATCGCGTGGCGATCGTCGACCGCGGTCAGGTGGTGGCGACCGGTGCGCCGCGCGCGTTGATAGCGCGGTCGGGCGGGTGGCAGACGATCGTGGCGACGACGGTGCGTCCGCTCGATCGTGCGCGGCTCGCGGCGCTGCCGGCCGTGCGCGAGGTGGAGGTCGAAGGGGCGACGCTGACGCTGCGGACGAATCGGGTCACGGAAACGCTCGCTGCGCTCGCGCAGGCGATCGAGGCCGATGGGGCGGAGCTGGTGGAGTTGAAGGTGCGGAAGGCGACGCTCGAGGATGTGTTCATCGGACTGACGGGCGGGGAGGGCGCGCCGTGAACGGTTTCGTCCAGCACCTCGCGATGTCGCTGCGGCTGCATTTCCGGAATCGGATGGCGCTGCTTTACGGCTATTTGTTTCCGCTGATTTTTCTGGCGGCGTTCTGGGTGCTGTATCGTCACGAAACCGTGCCGCTGCTGCGACACATGGGCGAGTTGCTGACGGTGAGCGTGCTGGGCGGCGCGTGTTTCGGTTTGCCGACGACGCTGGTGAGCGAGCGTGAGCGCGGGGTGTGGCGGCGTTACCGGCTCGCGCCGGTCAGCATCTGGGGTCTGGTTGCGAGCACCGCGGTGGCGCGCTACGTCATCGTGCTGACGGCGGGCGGGCTGCAGCTGGCGGTCGCCTTGGCGGCGGGAATGACGGCGCCGGCGCATGCGCTGGCCTTGTTCGTGGTGTTCACGTTCGTGGCCTTTGCGTTCATCGGGCTCGGGCTGACGATCGCGACGCTGGCGGACAACGTGCCGGCGGTGCAGGCGCTCGGGCAGTGCATTTTCCTGCCGATGCTGATCATCGGCGGCGTGGCGGTGCCGCTGGTGAGTTTGCCGGAGTGGGCGCAGCACGTGTCGGCGTTTTTTCCGGGGCGCTATGCGGTGGAGGCATTGCAGGCGTGCGTGACGGGCGAGGGATTTTCGGCGGTGGGCTTCGATCTGGCCGCGCTCGCGGTGATCGGCGCGGCGGGCGTGGTGACGGGCGTGAAGTTGTTTCGCTGGGAAGCGGGCCAGCGCTTCGGCGCGGTGGCCGGCAAGGGGTGGCTCGCGGCCGTGCTCGCGGCGTGGGTGGCGATCGGGCTGGTGGCGGAAGGGCGCGGTCGCGTGGCGCCGCGGGTCATCCCGGGCGGGGTGGCAGCCACGGTGGCGGAGGCGGCTCCGCGCGCGCCGGAGTTGCCGCCGTGGGAACGTATCAGCGACGCGGATATCGCAGCGATCGACTACAAGAACATCCCGCCGGATAACGGGCTCGTGACGCCGATGGCCGCGCCGGGCGTGATGCCCGACGACGAGACGGACATGAAGCTGGCGCGGCTGGAAGGCGAGTTGCCGCATTGGGCGCCGGGGCGGGTCGAGGACCCGGTGCAGCGCGTGCGAAATCTGTTGAGCGTCGCGGGAGTGCCGGACCTGGTGCAGAATCCGGTGGAGCGCTTCGTGCCGGCGATCGTGCTGGCGCGGCTGGAGCAGGAGATGCCGCGGGATCAGCTCGTGCGGGTGTTGACGTGGATCGTGCTGCACCCGGACGACGGCGAGGCGATCACGGATTTGACGGCGCTGGGCATCGAGGGAGTCGGGTCGGAATACTACGTGCGCGAACGGGTGAAGTGGTATGCGATGAAGTTCGTGGCGAAGTTGACGGGGCGGAGGACGGACTGAGGTTGGGCAACCACGGGTGCACACGGATGAACACGGATAAAACGGAGGATGGAGGACGGAGGGGCCGGGTGGGGCGGCGACCGGAGGGCGCGCCGCGGCGCGGGGTTGGGGGCGTGGTATGGGGGGCGGCGGGGCTGGTGTTTGGGGTGGGCGTGCTGGTGAGCGTGCCGGTCATT
>JAEYYL010000440.1 GCA_023430825.1 Verrucomicrobiota bacterium | reverse complement strand
TGTTTCAAATGCCCGGCGGACCAAGCGGCCATCCGCTGTCGCCCTTCTATCAAACCGATCACGCCGCCTGGGTGCGCGGCGAACCCGCGCCGCTCCTCCCCGGCGAAACGCGCCACACGCTCACGCTCACACCGTAGCGCCGGTTTAATCTCACGCGGCCGAAGCTCCCTCCGTCGCAAGCGTTTTCACGCACGCCACAGCCGTTGCTGGATTGGAGGTAGGAGCCTGCTTGCAGGCGATTGCGGTGTGCGAACGGTCAACATCGCCTGCAAGCAGGCTCCTACAACCGGCTACAACCTCGCGCTACGCACGCCGCATTTCTTCCGCCCCTCCGCGAGTTTAAGCTTCGTGCGCCGCCACCGCCACCTATGCTCCCGCCGCGGCATGACTCCTTTCGCCTACATCGACCAACACGCCGCGGATCTCGTCGCCACGCTGCAGAAACTCGTGCGCTTCGCCACCGTCAATCCGCCCGGCGAACACTACGACGCGATCACCGCCTGCCTCACCGCCGAACTCGCCGCCGCCGGCCTGACCGCAAAACGCCACACCGTCCCACGCGCCCTGCTCCGCCGCACGCTTCCGCCCGAGCAGCATGCGTTTCCGCGCTTCAATGTTCTCGGCAAACTCCGCGCCCGCGGCGCGAAAAAGACCGTTCATTTCAACGCGCACTACGACGTCGTGCCTGTCTCCGGAAAATGGAGACACGGCGACCCCTTCAGCGGCGCGGTCGAGCGCGGGTGGATCTTCGGCCGCGGCACGTCCGACATGAAGGGCTCGATGGCCAGCCTGCTCCTCGCGTTGCGCGCGCTGCAGGCGACGCGCACGACGCCGCGCATGAACGTCGAGGTCTCGTTCACCGCCGACGAGGAAACCGATTCCGAGCTCGGCTCCGGCTGGCTCGTGCGGCACGCACCGATCGATCCGGATTACGCCATCGTGATGGAGGGCGGCGAACGCGACCACATCTGCTGCGGCCACAACGGCGTCGTCTGGCTCGAGGTCACCGTCCACGGCCGCGCCGCACACGGCTCGCAACCCGAACTCGGCGTCAACGCCCTCGAGAAGATGTCCGCCCTCGTGCTCGCGCTCGAGGACTACAAGCAGATCCTCGCGCGCCGCGCGTGGACCACGCCCGACGATCGCGTGATGCGCCCCACGATCAACGTCGGCGGCGTGTTCTCCGCCGGGCCCGGCGGCAAGATCAACACGGTGCCCGCCGAAGCGCGCTTCTCGATCGACCGCCGCGTGCTCGCGAGCGAACGCCACGCGTCGGCGGAGCGCGAACTGCGCGCCTTTCTCGCCGCCGCCGCGCGCAAAATCCCGCAGTGCCGCATCACCGTCACGAAGGTCTCGGAAAACTTCGCCTGCTTCGCGCCGCCCTCCCACCCGTTTTTCGCCGCGATGGCCGGTTGCGTCACGCGCACGCGTCGCACTCCCACCGTCTTCAACGTTTCGACCGGCTTCAACGACATGCACTTTTTCGCGCACCACCTGAAGATTCCGACGCTCGGCTACGGCCCCGGCGGTGAGGATTACCACGCCGTCGACGAGCGCGCGAACCTCCGCGACCTCGTGAACACCGCGAAAATTTACGCCGACCTGCTCACGACGTTCGAAGGATAATCCCGTGGTGGCAGGCTCCGCGCCTCCCAGGTGTAGGTTGTGCGCTCGCGCGCAACGTGGCGCTCAGTGCGCGAGCCCCTGCCGCACCATGTTCACCGCGATCGCCGCCAGCAGCAGCGAGATGATCTTCGAGATCGCGCGCATCCCCGTCGCACCGATCCAACGGCCGATTTTTTCGCTGAAGGCGAACGCCAGCACCACGAGCACCAGGTTCGCCGCCAGCGCCACCAGCGTGATCCGCAGGCCGAGCGTCTGCGACAATAGGATCAGCGTCGTGATCGACGCCGGCCCCGCGATCAACGGCATCCCCAGCGGCACCACCCCGAAATCGTCCGCCAGCTTCGCCGGCTCTTCCGCCGCCGAATGCACCACATCGCGCGCCGCGAGGATGAAAAGGATCAGCCCGCCCGCGATCTGGAAGTCGCTCGTCGTGATGCCCAGCGCCGCGAAGATCGTTTGGCCGAGCAAAAGAAACATCAGCGCCACACCGCCGCCCGTCCACGCCGCCTGATTCGCGATCCTTTTTCGCGTCGCCGGCGGCACACCGGCACTCATCGCCAGGAAAATCGCCGCCAACCCGATCGGATCGATCGCCACGAAGAGCGGGATGAACGCTTGAAGAAATTGCGCCACGACCTCCGACATGATGCCCCAGCCTGCGCCCCCGCCCGACCCAACGCAAGGGCGGCATCGCCCGCGAGCGACGCACCGCCGCCGCACCGCAAGATCTGCACAGGGTGACGAGCATCGGACAAAATATGCACGGCGCGCGGGCGCCTCGCCCGCTACCATGACCCGAACGAGACGCTGTCACGGTCGGTCCGAACGGCCGCCGCGACCGCGAAAAATCCCGTCGCATCATGCTCCGGCTGCACCGCTCCCCGCGCCCGCCTTCCGCCTCCGGCGGCCGGCCCCGCCGCGTAAAGGCGTTTATCCTCCGGCTGTGCGCTCCGCTCCTGCTCCTCGGGTTATCCGCCCTCCCCGCCGCAGAGACGGAGCCCCAAACCAGCGCGAGTTGCCTCGAATGCCACGCCGATCCGCATCTCGCCCCGAAAACCGCCGCGCACGCCAAGACCCTCCTGTTCGTCGACGAACGGAAGCTGGCTGCGTCCGCCCATTCTGGATACGACTGCATGGACTGCCACGAGGGGCTCGACGGCCAGGCCCTGCCGCACCGTGAGAAACCCGTCCCCGTCGACTGCTTTTCCTGCCACGACGACACGGGCAGGAAGCACAAATTTCACCGTCAACTTCAGCTCAATCCGCCCCCCGAGGGCCGCGACACCGCCTGCGCCGCCTGCCACGGCGGCCATGAGATCGCGAAAATCAAGTCACCCGATTTCCCCTTCGCCCCGGCCCGTCTGACCGAGAGTTGCGGCCAGTGCCATCAGACCGCCCACGATCATTTCCTCGCTTCCGCGCACGGCCGCAGCCTGGCCCGCGGCGATCCCGCCGCGCCCAACTGCCTCACGTGCCACAACGATCCGGCCATCGTCCAGGGCGCGAGCCTGCCGTCCGTCCCGCAAAAACTCGCCCAGATCCAGCTCTGCGAATCGTGCCACGTCCAGACGCCCGCCGTCGCCCGCCAGGCGCTGCGCGGCGCGAAGTTCGTCGCTTCGTTCGACCAGAGCGTCCACGGCGCCGCGCTCCAGGCCGGCAAGGCCGAGGCCGCCACCTGCGTCGACTGCCACGGCGCCCACGAGATGAACCGCGCCTTCGCGCCCGGCGCGCGCATGAACAAGCAGCGCCAGCCCGAGACCTGCGCGAAATGCCACGAGCAGGAAGCCGGCGAGTTCGCCGACAGCGTCCACGCCGCCGCGCTCCACAAGGGCAACGCGGATTCCGCTTCGTGCACCGATTGCCACGGCGAACACGACATCCGCGGCCACACCGACCCCACCTCCCCCGTCCACGCCACCAATGTCGCCCAGCAGGTCTGCGCCACCTGCCACGCATCGCTGCGGCTCACCCAGAAATACGGCCTCGCCTCGCAGGCGTTCCAGACGTTCGCCGACAGCTATCACGGCCTCGCCGCCCGCGGCGGCGCCGTCGAAGTGGTGAACTGCGCCAGCTGCCACAGTTCGCACGCGATCAAGTCGCACCTCGATCCCACGTCGACCGTGCACAAGTCGAATCTCGTCAACACCTGCGGCGAATGTCACCCCGGCGCGAATACGCGCTTCACCGTCGGCTCGGTGCACGTCAGCCCCGAAGCCGCCACCGGCACCGCCGGCAACCATCCCGTTCTCTATCTGATCACCAGCCTCTACGTCTGGATGATCGTCCTCGTCGTCGGTGGCATGGCGGTGCACAACGCGCTCGACCTCCTGAAAAAGGTCCGCCGCAAACTCGCCATTCAGAAGGGCCTGATCGAACCCGCCCACGTCGCCCACCGGCTCTATTTGCGGATGACCGTGCACGAACGGCTGCAGCACGGCGCCCTCGTCATCAGTTTCGTGCTGCTCGTGATCACCGGCTTCATGCTCCGTTATCCCGAGGCGTGGTGGGTCGTCGCGATCCGCCGGATGAGCACCGAAGCGTTCGAATGGCGCAGCCTCATCCACCGCGTCGCCGGCGTCGCCCTCCTCGCGGCCGGCGCGTGGCACGTCGCCTATCTCGCCTTCACGCGGCCCGGCCGCGCGCTCTTCAACGACCTGCGACCGCGCTGGCGCGACGTCACCGATCCGTGGAAGGTGCTGCGCTACAACCTCGGCCTCGCCCCGACCAAACCGCTCTTCCCGCGCTTCAGCTACATCGAAAAGGTGGAATACTGGGCGCTCGTCTGGGGCACGCTGCTCATGGGCATCACCGGCGTCATCCTCTGGTTCGACAACACGTCGATGGGCCTCATCACGAAGCTCGGTTTCGACATCTCGCGCACCATCCACTTCTACGAGGCGATCCTCGCCACGCTCGCGATCGTCGTCTGGCATTTCTACTTCGTCATCTTCAACCCCGACATCTACCCGATGAACCTCGCCTGGCTCACCGGCCGGATGTCCGAGGAGGAAATGCTCGAGGAACACCCGCTCGAGCTCGAGCGCCTCAAGGCCCTCGAAGCCGAAGCCGCCGCCCGCTCCGCACCGCCCGCATCGCCCGCGCCACCCGAAACCCCGCCGCCGCCCGCCTGAGGTTCGCGCCGGCCCCCGCGTCACGTCAACGCGTCGTATAAAATCTCCGCCGGATGCAGCGCCCGCCGGCCGGTGCCGTCCTTGATCTGATGCCGGCAGCTCGTGCCCGCCGCCGCGATCGCCACGTCCTGCGCCGCCGCGCGCACCGCGGGAAACAACACCAGTTCCCCGATCTGCTGCGACAGCGCGAAATGCTCCGCCTCGTAACCGAACGCCCCCGCCATCCCACAGCAACCCGACGCGATCACCTCCACGCGATAATTCGCCGGCAGCCCGAGCGCCTTCACCGCCGGCGCGAGCGACGACAGCGCTTTCTGATGACAATGCCCGTGCAGCTTGATCGTGCGCGCGTCGGTCGTGAACGCCTCGCGCTTGATTCGCCCGCGCTCGATCTCGCGCGCAAACCACTCCTCAAACAACAGCGCGCGGCCCGCCAGCGCCCGCGCCGCCGGGCGCAATTCCAGCGGCACGAGATCGGGAAACTCGTCGCGAAAGCCCAGGATCGCCGACGGCTCCAACCCGATCAGCGGCGCCTCGTCGGTGACGACTGGCGCCAGTAATTCCACGTTGCGAATCGCTAGCCGTTGCGCGTCGCGGAGAAATCCCTTCGAAAATTGCGCCCGCCCGCTGTCGACATGCGCCGGAATCACGACCTCGTAACCGAGCCGTTCCAGCAGCCGCACCGCCTTGATGCCGATCTCCGCATCATGGAAGTTCGTGAACTCGTCGCTGAAAAGATAAACGCGACCCAGTGGGGGGGGGG
>JAEYYL010000347.1 GCA_023430825.1 Verrucomicrobiota bacterium | reverse complement strand
GCTTTTTCGGAGCGGGCGCGGCGTCGGCGAGGAGCGATTCGAGCTTGGCGTTGAGATCGCCGGCGCGGCGGGCGCGGATCTGTTCGGCGGCGCGTTGGAGGGCGCTTTTGAACCGTTCCTGATCGAATGGCTTCAGCAGGTAATCGGTGGCGTGCACGCCGAAGGCATCGACGGCGAAACGATCGTGGGCGGTGACGAAGATGATGGCGGGGCGTTCGGCGGTGGGGAGTTGGCTGGCGACCTGGAGGCCGTCGGCGCCGGGCATCTGCATATCGAGGAAGACGACATCGGGACGCTGCGTGCGGATGGCGGCGAGGGCGTCGGTGCCGTTGCCGCATTCGCCGATGATTTCGGCGTCGGGTTCGGCGCGGAGCATGGCGCGCACGCGATCGCGGGCGAGGGGTTCGTCGTCGACGATGAGGATGCGAAGTTTGGTCATCGAGCGTGGGGTGCGTCGCGGGGTCGAAGAACGCGCGCGGAAGGCTGGACGCGGCCGACGATTCGAACGGTGAACGACCGCGCGGTGCCGCGGCTGATTTCTCTGGTGCGAGCGCCGGGAGTCGAACCCGGATCGACGGCTTCGGAGACCGCTACACTATCCATTGTGCTACGCCCGCAAAAGAGAAGGAACGGCGGGAAATTCATGCGCCGCGTTCGCGCTGTCGAGAGCAAAGACTGGGTTTGGGGCAATGCGTATCCGGCGGCACAGGGAGGGTGCGGCCGGATCGGGCGACGCGCGAACTAGAACGCGTATTTCAGCAGCACGAAGCTGCCGATGAGGAGGACCATGAAAACGACGGTGAAGATCTCGAGGTATTTATCGAGGAGACGCTTCACGGGCGGGCCGAAGAAGTAGATCGTTCCGGCGACGAGAAAGAAGCGGCCGGAGCGGCCGATGGCGGAGGCGCCGATCAGGGTCCAGAGGCTCACCTGCTCGTGAAACACGCCCGCCGCGATCGTGAAGACCTTGTAGGGAATCGGGGTGAACGCGGCGGTGACGATCGCGAGAAACGCATTTTGGCCGTAGAGTTCGGCGACCTTTTCCCACGCGGCGCCATAGTGCAGGAGCTCGAAAATGATCCAGCGGCCGAGCGGTTCGGCGGCATATCCGATGAAGTAGCCGAACACGCCACCGAGAACCGAGCCGAGCGAACACCAGAAGGCGAAATGGAGTCCTCGTTTCGGGGCGCCCATGCACAACGCGATCAGGAGCACATCGGGCGGGATGGGGAAAAACGAGGACTCGACGAACGCGATCAGCACCAGCGCCGGCAGGCCGTAGCGCGTATCCGCCCAATGGAGGACCCACGCGTAGAGGCGTTTCAGGACGTTGGGACGGGGAGCCGGGGAAACGGGGCGGGCGAGGTCGTTGCTCATGCGAGGAATCGGGCGATGCGGGCAAAAAAAAGCAGGCAGTTGGAGAACTGCCTGCGAAAAGAAAAGAGAGGCTGAATCAGACGTCGGGCTTGGTCTTGCGGAGACCCTGGACGCGATCGCCGGCCTTCCACTGGCCGCGTTTCTTGAGGAGGTCCACGCGTTCGAAGCGCTTGAGGACATTGCGTTTAACGACCAGACCGGAAGCGCCTTGGAGGCTTTTGTGCTGTGACATGGCGGGAAAAGATTGAGGGTTGCGACGAGTTAAAGGGGTGGATTGCTAGGGTTCGCCTTTGCCCATGACAAGTATTTTTCTGTCACGTGATCGGCGTGAACGACGATCCATTCGGGCGTGCGGTAAGGATGGCGGTCGCGGAGGTGCCGTTCGAGGGCGACGGCGTGTTCGGGCAGGAACTTGAAGGTGAGGCGGAATTCCTCGGCGCGCTCGGCTTTGCCTTCCCAGCGGTAGTGCGAGACGATCGGGCCATCGATTTGCACGCAGGCGGCGAGACCGAGCGCGACGGTGTCGGCGGCGAGCGTGTCGGCGTCGGCGCGTTGGGCGACGGTGGTCCAGCCGATGAGCAGGGACGGGGCTTGGCCGGCGGCGAACATGGGACGAAGGTCGGCGAGGCGAGGTGGCTGCGGCAAGCGGGGAAATTGACCCTTGACGGTTCGGCGGTGGGGTGTAGCTCTCAACGTTTTTCACCGCAGGAACCCGCCCATCATGAGAGACGATTACGTCAAAGAAGCGCTCAAGGTCATTCCCGACCCGAATTTGTTGATCAACGTGGTGTCGCGCCGCGTGAAACAGCTGCGCCGCGGCAACCGTCCGTTGGTGGAATCGCTCGAAAAGCTGTCGTCCGAGGACCTCGCGCTGCGCGAGATCATCGAGGGCAAGATCAGCTTCGAAGCGGGCGAGAACTGAGCGAACCGAGCGACGTTTCAGCGATCAAATTCAGCCGAAGGCGGCGCCGCGATTGCCGGCACCGCCTTTTTTGTGCATAGCTGTGACCGACTTCACCCATGTGCGCGCAGAAAAAAGATTCCACCCGCTACACGGAGATCCGTAACTCGAAAGCGTTGCGCGACTATTTCGTGGACGAGCGTTTCGAGGCGGGCATCCAGTTGCGCGGCACGGAAGTGAAGTCGATCCGCGCGGGGCGGGCGCAGATCAACGATGCATTCGGGCGGGTGGAGAAAGGCGAGTTGTGGCTGCACGGCGCGCACATCGAGCAGTATGCGTTCGGGAACATTCACAACCACGACGCGAAGCGGATTCGAAAGCTGCTCCTGCACAAGCACCAGGTGCGGAAGATTCAGCAGGCGCTGGACAGCGGTGGGCGCGCGCTGGTGCCGTTGCGAATGTATTTCAAGGACGCGCTCGTGAAGGTCGAGGTGGCGTTGTGCACGGGCAAAAAACTCTACGACAAGCGCGAGACGCTGAAGAAAAAGGTCGAGATGCGCGACGTCGCGAAAGCGATGAAGGCGTATCGGCGTTGAGCGCGAGAGGGTTTAGGAGTCTGTCGGACTTAGAAAATGAAGGCCATCTGGCATCGATTATTCGCGATAAAAAGGTCCCGTGAGATCGAATATGCATCTATAAACGCCTTTGTGCGCCTAAGTCCGACAGACTCTTAG
>JAEYYL010000273.1 GCA_023430825.1 Verrucomicrobiota bacterium | reverse complement strand
GGCGCCCCAGCCGAGAATCCATTGCTCGACCTCGACGAGCGCGCCGAGTCGCAGGCGGAGTTCGAGCGCGCCGCCGGGCAGGTCGCGCATCTCCTGCGATTCGTGCCATTCGCGTTCGCGGATGCGCTCGGCGACGGCCGAAGTGAAACGGATCACGACCTCGTGGTTGCCGGCGCCGCCGAGCACGCCGAGGGCGCTGGCGAAGAATTTTTCGGGCGAGAAATCGGGCGGGCGGGTGAAGGCGATCTTGGTGTTCTCCACGTCGGCGATGCGCGGGAGGGCGAAGGTGCGCAGGGCGTCGCGCTCGAGATCGTGGCCGATGAGATACCAGAGGTTTTCGCGGTTCGCGAGGTGGTAGGGTCGGACGCGGCGGGCGGATTTTCTGGCGTCTCCAGGTTTACGATACGCGAAGGCGACCTCCTCCTGGCGGAGGACCGCGGCGCTGAGGGCGTTGAAGACGGCGAGGTCGGTTTTGCCGAGACCGATGTTTTTGAAGGAAACGGCGCGGAGTTCGTCGGCGGGAGAAAACGAGATGCGGTCGCGCAGGCCGCCGGCGAGTTTTTCGAAGGCGATCTCGAGCTGCCGGTGAAAAGGCGTGCCGCGGTATTGCTGGAGCGCGCGCTGCGCGACGAGGAGCGCGAGGAGTTCGCCTTCGGTGACGTTGACGGTGGGAAACGAATTGACCGGCTGGGTGTAGCGGTAGGCCTGGATTTGGGCGTCGAATTCGATCGGGAGTTCGAGGCGGTCGCGCATGAACGCGATGTCGCGGACGATGGTCTTGCGGGAAACCTCGAGGGAATGGACGAGCTTGGTGCAGTTGACGAGCGCGCCGCGGCGGAGCTCGTCGTGGATCTTGAGCATGCGCTCGAGGGGCGGGCGGGAGAGCTGGGCGCGTGGGGTCATCGAATTTGGGTGGAGAAAATCGCAACCGAAACAATCGATCTTGTTACACAGAGATCACGGAGCGCGGACACAGAGGAAGCAGGAGGCCAGAAGGTGCTTGGAAGTTTTTCATGCGGAGGACGGCCGGTGAGGATGAGGGGTGAGTGGTATTGATCTGTGCACTCTGGGTCGGAGCTCTGTGGCTTATGCGGGGATTCGCGTGATTCGCGGGCAGAAAGAAAGTTTTTAGGAATTTTAGGGTGGGACAGGGAATGTCCCAGGCGGGTGGGTAGGATGTCGCCATGAAATCGAACCGCCGCCAGAAAAAATGCTTCGTTCCTCTCGCGCTGACGTGGTCGCACTGCGGCGCGCTTTACCGGGTCACGCCGTGGCCGGAAGTCCGCTTCGAATGCCTGTATGGCGAGGACTGGATCGCGACGTCGCCGACCGAGGACGCGCTGGCGACGGCGGCGCAGGAGTGCGGCGAGGCGGCGTGGCGGCCCTATCTGGAGTTCGTGCCGGCGGAGGTGCGCGCGTTTCTGGAACGGTTCACGGTCACGCGGATGGAGGCGTTGCAGACGATTGCGCGTTCGCCGGAGCTGCTGGGCGAACTGAACGAGACGCCGGCGCTGACGGCGTTCGTGGCGTCGCACGCGGCGCTGCGCGGGACGTCGGGGGCGTGCTGGGACGAGATCAATGCGGTGCACGAGCGGAACGGCGTGTTCGGGCTGCTCGAGTGGCTGGGGCTGCCGGCGTCGCGGCAGACGCTGGGCGTGTTGCAGGCGATCGTGACGCCGGACGTGCCGAAGCGTTTCCTCGAACCGCTGCGCACGATGTTGTGGGAGCCGACGGCGCTGTTCGCGTTGAAGCGCATGCCGGCGATCACGGATCGCGAGCTGGCGCGGACGTGTCATGCGCTGGCGGCGTGAGCGCGGTGGGTGGAACGGGCGTGGCGGCGGCTTGCGGTCGAAGAAGGTTTCGACAGAGTGCGCGCATGAAAAACGTGCGCGCGTGGCTGGGGCTGGCGGTGGGTTTGATCGGGGTGGGCGCGACGGCGCCGGGGGCGGTGACGAGCGCAGTTGCGGCGGAGAACGCGCGGCCGGCGGCGGAGAAGAACGCGATCGCAGGCGTGACGATTCCGCGGCCGACGGGGGAATTTCTCGGGCTGGAGGTCGCGGGCGGGAATTTCGTGCTGACGTTTTACGATGCGAAGAAGGTGAAGAAGCCGGTGGACGTCGCGCGGGCGACGTTGCGCTGGCCGGTGCGTTACCAGCCGAACGACGAGCGGCTGGTGCTGAATCCCGGTGGCGATGGAACGGTGCTGACATCGGCGCGCGTGATCCGTCCGCCGCATAATTTTCGCGTGGCGATCGCGCTGTTTGTCGAAAGCAGCGAGGATCCGGTGGAGTTTTATAGTGTGAATTATCCGTAGCGGGAGCGGTGGTCCTCATCCCTGCGCCTCTCGGATCGGCCGCGCGGAGCTTGGCCCTCCATCCCGAACCTACGGGGCGGCGGCGCGGTTGACAGGGGGGAGGGCGCTCGCGAGGTTTCGGGGATGTCCGCTTCCGTGCACGCTTCGTTCGACTCCGTCGAGTCGGCCATCGCCGAAATCGCGGCGGGCCGGCTGGTCATCGTGACCGACGACGAGGACCGCGAAAACGAGGGTGATCTCATCATGGCGGCGGCGAAGGCGACGCCGGAGACGGTGAACATGATGATCCGTTATTGCAGCGGGATCGTGTGCGTGCCGACAGTCGATCCGCAGCTGCGCCGGCTCGGGCTTGGGCCGATGGTGCAACAAAATCGCGAGGTGCAGCGGACGGATTTCACGGTGAGCGTCGATGCGGCGGACGGCATCACGACGGGGATCAGCGCGCACGATCGCACGCAGACGATTCGCATTCTGGCCGATCCCAATGCGCGGCCGGAGCAGCTCGTGCAGCCGGGGCATGTGTTTCCCTTGCGCGCGAGGTCGGGCGGCGTGCTCGAGCGGGCGGGTCACACGGAGGCGGCGGTCGATCTGGCGCAGCTCGCGGGGCTGCATCCGAGCGGGGTGTTGTGCGAGTTGATAAACGACGATGGCTCGGTGCAGCGGCTGCCGGAGTTGATCGAGTTCAAGCGGCGGTTCGGGCTGCGGATGATTTCGATCG
The DNA here is from genome assembly GCA_023430825.1 of Verrucomicrobiota bacterium. Taxonomy (GTDB): domain Bacteria; phylum Verrucomicrobiota; class Verrucomicrobiia; order Opitutales; family Opitutaceae; genus Opitutus. Next base: position 15,500 of record JAEYYL010000273.1, on the reverse strand, counting down.
CGCAGTTGATCGAGTATCGGGCGAAGCGGGATGCGCTGGTCGAGTTGGTGTGCACGCGGCCGTTTCCGTCGGATTTCGGCGAGTTCACGCTGCATGTGTTTCGCAGCAAGCTTGACAATCGACATCACCTGGCGCTCGCGATGGGTTCCCTGAGTGCGGAGCCGGCGCTGGTGCGGGTGCACAGCGAGAATCTGCTCGGGGATGTTTTTCGGATGCGCGGGATGGAGACGCATCAGGCGTTGACGGCCTCGCTGGAGGCGGTCGCGCGCGAGGGGCGCGGGGTGGTGCTGTATATGGAGCACGCGAATGGCGGGGCGGAGCTGATTCGCCGACTGGATGCGAAACCGGGCGAGGCGCCGCCGCCGATGAGTTTCCGCGATTACGGGATCGGCGCGCAGATTCTGGCGGCGCTGGGGTTGAGGAAGATCCGGTTGCTGTCGAAGAGCGCGCGGCGGGTGGTCGGGCTCGATGGCTATGGGCTGGAGATTGTCGAGCAGGTGCCGTTGTAGCCGGGTGGTTTTTTCTTAACCACGGATGGACACCGATGGACACGGATTTACCGATCCGGAAATTCTTAACCACGAATGGATACGAACTCACACGAATGAAAGGCACCGTGCTCGATGCCGTGGATCGATATTCGTGTAAATTCGTGTCCATTCGTGGTTGCTGCCATTTCGGAGTGAACGGGATTTGAGTTGCGGAATGGCGCTTTGGCCTAGTCGATAGCCGGTTCATGAGTCTTGCCGCTCCCAGTGAAGTGGTCGTCAACGGTGCCGCGCTGCGCGTCGGCATTGTCGCGGCGCGATTCAATGCCGACCTGGTCGATGCGCTGCTCGCGCGTGTGCTGGCGAAGCTGCACGCGGCGGGCGTGAAGGAGAAGCGGCTCGCGGTGGTGCGCGTGCCGGGTTCGCACGAGGTGCCGTGGGCGGCCGCGGAACTGGCGCGGGGGCGGCGCGATGTCGTGATCGGGCTGGGCGTGCTGATCGGCGGCGACACGTCGCATCACGAGATGGTGGGCAACAGCGTGTCGCAGGCGTTGCAAAACGTGGCACTCGCCACGCGGACGCCGGTCATCAACGGCGTGATTGTCGTCAATACCCGGGCCCAAGCCGAGGCGCGCTGCAGTGGAAAGATCGACCGCGGCGCGGAGTTCGCCGCGGCGGCGCTGGAGATGGCGGTTTTGAAGAAGGAATTTTCCCGATGAGCAAAGCCTTGTTTGCGCAGCGGCGCGATGGCCGGGTGGCCGCGCTCCAATTTCTGTTCGCGTGGAGCATGAACACGCCGAAAAACCTGACGGAGGATCTTCGGGTGTTTTTCGAAAACATGGAGCAGCCGCGCGATCATTACGCGTTCGGCGAGGAGCTGATCCATGGCGTGATCGAGCACATCGCGGAGATCGACTCGCGGATCAAGGGGCTCGCGCACAACTGGGAGTTCGAGCGCATTGCGAAGATCGACCTGGCGATTTTGCGCATCGCGATGTTCGAGATGATTTGTCGCAAGGACATCCCGCCGGTGGTGTCGATCAACGAGGCGATCGATTTGTCGAAGCAGTTTTCCAACGCCGACGCGAAGCGCTTCATCAACGGCATCCTCGACCGGTTGAAGGATCAGATCGGCCGCGACGCGCGGAAGGCGGAATGAGGGATGGGGATGAAGTAGCGGGTAGTGAGTAGCGAGTAGCGAGCATGGCGGCGTGCCTTGCTTCTACCTGCCACCCACTACTCACTACTCGCTACTCGCTACTTTTTCCGATGTTTGGACTTTTCAAAAAATTCAAAGACGGGCTGTCGAAGACGGTCTCGGCAATCGCGTCGAAGACGCGCGGGCTGTTCGGCGGGCGGAAGATCGACGCGGCATCGCTCGATGAACTCGAGGAGGCGCTCTACACGGCGGACTTCGGCGTGGAGACGACGACGGAGATTCTGGCGGAGATCAAAAAGGCTTACGGCAAGGACAAGGAGCTGCGCGGGCAGCAGGCGGCGGAGATCGGCGCGACGGTGTTGCAGCGCGTGCTGGCGGGGAGCGAAGGCGTGCTGGACGGAGAGACGACGCGCGGCGGGGGCGCCGCGGCTCCAGCGGCGGGCAAGAAGCCGATCGTCATCGCGATGATTGGCGTGAACGGCTCGGGCAAGACGACGACGTCGGCGAAGCTCGCGTGGAAATTGAAGGAGGATGGGAAGACGGTGACGCTGGCGGCGTGCGATACGTTTCGCGCGGCGGCGGTCGAGCAGTTGAAGACGTGGGGCACGCGGCTCGACCTGGAGATCATCGCGAGCCACACGGGCGCGGATGCGGCGGCGGTGGCGTTCGATGCGTGGCAGGCGGCGAACTCGCGCGGCCGCGATTATCTGATCGTCGACACGGCGGGACGGCTGCACACCAAAAGCAATCTGATGGAGGAACTGGCGAAGATCCGGCGCGTGCTGCAGAAGAACGATCCGACGGCGCCGCAGCATCGCTGGCTCGTGGTCGACGGCTCGCTCGGGAGCAATTCGATCGAGCAGGCGAAGGTGTTTCACCAGAGCTTCGGGCTGACGGGACTGGTGGTGACGAAGCTCGACGGGACGAGCCGCGGCGGCGCGATCGTGGGGATTTACCGGCAGTTGAAGATCCCGATTTATTTCCTCGGCCTCGGCGAGCAGGCGGAGGACTTGCAGCCGTTCAGCGTGGAGAATTACGCGAAGGCGGTGTTCGGGATCGACGGGTAGGCGGGCGCGAGCGGCGGCGACGCGCCGAAGCCGGACTCAGTCGTTCTGCGTGCGGCGGAGATTGTCGCAGACGATCGCGGCGGCGGTGGCGGCGTTGAGCGATTCGGCCGTGCCGAAACGCGGGATCGTAATGTAACGCGTGATACACTCGCGGACCTCGGGCGAAAGGCCGCGGCCTTCGCTGCCGACGACGATGACGGCGTCCGAATAGGCCCCCATCGTGTGCACGCTGTCGCCGGTGAGATCGCAGCCGAGGATCGGCAGGTTGAACGTTTCCTCGAAGGCGGCGGCGAGGTCGGCGGTGTGAACCTTCACGCGGGCGAAGGAGCCCATGGTGGCGTTGATGACCTTCTGGTGATAAACGTCGGCGCAATCGGGCGAGAGCAGCACGCGGTCGAGTGCGAACCAGTCGGCGATGCGCAGGAGCGTGCCGACGTTGCCCGGGTCCTGGACGCCGTCGAGGGCGAGCGTGAGTCCGTGATCGAGGCCGTGGGGCGGGAGCGGTTCGCGGTGAATCGGCCCGACGGCGAGGACGGCGGACGGCGTCGGATAGTGCGAGGCGCGCGCCATCTCTTCATCGCTCAGGCGCGTGACGGGCGGACGATGCGGCGAGGGCGACGCGAGCGTGCCGCCGGGGGCGTTGATGCTCAGCCAGGGATCGGTCGCGTAAATTTCGGCGAAGGGATAGTTCGCGGCGAGCAGTTCGCCCACGACCTTTCCGCCCTCGATGACGAAGAGGCCGAGTTCCTCGCGATGCTTCTTTTCGCGAAGCGAACGGAGCCGCTGAATCTCGGCCTTGGTGAGCACATCGGGAGCATGGCCCTGGTTTAGCGGCGCGTCAAAAGCTGATTGGCGGAAGGGGCTTCATATTGCGTTTCGTTGGCCGTCGGTTCTCCGGGGTGAAGTCGGAGAGGGAGTTTTCGGATTGGCCCGAATCATGCCGTCCTTTGAGACGGCGACTTGCGCGACGATTGGTCGGACGTTCATGGTCGACGGATGACTGAACGGCTGAACTGGGGCATCATCGCGACGGGGGGAATTGCGCGGGCGTTTGCGCAGGGCGTGGCGCGGTCGCGGTGCGGGCGCGTGGTGGCGGTGGGCAGTCGTTCGCTGGAGTCGGCGGAGAAATTCGCGCGCGAGTTCGGCATCGCGCGGGCGCATGGCAGCTATGAGGCGTTGCTCGCGGATCGCGACGTGCAGGCGGTGTATATCGCGACGCCGCACCCGCAGCATGTGGCGTGGATCGTGCGCGCGGCGCAGGCGGGAAAACATGTGTTGTGCGAGAAGCCCATCACGCTGACGCGCGCGGAAGCGGCGGAGGCGGTCGCGGCGTGTCGCGCGGCGAACGTGCTGCTGATGGAGGCGTTCATGTATCGCTGTCATCCGCAGACGGCGAAGATCGTCGAACTCGTGCGCGGCGGCGCGCTGGGTCGCGTGGGGCTTGTGCAGGCGACGTTCAGTTTTTCGACGGCGTTCGACGCGGAAAATCGTTTTTTCAGCAAGGCACTCGGCGGCGGAGGGATTCTGGATGTTGGATGCTATCCGGTGTCGTTTGCGCGGTTGATCGCGGGCGCGGCGGCGGGCGAGGCGTTTCGCGATCCGGTGAACGTGACGGGCGCGGTGGAGTTGCACCCGCAGACGGGCGTGGATGTTTACGCGGCGGCGACGCTGCAATTTGCGGGCGGAATGATCGCGCAGGTGGCGACGGGCGTGGCGTTGTATCAGGACAGCACGGCGCGAATCTACGGGACCGACGGCTGGCTGCATGTGCTCGAGCCGTGGATACCGGGGCGCGAGGGCGGGGCGACGAGGCTGCTGCTGTATCGCGGGGCGGAGCGGAAGCCGCAGGAGATCGTCGTGGAGACGGGCGAGTGGCTTTACGCGCTGGAGGCGGATGCGTTTGCGACGGCGCTGGCAGACGGCAAACGCGACGTGCCGCAGATGAGCACGGCGGACACGCTGGGCAACATGGCGGTGCTCGATGCGTGGCAGGCGTGCGCGCAGCGCGAGTGAACGACTCGGCGGGCGAGCCAACGGCTCGGAAAACGCGTGGACGCGGCGAGGCGCGCCGCCAGAGTGGGCGGCGCGATGCGATTCCTTTCCGGCTGCTTGAGCGCCGTCGTGGTGTGGCTGCTGGCGGCGGTGCCGGCGATGGCGGGCGAGGCCTACTCCTCGCCGGCGGATATTCGCCTGCAACACGGTGACGATCCACGGTGGGCGGCGCCGGACTGGGATGACAGCGACTGGCAGCGGATCGCGCCGGATGAAGTGCCGGCGCGCGCGGGTGTCTTTTGGCTGCGCTATCGGGTCGAGCCGCCGTCGCGGGCGCAGCCGGTCATGCGACCTGACGACATTTTCGCGTGGCCGCATGCGGATCCGGATGCGCCGATCGATGCGGTGTTTCTCGGCGCGGTGTATTCGTTCGAATTTTTCTGGGACGGCCGGCTGCTGCGGCGCAGCGGCGTGGTGGCGTCGAGCCGCGACGAGGAGCAGACGGGTCCGCTCGATCATTTGATCCGGATTCCGGACGAGCTGCTCGGTCCGGGCGAGCACGTGGTCGCGCTGCGGATCTCGAGCTATCACTACAATTTTCCGGTGCCGCAATTCCAGCCGGGCTTCAAACTCGTCAACGCCGCGCAGCGGTTGGCGTTCGAGGCGCGGCGTCCGATTTTTCCGCTGATCGGCGTGGTCGGTTCGCTGGTGATCGCGGGCGTGAGCGCGGTGCTGTTTCGTTTTGCGGAGCGGCGGCGGCCGTTGCTGTGGTGCGCGGTGCTGGGCGTGACCCTGGCGGTGTTTTACGGGCTCGTGGCGCTGCGGTGGATTTACGCGGCGCCGTATGACTGGCATTATCCGCGGCTGGTCGCGATCACGGTGGTGCTGACCTTGATCGGCGTGATGCTGCCGTGGTTGTTGCTGGAGCAGTTTGCGGTGACGCGGCGGCGCGTGTGGCTGGCGGCGACGGTCGTGCTGCTGGCGGGGGCGTGGGCGATGTCGCCGTGGTATGAGACGAAAGTGTTGTGGCTGTGTCGCGCGATGCTGGCGGTGTCGCTCGCGATCGCGGCGTGGGCGGCGTGGCGGCGTCGGCCGGGCGCGTGGTTCGTGCTCGTGGGCGTGGCGGTGGGGCTCGCGCTGGTGCGGGCAAATCCGCGCGAGTTTCTCGATCCGACGTTTTTCCTGATCTTCGGCGGGCTGGTGTTGTTCGTGTTCACGATGCTCGGCGCGCAGATGCGGGCGGAGCGCGAGCGCGCGCGGGAGGCGACGCTGACGGCGGCGCGACTGGAGATCGAGCTGCTCAAGAAAAACATCCAGCCGCACTTCTTGTTGAACACGCTCGCGACGATCATGGAAGTGGTGGAGCAGGATCCGAGGACGGCGGCGACGCTGGTCGAGGCGCTGGCGGGGGAGTTTCGGATTTTGGCGCGGGTGTCGGGCGAGAAGCTGATCCCGCTCGCGCAGGAGATCGAGCTATGTCGCGCGCATCTGCGGATCATGAGCCTCCGCAAAGGTGCGCGGTGCACGCTGACGGTCGAGGGCAGCGACGCGGGGCTGTGCGTGCCGCCGGCGCTGTTGCACACGTTGGTGGAGAACGGACTGACGCATCTGCGGCCGCGCGACGGCGAGCAGGGTTTCGCGCTGGCGATTGGGCGCGCGGAGGGGCGGACGCGTTACACGCTGGTGGCGCGTGGCGAGCCGGCGGGCGAACCGGAGGAGCCGGCGCGGGAGGGCACGGGCATGCGTTATGTGAAGGCGCGGCTCGAGGAGAGTTTCACGGGGCGGTGGACGCTCGACGCGGGACCGGTGGAGGGTGGATGGCGGACGGTCATCGACGTCGAGGACGCGAGCGCGGCTGCGGCGTCGGTGGAGACGAAGCCGGCGGCAGGCGAGACGTGGGCGGAACGGGCGGCGGCGCGGGGAGGCGCGGCGACATGAGAGTGCTGATTGTCGAGGACGAGCCGTTGCTGGCGCAGCGGCTGGAGCGTTTCACGCGCGAGATTCTGGGGGCGCAGTTGGAGACGTTGCGCGTCGCGGCGTTGTTTTCGGAAGCGAGTGCGAAACTGGCGGAGATGCCGATCGATCTGTTGCTGCTCGATCTGAATTTGAACGGGCGCGATGGCATGGAGCTGCTCCGCACGAGCGTGGCGGGGTCGTTTCACACGATCGTGGTGTCGGCGAACACGGACCAGGCGTTGCGGGCGTTCGAGTTTGGCATGATCGATTTCGTGCCGAAGCCGTTTACGCAGGAGCGGCTGGCGCAGGCGTTGCGGCGGGTGACGGAGCGCGAGGGGCGGTCAGCGCTGGCGGCGAAATATCTCGCGGTGCGCAAATATGGGAAGGTCGAACTCGTGCCGGTGGATCGCGTGCTCTACGTGCAGGGCGCGGGCGCGTATGCGGAACTGGTGTTGGACGACGGCACGCGGGAGTTGCACGACAAGACGCTCGAGAAACTGCACGCGCTGCTGCCGCCGGGGTTCGAGCGGATTCACAAGAGCTACGTCGTGCGGTTGAGCGAAGTGAAGGCGTGGCATGCGCACGAAGGCAGCCGGCAGGAGGTGGAGTTGCGCAATGGCGTGCGGCTGCCGGTGGGACGCACGCGCAGCCGCGAGATCAAGGAGCGGCTGTGGGGCGCGGAGAGCGGGACGGGGCGGTGAGGGGGAGGCGAGATGGAGAACGGACGTCCCCGTCTGTTTCTCGAGATGACGCGGAGCGCGGGCTGAAGCCCGCCCTACTTACTTTGCGAACGTGCGGGGCGGGGAGGCGAGGTGAGCGGGGAACTCGACGCCCCAGAGCGTGGGGCGCGGGTGCGGGGCGAGGTCGGCGCCGGGTGCGAGGTGCGTGAACACGTCGGCGAAGCGGAGGCTGCATTGCAGGCGGCGCTGCGACTTCGAATCGATTTTTGGGTTCACCACGATACGGGCCTGCGTGAAAGGCGGAGCGTTCTTGATTTTCTTCGCGGCGGCGCGCGCCTGGGCAGGCGTGAGCGAGCGGTCCTTGATGACGGCGTCGAGCCGTTCGAGGTCGGCGCGCGTGATCGGATGCCAAAGTGCGCGCCATTGCGCGGGTTCGATGCGCGGCGCGACCAGGTTGACGAAGCGCTTCGCGCCGCCGTCCTGCTGCCAATAGCCGATCGCGAGGATGAACGGTTCGGCGATGTCGAACTGCCGCAGGGCGTCGCCGAGATCGACGGGCGTGCCGTATTTCGCGGCCTTCGGGTTTACCGGCACGCCGCCGTGAGAGAGGTTGGCGGAAGCGGGAATGTCCCACTGCTGCGTGTAGTGGGAAGGCCGATACCCGTTGAAAAACGTGTCGCAGATCCAGCGTTCGAAGAGGAGGCCGTGGCGCTGGACCTCCTGCGCGAGGAGGAAGGTGGTCAGCGCGGATGCGACAAGGGCAGCGGCGATTCGGCGCCAGCGGCGGACGGCGGAACTTTTCCTCAGCATGACAGGAAACCTGACCTGCGTGGTGCGACGCACCAACGGAAAAGAGCGGCCAAGGAGAGGGGAGGCCGTTTTCCCGCTGCTCACGCAGCGAGCCACGGGTTTGCGTGGCTCTGCCCGTGAGGGCAGGGAGCGCGCGGCGTGCGGGAGAAGGGGTGCTTTTCCCGCTGCTCACGCAGCGAGCCACGGGTGAGGAGCGCCGGGGACCGAAGCGGGTCAGCGAGTTTCGTGAAGGGTTTTCACGGCGGCGGCGAGGGTGGCGGTGGCCTTGGCGCACTCGGCGACGCGGGCGGCGATCTGCGAGTCGACGATCTTGCCGTCGGCGAATGCGGCGCCGCTGGAATAGACGAAGCGCGGCACGATCACGCAGCGGAAGTCGAGCATCAGGCTGTTGGCGAGCGCCATGATCGACATGTAGCTGGACGCGCCGCCGGCGGCGCAGAGGAAACCGACGACCTTGTCGGTCCAGGCACGGCCGGTGAGTTCGACGAGATTTTTCGCGGCGGCGTTGGCGTCGTAGTTGTAGATGGGCGTGGCGAGGATGATGCCGTCGCTGCCGGCGACCATCTTGCTCGCCCGGAGCACGTTCTCGTGGCCGTAGGCGGTCTCGCCATCGCAGAGCGGCAGGGGGAGTTCGCGCAGATCGAGAAACGTCGCGGTGTGGCCGTCGGCGGCGAGCGCGGTTTCGGCCTCGCGTGCGAGGACGCGGCTGTAGCTGTCGGAGTTGAGGCTGGCGGAGATGACCAGGATGTTCATGGAGCGGCGTTCGCGGGGCTAGACGACGGGAGGAGTTGCGAGGATTGGTAGGCGGCGAGCCGCCAGCGGCCGGATTCATGGCGCCAGACAGCGAGGAAGCGCAGGGCGAATTTCACGCGGTCGGTTTTTGTTTGCGCGAGCACTTCGGCGCGGCCGGTCATCGTCACGGCCCCGGAGGCGATGGTTTGAAGTTCGACGTCGCGGGGGACGACGGAGAGGTATTTGACCGGGTTGGTGGCGACGGCGGCGAGGAACTGCGATTTGGTTTGGACGCGGCCGTCGGAGTGCGCGTAGCGAAGGTCGGCGGAGAGAAGTTCGCCGAGTTGCGCGACATCGCCGGCGATGGTGGCGGCGATGCGGTCGGCGTCGGCGGCGCGCACGGCGGCGAAGTCGTCGTCGTCGGCCGCGTGCGTCGCGAGGCCGAAGGTGAGGACGGCGAAGAAAGCGAGGGCGGCGCGGAGCGGTTTCATGAGCGGCGCGCAAAACGGTGGCGGGCGCGCGCGGGTTGGCAACCGCGCGCTGCGAAGCGCCGCGCTGGCGAACAAGTATCGGCTGGCTGCGCGGCGGAGATTTTGGGAGTTTGCGCGCCCGTCGTCATGGACTCGCGCCCCGGCACGTTTCAACGCTTCCTCGCTCTCACCCGGCCGCATCGCTGGCGGATCGCGCTCGGCATTCTGCTGATCCTCGCGGCGACGCTGCTCGCGTTGCCGGCGCCGTGGATTTTCAAGCTGCTGATCGACGAGGCGCTGCCGCGGCGCGACCTGGCGCAGTTCGGTCGGCTGCTGGGGATCTTCACGGTCTTGTTCTTGTTGCGCGGGTGGCTGACACTGCAGCGCAACCGCATCCTGCAGTTCAGCGCGATGCGGATCGTATGCGATTTGCGAATACGGCTCTTCGCCCACCTGCAGACGCTGTCGCTGCGCTACTTCGATGCGAACCAGACGGGGAAGGTCGTCTCGCGCATCACGCAGGACACGGGGGAGGTTTACAACCTGACGAACGGATTTCTCATCACGGTGATCGCGGATGCGGTGACGCTCGTCGGCGTGTTGGGTTTTCTTTTTTGGGTGGAATGGCGGCTCGCGCTGGCGGTGACGCTCGTGCTGCCGCTGTTCGTGCTGAGTTATCTGTATAATCGCCGGAGAATGCGGGAGGAGAGCCGGGTGCATCGCGACAATTGGGACAAAGTCGTGGGGTTTCTGCACGAGCGCGTGGCGGCGTCGCGGGTGGTGAAGTCGTTCACGCGCGAGGCGGCGGAGACGACGGCGTTCGCGAGCGGGATCAATGCGGACTATTTCAATTACTCGCAGATCGTGATGCGCAACACACGGCTGTCGGTGGTGGCGGACGTGCTCGGTTCGTTCGGCGCGCTGATCGTGCTCGGTTACGGCGGACTGCTGGTGATCCAGGGCGCGATGCAGATCGGCACGCTGGTGGCGTTCAATGCTTACATCGTGTTCATCTTTCCGCCGATCGTGCGGTTCGTGGATTTGACGGCGGTGTTTCAGCGGGCGAACACGGCGCTCGAGAACATGTGGGCGATGCTCGACACGCGGCCGGAGGTCGCGGATCGGGCGGGCGCGGGCGCGCTGCCGCCGATCCGCGGCGAGGTGGAGTTTCGCGGCGTGTGTTTCGACTACGAACTGGAGCCGCCGGGGCAGGGCCGGCCGCGCACGCTGACCGAAGTGAATTTTCGGATACCGTCGGGACGGATGGTGGCGATCGTGGGGCCGAGCGGGTCGGGGAAGAGCACGATCATCAACCTGGTGGCGCGGTTTTACGATGTGGCGTCGGGCCAGGTGTTGGTCGACGGGCAGGACGTGCGGGACGTAACGGTGGAGTCGTTGCGCCGGCAGATCGGGATTGTGTTGCAGGAGAACGTGCTGTTTTCGGGCACGCTCGAGGACAACATCAAGTATGGTCGCGCGGATGCGACGCCGGAGGAGATCCGCGCGGCGGCGGAGGCGGCGAACGCGCACGAGTTCATCGTGAAGTTGCCGGATGGATACGCGACGGTGGTGGGCGAGCGGGGCGCGAAGCTGTCGGGCGGGCAGCGGCAGCGAATCGCGATTGCGCGAGCGATTTTGCGCGATCCGCGGATCTTGATTTTCGACGAGGCGACGAGCGCGCTCGACACGGTGTCGGAGCGGTTGATCCAGCAGGCGATGGAGCGGCTGATGAAGGGGCGGACGGCGTTCGTGATCGCGCACCGGCTGTCGACGATCCAGCGGGCGGATACGATTCTGGTGATGGAGCAAGGCCGGCTGGCGGAGCAGGGCACGCACGCGGAGCTGCTCGCGGCGGGCGGGCTGTATGCGCGGCTGCACGCGCTGCAGTTTCAGGAGGCGGGGTAGGCGGGCGCGCAATCCAAGGCAGATGGGGACACGTGCCCCTACGGGCCGAAGACTTCACTCCAGCGCGGCGAAGAAGCGATCGAAGCGGGGTTTGAGCCAGCGGTTCAGGTCGGCGGAGACGAAGACGCCTTTGGCTTCGCCGACGATTTGTGCGCGGGGCACGAAGCCGAAGACGCGCGAGTCGGTGCTGTTATCGCGGTTGTCGCCGAGCATGAAATAGCGGCCGGGCGGCACGGTGATCGGTGCGAAGTTACGCAGGGCGGCGCGGTGCGGGGTGACCATGATCGCGTGCGTGCGCGGGCCGAGGTTCTCGCGCGCGAAAACGGCGCCTTGGCGCTCGTCGTCGGTCAGGTGGGGGATGCCGGCGGCGTCGGACGGGAGCGCGGTGTAGGAGACCGGAGAGCCGTTGAGGAAGAGCGTTTCGTTGCGCATCTCGATGGTGTCGCCGGGGAGGGCGGCGACGCGTTTCAGGAGGCGCGTGCCGTCGGCGGGGGAGAAACAAACGACGATGTCGCCGCGGGCGGGATCGGCCCATTGCGCGAGGCGATGGGTGGTGAACGGGACCTTGAGATCGTAGGCGAGCTTGTTGACGAAGACGATGTCGCCTTCGAGGACGGTGGGAATCATCGAGCCGGAGGGAACGGGGTTGATGTCGGCGAGCGCGGATTTCGCGGCGAGAATGGCGAGGAAGGGCAGCGCGAGCGGGCGAATCCACTCGCGCCAGAGGTGTTTCGGGAGGGCTTTGAAGTTCACGAGTGAGAGATGGGGGGAAAAGGGTGGCGCGGCGAGGAGCCCTGGACGGGCGGATAGGAGGCGAGGGTGAATGGCATTGAGGCGGACGTAGCGGCGGACGGCTTTGCGCGTGCTGGGGGGATGGGCGTTGCGCGCTTGCGCGCAACGTGGCGCGGCGGGCGCGGCACCTACTGGGGAAGGCGGGCGGCGCGGAGACCTGCTGCTACGATCCACCTTTTCGTTTGGCTTCTGAAAAAGCCGTCGCGATAGTGCGCGTCATGCTGAGCGCAGGACCTGCGGCGTTTCGCCGTTTGCTGGACGAGATCGGCCGAGTCGATGCGGTCGGCGTCGAGGAGCGCGTCGCGAAATACACGACGCGTTCGATCAAGAAAAATTCGAAACGGTGGGGGCTGAGGACCGCCGTCTCGATGGTCGATCTCACGACGCTCGAGGGGAAAGACACGCCGGGGAAGGTGGCGTCGCTTTGCCAGAAGGCGTTGCGGCCGCACGAGGATCCGGCGGTGCCCCAGGTGGCGGCGGTGTGCGTTTATCCGTCGATGGTGAAGCACGCGCGGCGGGCGCTCGGCAGCGACACGGCGGTGCGGATCGCGTCGGTCGCGACCGCGTTTCCGAGCGGGCAGGCACCGCTGAAGACGCGGCTCGGCGAGGTGAAGGCGGCGGTGGCGGACGGCGCGGACGAGATCGACATGGTGATCAACCGCGGGGCGTTTCTGGCGGGCGAGTTCGACGAGGTGCGCGACGAAATCGCGGCGGTGGTCGAGGCATGCGGGGAGGCGACGCTGAAGGTGATCCTGGAGGTGAGCGAGCTGGAGACCTACGACAACATTCGGGCGGCGTCGTTCATCGCGATGAGGACGATCCGCGACGGGGATTTCATCAAGACGAGCACGGGCAAGACGGCGGTTAACGCGACGCTGGCGAACAACCAGGTGATGCTCGAGGCGATCCGTGATTATTATCTGGATACGGGCAGTGCGATCGCGATGAAGCCGGCGGGCGGGATTCGGACGGCGAAGCAGGCGCTGCAGTTTTTGGTCGCGGTGAAGGAGACGTTGGGCGACGCGTGGTTGAACAACGCGCGCTATCGGTTCGGCGCGAGTTCGCTGCTCAACGATCTGCTGCGGCAGCTCGAGAAGGAGAAAACGGGCGCGTATCAGGCGCCGTATTACTTCAGCGAGGCGGCGGACAGTTACTAAACCTCCCGCGAATCACGCGAATGGCCGCGAATTATTCTAGATCCCAATCGATGATGTCCGTTGGAATTCGCGATTTTTCGCGTGATTCGCGGGCCAAATGAAAATGCCTACTGCTATCTCCGATAAAAAGAAAACGACGCGGGGTTCGCGTCCGGCGCCGGAACTGATTTTCGGCGATTTGTGGGAATTCGATCCCGCGCCGGAGACGGCGGACCCGCGGCTCAAGGCGCGCTACGAGCTGTTCATCGGAGGCGAGTTCGTCGCGCCGAAGTCGGGGAAATATTTCGACTCCATCAATCCGGCGAACGAGCGGAAGCTGGCGGAGATCGCGCTCGCGGGCGCGGCGGACGTGGATGCGGCGTATGCGGCGGCGCAGCGGGCGTTCGACACGACGTGGGGGAAACTGCCGGGTCGCGAGCGGGCGAAGTATCTGTTTCGGGTCGCGCGGCTGCTGCAGGACCGTGCGCGCGAGTTTGCGGTGGCGGAGACGCTCGACGGCGGGAAGCCGATCAAGGAAGCGCGGGACTTCGACGTGCCCATGGCGGCGGCGCACTTTTTCTATCACGCGGGCTGGGCGGATAAGCTGGAGTATGTGGCGCCGGGGGCGAAGGTCGCGCCGCTGGGCGTGGTCGGGCAGGTGATCCCGTGGAATTTTCCGTTGTTGATGCTCGCGTGGAAACTCGCGCCGGCGCTGGCGATGGGGAACACGGTGGTGTTGAAGCCGGCGGAGACGACGTCGATCACTTGTCTGAAGCTGGCGGAGATCATCCGTGACGCGGGGCTGCCGCCGGGCACGGTGAATTTCGTCACGGGTGCCGGTGAGGTCGGCGCGGCGGTGATGGGGCATGCGACCGCGGCGAAGGTGGCGTTCACCGGGTCGACGGAGGTCGGCAAGGTCATCATGCGCTCGCTGGCGGGCAGCGGGAAGAAGATGACGATGGAGCTGGGTGGGAAGGCGGCGAACATCGTGTTCGACGACGCGCCGCTCGACCAGGCGGTGGAGGGGATCGTGAACGGGATCTTTTTCAACCAAGGCCACGTGTGCTGTGCGGGTTCGAGGCTGCTGGTGCACGAGCCGGTGGCGGAGCGGGTGCTGACGAAGTTGAAGAACCGGATTCGCGTGCTGCGCGTGGGCGATCCGATGGACAAGAACACGGACGTCGGCGCGATCAACTCGAAGGAGCAGTTGAAGAAAATCGCGGCGCTGGTCGACAGCGGCGTGAAGGAAGGAGCGGAGATTTTCCAGCCGCCCTGCCGGCTCCCGGCCAAGGGATTTTATTTCAAGCCGACGCTCTTCTCCGGCGTGACGATGAGCCATCGGATCGCGCGTGAGGAGATCTTCGGGCCGGTGTTGAGCATCCTGACGTTTCGGACGGTGGAGGAGGCGGTGGAGAAGGCGAACAACACGGCATATGGATTGAGCGCGGGCGTGTGGACGGACAAGGGCTCGCGGATTTTGAAGCTGTCGACGGAACTGAAGGCGGGCGTGGTGTGGGCGAACACGTATAACAAGTTCGATCCGACGTCACCGTTTGGTGGATACAAGGAAAGCGGCTTCGGCCGCGAAGGCGGAAGGCAAGGGCTGCTGGATTACTGCAAGGTGGTTTGAATCGCGGAATGGATTTAACCACGGATGGACACCGATGAACACGGATGATCTGGCTGAAAGGGAGCTCACACGTGTGATCATCGGTGCGGCGTTTGAAGTGATCAACGAGGTGGGCCATGGGCTGCACGAGAAGCCCTATGAGAATGCTCTTGTCCTCGAACTCGGGCTCCGAGACATCGGCTGCGACCAACAAAGGCGATTCGATGTGCTCTTCAAGGGGGTTAAGATAACGGACTACGTTCCCGATCTGATCGTCGATGGCCGCGTAATCGTAGACGCTAAGGTGATCGATCGTATTACGGATTTCGAACGCGGCCAGATGCTCAACTATCTTCGGATCACGAAGCTTCACGTCGGACTTATCATCAACTTCAAGCGTCCGAAATTGGAGTGGGAGCGGATAGTGCTCTGATCCGTGTCCATCGGTGTCCATCCGTGGTTTAATTTCATTTTCATGTCCCAGCCCTACCTCACCGCGCCGCAGAAGCTGACAACGATGCCGCCGGGCATTCCTTACATCGTGGGGAACGAGGCGGCGGAGCGGTTCAACTTCTACGGGATGCGGGCGATCCTCGTCATCTTCATGACGCAGTTCCTGGTCGATCGCGACGGCCAGCTCGCGACCATGAGCGAAGCGGAGGCGAGCAAGTGGTATCACCTGTTTCTCGCGACGAATTATTTTC
>JAEYYL010000217.1 GCA_023430825.1 Verrucomicrobiota bacterium | reverse complement strand
ATCGACAAATCACCCCCGCCGATTGTCATCTATTAGAACACAAACCGGCCGCACCTCCACCCCGGCTGACTGGAGCTCCGCCCGCAGCCGTCGCGCGAACGACACCGCTCGCGGCCCGTCGCCATGCAGGCACACCGTTTCCGCTTCGATCCGCACATCGACGCCGTTCGTCGCGCGCACCACTCCGTCCCGCACCAGCCGCAACACCTGCGCCACCATCGCCTCCTCGTCCTCGATCAGCGCCCCGACTACATTCCGCGGCGTCAGCGATCCATCCGCCCGATACGTGCGATCCGCGAAAAATTCGCCCACCACCCGCAGCCCCCGCGTCCGCCCCGCCGCCAGCAACGCGCTGCCCGCCAGCCCGAAAAGTATCAGCGCCGGATCGACCGCCGACACCGCCGCCGCGATTGCCTCCGCCACCGTGCGCTCCCGCGCCGCCAGATTATAGAGCGCACCGTGCGGCTTGACGTGCCGCACCGCTCCGAATTCTCCCAGCGCCGCGACCTGCTCCGTCACCAACCGCTCGATCTCACGCGGGCCGAGCGCGAGTTCGCGGCGTCCGAAATTCGCCCGGTCCGCAAATCCCGGATGCGCCCCCACCCCGACGCCCTGCGCCCGCGCCAGCGCGACCGTCGCCCGCATCGTTTCCCGGTCGCCCGCATGCCCGCCGCACGCGATGTTCGCGGACGTGACGAGCGGCATCAGCGCCGCATCGCACGCGGCGCCTTCGCCCAGATCGCAATTGAGATCGATACGCGCCACGTCAGCCCAGTTTCTGCGCGAGGCCCTCGTGCAGGATGCCCAGCGCCCGCTCGCGCGCCAGCGCCAGCTTGTGCGCCTCGTCGAGCGCCACCTCGACAAATCGCACCCGGTCGCCCGGCCGCAGCTGCGCCAGCAACGGCAGGTCCACCGCAATCACGTGTCCAACTTGTGGATACCCACCGATCGTCTGCGCATCCGCCATCAACACCAGCGGGTGCCCGTCCGGCGGCACCTGGATCGTGCCGGGCGCGACGGCCGACGACACCAGATCCATGGGCGGCAGTTCCCACGGCGTCGGCCCCATCAGCCGCAATCCCATGCGGTCCGACTGCGACGAAACGCTGAACGCTCCCGCAAATATCCCGGCGCCCACGTCGACCGCCTGCGCCCCGAGCACCACGCGCACCGTCGGCTCCGTCGAATACGCCGGCAGGATGCGCTCATCGATGTGCCACGGCGCCGCGCCGCTGCGCACCCCGATGCGGCCCGCCGGCCGGACACGCACGACATCGCCTTCGCGCAGCGCCCGCCCCTCGAAACCCCCAAACGCCCCGCGCAAATACGTGCTGCCGCTCCCCAGCACCGGCGCGACGTCGTGCCCGCCCGCAACCGCCAGATAGCCCCGCGCTCCGCGCACACATGCGCCGAGGTCCACCCGCTCGCCGGCCCGCACCGTCGTCTGCCGCCACGACGCCACGCCCTCGCACTCCGCACCACCCACCGCCACCAGCGCGTCCGCCGAAAATTCCACCGCCGGCCCCACGAACGCGAATTCCAGCGCCGCGGCATTCTCCGGGTTGCCCACGAGCGCATTCGCCACCCGCAAGGCAAACGGATCCATCGCCCCGCTCAACGGCACACCCGCGCTCCGATGGCCCCGGCGCCCGAGGTCCTGCACCGTCGTCTGCATCCCCGCCCGCAGGATTCTCATTTCCATGCGGCAAACTCCTCCGCCGTGATCCGGCGAAACTTCACCCGATCCCCCACCCGCAACCACGCCGGCGGCCTCTCCTGCGGTCGGAACAACGCGAGCGGCGTCCGCCCAATCAACTGCCAGCCGCCCGGCGTCGCCACCGGATAAATGCCCGTTTGCGTCCACCCGATCCCCACCGAACCCGCCGGCACGCTCACCCGCGGAGTCGCCCGTCGCGGCGTGTGCAGTTTCGCCGGCAAACCGCCAAGATACGGAAACCCCGGCGCGAACCCCACCGCATGCACCACATAATGCGCCTCGCTGTGCAGCGCGATCACGTCATCCGCGCCCAGACCGCAATGCTTCGCCACCACTTCGACGTCCGGCCCGCACTCGCCGCCATAGCACACCGGAATTTCGATCTCGCGCACCGCCTCGTCCTTCCCCGTGGCCCCGTTCACCTTCGCCCGCACGATGTCCGGCCAGCTCCGCTCCGCCTTCGCCGCGTGTCTCGCGACCACCCCGCACACGCGTTCATACGGTGGCTCCGCTCCGCCACTGAAACAACCGACGTCGTAAAACACCGTCACCGTCGTGTAAGCCGGCACGATGTCGACCAGCCCGTCCGGCGCCGCCCGCTCCAGCGCCGCCGTCAACGACCGCACGCGCAGCAGAGTCGCTTCATCGATGCTGGAACCGAGCGTGACCACCACGGCCGAATCGCCCAGCGGGGCAAACGTCATGACCGCAGCCTTGGCGCACCCACCGCGCGGCTCAAATAAAAAGGCCCCGCCGCGCGAAACGACCGGGCCTTTTTCACAACGCAGTCAACCTGCGTCACGCCGCGCTCCCCTCAGCGCGTCACCGCCGCCAGCGCGAGCGGCGTCGCGACGCAGAACTCGATCGGCGCTTTCGCCGCCGCGATCTGCGCCGGCACCCGCGCGTCCGGCACGAGCGAACGCCGCCGCCTCCGTTCGTCGCGCACGATCACGCTCCCGGAGAGAGGCGCCCGCACTTCGTAAACTTCCGTGATCGCGACTCCCGTCGTGCCGCCCACCCCCGAAACCACCGACGTGTAACCGCCGGGCGGCAGCACGAGCAGCAACGCCGATTCCTCCGCGACCGTCACCGCAAAGTTCGTCGACGGCATGTCCGCGATCGAAAACGCCGTCGCGAAATCGTCGTTCGTCACCAGCGCGCGCCCCGCCGAGTCGTGCAGCGACAGATGCGGATTCGCGAGCGCGCCGTCGACCCCCGCCCCGGTGAGCGACGGACCTTTCGCCGTGATCAATACGCGCACCGGCTCGTCACCCTCGATCGTGAAACCGCTGATCATGACCGCATCGCCCGTGCCCACCCAGCCGCGCGACGACAGATTGATCAGCCGCGGCACATCGAGTTCGTCGCTCACCCACACCTGGCCGCGAATCTCACCCGGCGGATTCACGTTGCTGTGCACATTGAGATAGGCGCCCCCTTGCAGCAGCTTGATCGGGTCGCCGCTGTAAGTCTGCTCGCTGAACACCGCGCCGTAGAACGTGCCGTTCTGCGCATAGACCGCCGCGCCGCCGAGGTTGTGCACGACGCCGCCGCTCGCGCCCACCGCCGCTTCGTGATAATGCGAAGCGGTCAGCGTGTGGGTGAAATTATAGATGTTGAGCCGCGTGCTGATCTTGTTCGTGCCCGGGTTATACGTGATGAGCGCCGCGCCATACGCCGTCGACGTCGTCGCCGGCACTTCCTGATCGCCGCGCAACACCGCGGTCAGCCGCTTCGGCCGCGCGATCAACTGCCCGCGCACTTCCCCGCCGGGAAACGCCGCGGAGTGGAAATTCAAATACGCGCCGTTCTGCAACAGCGTGAGCGGCGTGCCCCCATGCGCCACCCCGCTGAACGTGCCGCGCACGGTGTTGCCGTCGCGCACGTAAACCGCCTCCGCGCCCAGCCCCGTCACCACCGGACCCGCCAGCCCCGCCGCGCCTTCATGCACGTGCGACGCCGTGATCGGGTTGGCCAGATTGAAGATTGTCACGGTGAGCTCGAAGGTGTTCGCCGCCAGGTCGTAAACGAGCAGGGCCGAGCCGGTCGCCGGCGAGGTGCTCGCGGGCGTTTCCTGCGCGGCGTTGATCGTCGCGGTAAATTCCACGATCTGGGCGGAGAGCGAACTCGTGGCCAGGGCGCACCAGGCACCCGTAAACAGCAGTCGGCGAAGCAGGGTCGTTTTCATGGGGATGGATTGGGCCGCCGCCGTTCCGCTCCACCCCGAAATGAGGCGTGAAACGGCGCGCGAACAGACCTGCATCTACCCTGCACCTGCACCCCGCGCTAAACAGTATTCGTAACAGGTCGGATAGATCCGCTCCCACGAGCCGGATTGGGTTGCAGTTTCAAAGCGGAAAGCCTGATTCATCGCGCTCCATGGCCTCCCGAATCCGCCTTCTCCTGCTGCCCCTCGTTCTTCTCCTGCCCGCCTGTCGCGACGCCCAAGTCGCCACCTACCGCGTCCCCGCGGAAAAAGCCGAACCACTTCCGCCCGTCCTCACCGACCAGGCTCCGCCTCCGCCGGCCGCCTCCGGCAATGCCGCCGGCGCGGACGCCATGGCCAGCATGGCCAACACCGCCGTGCCCACCGCCACCGGCGACGGCCTTTCCTGGACCGCCCCCGCCCACTGGAAACCCAAACCCGGTTCCGCCATGCGCAAAGGCAGCTACGCCATCGTCGGCGAAGGCGGCGCCGAAGCCGATCTCGCGATCACCGCCTTCCCCGGCGATGTCGGCGGCGATCTCGCCAACATCAACCGCTGGCGCGGCCAGATCTCCCTCCCGCCGATCGCCGCCGCCGAACTCGCCAGCGCCACCGAACACATCGACGCCAACGGCCTGCACATGACCTTCTTCGACATCGCCAACTCCTCCGGCGAAAATCCCATGCGCATCGTCGGCGTTTCCATCCCCTACGAGGGCTCCACCTGGTTCTTCAAGCTCATGGGCCCCGACGCCCTCGTGGCCGCTGAACGCAACGCCTTCCGCGCTTTCCTCCAGACGATCCAACCGCCCGCCGGCCAATGAACGACACCGCCCGCCAGTTCCGCGACTTCTTCGTGTCTCTCAAGCTCACGGTCGTCCTGCTCGTGCTGTCCGTGCTGCTGATCTTCGCCGCCACGCTCGACCAGGTGAATCTCGGCATCTGGGCCGTGCAGGAAAAATATTTCCGCTCGCTCTTCGTCCTCTGGCGGATCGGCGACGTGCCCGTGCCGGTCTTCCCCGGCGGCTACCTCCTCGGCGGCTTCCTGCTCGTCAACCTCGTCGCCGCCCACGTCTATCGCTTCAAGCTCACCTGGCGCAAATCGGGCATCTTCCTCACCCACCTCGGCCTCATCCTCCTTCTCATCGGCGAGCTGCTCACCGGCCTGTGGCAGGAGGACTATCAACTGCGCCTCGTCGAGGGCCAGACGAAGAACTTCTCCGAGAGTTTCCGGAACAACGAACTCGCGATCATCGAGACGACCGATCCGAAATTCGACGATGTCGTGGTCGTGCCCGAAAACGTCCTCGCCGACCGCGGTGAACTCCAGCACCCGAAACTGCCTTTCCGTGTCGTCATCCGCGACTACCACCCCAACGCCGTTCTCCAGCTCCGCGCCAACCTCCCGCGCGAGACGCCCCCCGCCGCCACCGCCGGCGTCGGCCCGAAGCTCGTCGTCGCGCCCGTGCCGATCACCTACAAACAGGACGAGCGCAACGCCCCCGCCGCCGTGCTCGAACTCATCGGCACCGAGGGCTCGCTCGGCACCTGGGTGGTCTCCACCTACCTCCCCGTCTCCCAAACCGTCAGCTACGGCGGCCGCACCTGGCGGCTCGGCCTGCGCTTCGAACGCGCCTACAAGCCCTTCGCGCTCACGCTCCTGAAGGTCACGCACGACGTTTATCTCGGCACCGACATCCCGAAGAATTTTTCCAGCCGCGTGCGGCTCGAAACCACCGACGGACGCGACGACCGCGAGGTGCTGATCTACATGAACAATCCTCTGCGCCATGACGGGCTGACGTTTTACCAATACCAGATGGACAGCGCCAACGCCACGTCGGTGCTCCAGGTGGTGCGCAACCCGAGTTGGCTGATCCCCTACATCTCCTGCACGATGATGTCGCTCGGCCTGGTGATTCAATTCGCCCTCCACCTCGCCAAATTCATGACCCGCCGCCGCGCGGCCACTGTCGGTTCGGTTTAGCCGCAAAGAACGCAAAGAGCGCAGAGAAAGGTCTCAGCCATAATGAAACGCTTCATCCCCTTCGCCGTCCTCGCCGTTGCCCTCCTCTGGGTCGCCTCCTCGCTCCGCCCGCCGTCCAATGCCGGCGAGTTCGACGTCGTCGGCTTCGGCGAACTCCCCGTCGTCACCAACGGTCGCGTCAAACCCCTCGACACCGTCGCCCGCAACGCCCTCCTCGTCCTTCAGGGCCGCCAGCGCGTCAGCTCCCCCACCGTCCCCGGCCCGCTCGTCTCGTCGCCCTCCGAATGGCTGCTCGACGTCCTCTTCCGTCCCGACACCGCCGACACCTACCCCACCTTCGCCATCGACAACGGCGAACTGCTCACCCTCCTCGGCCAGACCGACGACGATCTCCGCATCACCTACACCTCCTCCGCCAAACAGTTCTTCGCCGTCCTCGGCTTCCTCCCCAGCCGCCACCGCCGCTTCGCCTTCAACGATCTCGAACCGCACCTCCAGACGATCGACGCCCAGGCCAAGCTCGCCCAGCCCGTCCCGCCCCAAACCCGCAGCGCCTTCCAGAAAAGCGTCGTCCAGCTCCAGTCCAACCTCGTCCTGTATCAACGCCTCAAATACAGCCTCGTCTCCCCCGACAGCTCCGATTTCCTCAGCGAGCTCACCCGCTTCCAGGAATCCGTCGAGGCCGGCGTCGCCGCCATCCGCGCCCGCCAGGCCGGCCAGCCGCACGACGAGGCCGCCGCCCAGCAGATGATCGAACTCGGCCACCGCTACATCCGCATGAGCGAGGCCGGCTATCTCCTCGCCGTCCCGCCCAGCAGCGGCGAGAGCGAGGCCAACGGCTGGAAGTCCACCGGCGAGGCCCTCCTCGAAACCTTCCAGACCTCGCGCCTCAACCCCTACGTCATGACCTACGCGGGCCTCGCGCGCACCTGGAACGCCCGCCAGTCGCAGGAGTTCAACCACATCGTCCACCTTTACCGCCAGCAGCTCGCCAAGAATTTCCCCACCACGCTGCGAAAATCCGACGCGGAATCCCGCTTCAATTCCGCCGAGCCGTTCTACCTCAGCATGGAACTCTACATCTTCGCGTTCTTCGCGGCGATCTTCTCCTGGCTGAAATGGCCCGACGTCCTCGGCCGCTCCGCGTTCTGGCTCACCCTCGTCGCCTGGGTGCTCTCCACCGTCGGCATCGCCACCCGCATGTGGCTCGAAGGCCGCCCGCCCGTCACCAACCTCTACTCCTCCGCCCTCTTCGTCGGCTGGGGCGCCGTCGGCCTCTGCCTCATCCTCGAGGCGATCTACAAGAACGCCGTCGCCAGCGTCGCCGCCGGCGTCGTCGGCTTCGCCACCCTGCTCATCGCCCACCACCTTTCGCTCGGCGGCGACACGCTCGAGATGATGCGCGCCGTGCTCGATTCCAACTTCTGGCTCGCCACCCACGTCGTCGTCATCACCGCCGGCTACTCCGCCACCTTCCTCGCCGGGTTCCTCGCTATCATCTACATCGTCCGCGGACTCGTCACCCGCTCGCTCGACTCCGCCACCGCCGACTCCCTTGCCCGCATGGTTTACGGCATCATCTGCTTCGCGACGCTCTTCAGCTTCGCCGGCACCGTCCTCGGGGGAATCTGGGCCGACCAGTCCTGGGGCCGTTTCTGGGGCTGGGACCCGAAGGAAAACGGCGCGCTCATCATCGTCATCTGGAACGCCATCATCCTCCACGCCCGCTGGGGCGGCATGATCAAGCAGCGCGGCCTCATGTGCCTCGCGATCGGCGGCAACATCGTGACGAGCTGGAGCTGGTTCGGCACCAATATGCTCGGTGTCGGTCTCCACAGCTACGGCTTCACCGACGCCGCCTTCGTCGCGCTCACCGGCTTCGTCGCCAGCCAGCTCCTGATCATCGCGATCGCCAACGTCCCCCTCGCGAAATGGCGCAGCTTCCGCACGACACCCGCGCCCACCGCCCCCGAGCACGTCGAAGCGCTGTAAGGAGCTCGATAGGTGGAGCCCGACGTCCCCGTCGGGCTGGTTCGTATTCACGTTCCCTTTGCCAATCCAGCCCGGCGAGGACGCCGGGCTCCCCCACCACCGCCATCCTTACGACTTCTTCGCCGGCGGCGGAGGCGGTTGCGGCTGCAGCGTCGCATGCCCGGGCGCGACGCGCTCCAGGTTCGGCGTCACGTCCGCGTCGACCGCGCCGCCCGCCCACTTGATGGCACCGACGAGCATCGCCTGAAACGCCGCGCTGTCCCACACGTCCTCGCGGTGCCCCATCGCGTTATACGCCACGCGGCCCTGGCCATGCATCCGCGCCCACGCGAGCGGGAAATCCGGCCGCTGATAATCGCTGCCGTCCATCCCCTTCGTCTCCAGCACGAGCTGCACGTGGAGATTCGGCGCGAACTCCTTCAACGAATACCACTCCTCCATCACCTCGACCTTGTCGCCGAGTTTTTCGAAGCCGGGAAACTTCGGCGAAACCACGCGCGCCACCGCGACCTGCTGCGGGCCGTGCCGGATGAACTCGCCGCCCAGCATCTTCACGAACGGATTCGCCGCGTCCCCGTAGTTCCGAAACCGGTGAGCCCGCTCCGTGGGATTCCCGCCGCCGCTCTCGCCCGTGTGAAACGAGTCGCTGCAGCTGTGCACGCCCACGAAGCCGTTCCCCTCCGCCACCCAATCGAGCAGCGCCTGTTTCCCTTCCGGCGTCATCGCCGGATGCTGGTCCGTCCCCACGCTCAGCAAATCCCCGCTCGTGTAGAACATCACCACGTCGAACTGCGCCAGATACTCCCGCGAAAATTTGCTGCCGTCCTTGCTGAACGTGAATTCGAACTCGTGCGCCGGCGCGAGCTTCGTCAGCACGGCCTCGCTGTAACTCGGCTGCCCGTCCGCGTGCTTGATCACGCTGTGCTCGAAGCCCGACGACTTCGTGAAATACAGCACGCGCAACGGCGCCGCGCTCAATGAAACGGCGGCGAAGCCGAGCACGGCCACGCCGAGTGAAACCAACCTGGGGTAAACATTCATCACGCCCAACGTGAGTCATCGGAGCCCTTCGCGCAACCTGCCATCTGGAGCCCACCCTTTCACGCCCTTGGAGCGGGCAGCGGCTCGACGCGCTTTTGACGGACCGGCTCGACGGACCGCCCCGCCCGCCCTCCTCGCCGCAAAAACACATTGTCATATAATAGATGACAATCGCTCCGCGCGCCCCCGGCGTTTCCCGCGCTTTTCCGACCCTTCCGCAGGCGCGTCGCCTCCCTTCACGTTTCCCTCCATCTCCGCTCCACATCACCGCTCCCGCCACAACCCCATTGTCATATAATGTATGACAATCTCATCGCGGCTCCGCTGCTTCTCCCTTTCAACCACTCCTCTTTTTCGCTCTCCGCGCCCTTCCGTCCCGTCCCCCGGCAGCCCTACTTCCCCAGCAACTCCTCCGCATGCGCGAGCGCGCTCTTTGCCGTGCGATCGCCGAGCATCCGCGCCAACTCGCTCACCCGCGCCTTC
>JAEYYL010000208.1 GCA_023430825.1 Verrucomicrobiota bacterium | reverse complement strand
CGGTCCTGGCCCGCTCCACCGGCCTCACCGTCGACGAGATCGGCCTGAAGGCCACCACCAACGAAGGCGTCGGCGACCTCGGCCGCGCCCTGGCCATCGCCGCGCACGCCGTCGCCCTCCTCAAGCGGAGTTAGCCGCAAAGAAGCGCAAAATGCGCAAAGAAACATGACCGTGCCTTTTCCCTTTTTGCGCCTTCTGCGCCTTTTTGCGGCCATCGGCTTGATCGGATTTCTCTCCGCCTGCGCGCCGCGCGAAACCCCCGTCGACCGCGGGAACCGCGAACAAATCCTCCACCGCGGCCTCTCGCACGATCTCGCGGATCTCGATCCGCACCTCGCCACCCAGTCGAGCGACTATATCGTCCTTTCCGCCTTGTTCGAAGGACTCGTCGCCGAGGATCCCGTTGACCTCCATCCCGTGCCCGGTGTCGCCGAGCGCTGGGACGTCTCGCCCGATGGACTCACCTACACGTTCTTCCTCCGCGCCGACGCCAAATGGTCCAACGGCGATCCCGTCACCGCTCGCGATTTCGTCGATTCCTGGCGCCGCATGCTCACGCCGTCGTTCGGCGCCGACTACGCCAACCTCCTCTTCATTCTCCAGCGCGCCGAAGCCTTCAACAAGGGCCAGGCCACCGCCGAACAGGTCGGCGTATCCGCGCCGGACCTACGCACGCTGCGCGTCACGCTCGAGCACCCGTCACCGGCCTTCCTCGCGCTGCTGACCAATCCCGCCTTTTACCCCGTTCATCTCCCCTCGATCGCGCAACACGGCGGCACCGCCAACCGCAGCAACCCCTGGGCCCGCCCCGGTCGCCTCGTCGGCAACGGTCCTTTCACGCTCACCGCGTGGCATACCGGCCAGAAAATCGTCGTCGAAAAATCCGCGACCTACTGGGACCGCGCCACCGTTCGCCTCAACGCCATCCATTTCCACGCGATCGACAGCCTCGACGCCGAGGAACGCGCGTTCCGTGCCCGCCAGCTTCACGTCACCGACGCGCTCCCGCCCGGCAAGGTCGACCTCTACCGCCGCGAATCGCCGCACCTGCTCCGCATCGATCCGCTCCTCGGCACCTACTTCTACCGGCTCAACACGACCGTTCCCTTTCTCAACGACGCCCGTGTCCGCCGCGCCCTCGCACTCGCCGTCGACCGCACGGCCATCGTCGAGAAAATCCTCCGCGGCGGACAGCTCCCCGCCCACGCCTTCGTGCCTCCAAATACCGCCGGCTACACGTCCGCGACCACGATTCCCACCGACTTCGACGCCGCGCGCCAACTCCTCGCCGACGCCGGCTATCCCGGCGGCAAAGGCCTCCCGCCGTTCGATCTGTTGTTCAACAATTCCGAAGCGCACCGCACCATCGCCGAATCGATCCAGGAAATGTGGCGCCGCGAGCTCGGCGTCGAAGCCCGCCTCTCCAATCAGGAACTCAAAAGCACGCTCGAGGCCCGCCGCGCCGGCAACTACCAGATCATGCGCTCCGTCTGGATCGGCGACTACGTCGACCCGGAAACCTTCCTCGACATCTGGCGCAGCGACTCCGGCAACAATTACACCGGCTGGAAAAACGCCGACTACGACGCGCTCCTCTTCGCCGCCGCCCGCGAGACCGACCCCGCGAAACGCCACGCGCTCTATCAAAAGGCGGAGTCGCTTCTCCTCGAAGCCGCGCCCATGATTCCCATTTATTATTACACCCACGTCTTCCTCCTCCAGCCCTCCGTCAAAGGCTGGCATCCCACCTTGCTCGACCACCATCCCTACAAACATGTGTGGCTCGAAGCCGAGTAGGGCGTGGCTTCAGCCCGCCCTTCCGCGTGTAGGAGCCTGCTTGCAAGCGATTCAGAGACTCCGGTGTGGCTCGCTGCGTGAGCCGCGCGATTGCCCCATCGCCCGCAAGCAGACTCCGCCCTCCATCCATCCGTTCCTCCTCGCAGCGCTCGCCCTCCTCGCCGCGTTCGCCCTCCCGGCCTGCACCCAACGCGAACGCACCACCTCCTCCACCCCCGCCGACGTTCTCCGCATCAGCCAGCGCAACGAACCCGCCGACCTCGATCCCGCCACCGCCTCGCTGCCCGACGAATTCTTCATCATTCGCGCCCTCGGCGAAGGCCTGCTCGTTCCCTCCCCCGACGGCGGCTCGCCCGCTCCCGCGCTCGCCGAACGTCACGACGTCTCCGCCGACGGCCTCGTTTACACGTTTCACCTCCGCGCCGATCTTCGCTGGTCCAACAACGAACCGCTCACCGCCGCCGACCTCGTCGCGTCCTTTCAGCGCACGCTCGCGCCCGCCACCGCTGCGCCGAAAGCCCATCTGTTTTTCGCCGTGAAAAACGCCCGCGCCTTCGCCACCGGCGAACTCGCGGACTTCACCCAGGTCGGCTTCAGCGCTCCCGACGCCCGCACGGTCGTCATCACGCTCGCGCAACCCACGCCGCACTTCCTCCGCTACGTCGCGAGCGGCACCTGGATTCCCATAAACCCCCGCGTCGTCGCCGCCCACGGTCGCGCCTGGACCGATCCCGCGCACCACGTTGGCAACGGTCCGTTCGTCCTCGCCGAGTGGCGTCCCCAGCAGCACATCGCGGTCAAAAAAAATCCGCTCTACCGCGACACCGCTCGCGTTCGCCTTTCCGAGATCCGCTTCATTCGCTTCGACAACGGCGACGCCGAGGAACGCGCCTTCCGCGCCGGCCAGATCGACGTCACGATGGCCGTCCCCACCGCCAAACTCGCCGCCTACGCACGCGAGCGCCCCGCCGAGCTTCACCGCGCGCCCCTCGCCGAAACCCGCTTCCTCACCTTCAACACCCGTCGCCCCCCGCTCGACGATCCGCGCGTCCGTCGCGCCCTCGCCCAGGCCATCGATCGCCCCGCCATCGTCGATCGCGTGCTGCTCGGTGGACAGGAACCCGCGCAGCGTTTCCTCGGCCCCGCCCTCCGCGGCAACACCGCCGTCCCGCTTAGCTCCGAGTTTCGCCACCAACCCGAAGAAGCCCGCCAACTCCTCACCGCCGCCGGGTTTCCCAACGGAAAAAATTTCCCGCGCCTCGAACTCACCGCCTGGTCTCCCTCCCAACTCCCCGTGCTCGAAGCCGTCCAAGCCATGTGGCGCCAGTCGCTCGGCATCGAGGTCGCCCTCTCGATCCAGGAAGCGAAGGTCCACCTCGCCGCCCTCGCCACCGGTGCTTACGACATCGCCTTCGTGACGACCATTCTCGACGTCGCCGATCCGATTGCGGTGCTCCGCGACTTCACCCGCGACGCTCCCAACAATTTTCCACACTGGCACTCCGACGCATTCGATCGCCTCGTCGCCGAAGCTGCGCATCAGCCCAGCGAGTCCGCGCAAGCTCCGCTCCTCGCGCGCGCCGAGACGCTCCTGCTCGACGCCGCCCCCGTCGCTCCCCTTTATTTCAACACGCAAAACTGGCTCATGGCTCCACGCGTCCGCGGCTGGCAGCAGGACGCGCTCTGGAACCGCACCTACGACCACCTCACCCTCGATGAAAACTAAACTCATCCTCCTGGCCGCTTCCTGCGCCACCGCGTTCGCCTTCGCCGCTTACCCTCAGGTTTCAGGTCTCAGCCCTCAGGTCTCCTCTTCGCGCATCCTCGAACGCACCAAAATCCTCTCGTCCGACGAATTCGAAGGCCGCGCCCCCGGCTCCGCCGGCGAGGAAAAAACCGTCACCTACCTCGTCGACGAATTCAAAAAAATCGGCCTCCAGCCCGGCAACCCCGACGGCACGTTCATCCAAAACGTCCCGCTCGTCGGCATCACCTCGACCGTCGAAGCCTCGTTCACCGCCGGCGGCACCGACATCTCCTTTCAACCCATCACCGAATTCACCGCCGCCTCGCCGCGCCTCGTTCCGCAGGTCGACGTCAAATCCTCCGACCTCGTCTTCGTCGGCTACGGCATCGTCGCGCCGGAATATCAGTGGGACGACTACAAGGGCGTCGACGTCCGCGGCAAGACGCTCCTCATGCTCGTCAACGACCCGCCCATCATCGACGCCGCCACCGGCAAGCTCGACGACACGATGTTCAAGGGCATCGCGATGACCTACTACGGTCGCTGGACCTACAAATACGAAATCGCCGCGCAAAAAGGCGCCGCCGCCGTCCTCGTCATTCACGAAACCGGCCCCGCCGGCTATCCCTTCGCCGTCCTCGGTTCCACCTGGGGCCGCGAGGGCTTCGATCTCATCACGCCCGACCGCAACGCCGGCCGCGCCGCCGTCGAGGGCTGGGTCACCGCCGCCGCACTCGAGCGCCTCCTCGCTGCCGCCGGCCAGGACTTCGCCGCACTGAAAGCCGCCGCCGTCCGCCGCGATTTCCAACCCGTCGCGCTCAACGCCCAAGCCAGTTTCTCCGTCGCCAACACCCTGCGCGAGGTCGCCTCCAAAAACGTCGTCGCCAAACTTCCCGGCTCCGATGCGTCCAAGCGCGATGAATACATCGTCTATACCGCGCACTGGGATCACCTCGGCCGCGACCCGCGCCTCGCCGGCGACCAGATTTTCAACGGCGCCGCCGACAACGCCGCCGGCACCGCCGTCCTGCTCGAGATCGCCCAGGCCGCCGCCGCGCTCCCGCGGGAGCAACAGCCGAAGCGCAGCCTCCTTTTCCTCGCTGTCACCGCCGAGGAAAAAGGCCTCCTCGGCTCGCGCTACTACGCGCAAAACCCGCTCTACCCGCTGGAGCGCACGCTCGCGAACATCAACATGGACGGCGCCAATCAATTCGGCCGCACCTCCGACCTGGAAGTGATCGGCTTCGGCGCCTCCACCATTGACGACCTCGGCCACGCCGTCGCGCAACAGCAGGGCCGCGAGATGCGTCCGGAAGCTCATCCCGAGCGAGGCTCCTATTATCGCAGCGATCACTTCGAATTCGCGAAGGTCGGCGTGCCCGCATACTACACGAAATCCGGCAAAACCTTCATCGGCCAGCCCACCGACTACGGCGAGAAAATCGTCAACGAGTATATCGCGAAGGATTACCATCAGGTGAGCGACGAAGTGAAACCCGGCTGGACCTTCGAAGGTGCCGCGCAGGACACCGAGTTCCTTCTCCAGGTCGGCCTGCGCATCGCCAACGGCGACCGCTGGCCTGAATGGAAACCCGGCAACGAGTTCAAAGCCCGCCGCGACGCGCAGCTAAAAAGGTAGAGGCCCGGCCTCCGGGCGGGCCGCCACCGCCTAAAAGTCCCCGCCTGTAGGAGCCTGCTTGCAGGCGATCCGGGCTCCGTGGCTCGCTGCGTGAGCAGCGGGATGGCAATCGCCTGCAGGCTCCTGCCCTGCATCCGAAAACGCCCACGACTCCGTGAAACCGCTGCAGCGCACCTCCTTTCGCCGACCTGCTCCAGCGGCGCCCCCCGCCCACAAACCCACCGGGTTACTTTGTCCCCACCCGCTCCGCCAGGATCTCCCCCAGCCGCGGATGCGTTCCCATCACGCGCGTGAACCTCACCGTATCCATGTTTTCAGCACGCGCTCGCCGCACGATCTGCGCCACGTCGCCGTCCGGTCCCGCGTGCTTGCCCGGCCCGATGAACAACAGCGCCACGATCAACGGTCCGTCGCGCCAGCCGTCCCGCGCCAGCAGCGTCTCCAGCAGCGGCTCGTTAAACGCAAATTCGTCGCCCGGCCGCCGCTCCATCGAGCACGCCGCCACCTCCTCAACCGCATCGCCGAGCATCGTCCGCACTTGCTCCGCGACGAGATCGCGCACCTCCGTCACGGCGCGCGACGGACTCCCGTGATCGACCACCGCGACGCGCACACCGCGCGAACGTGTTCTGAAGGTCGGAGCCTGCTTGCAGGCGATATCGTCGCCCGTTTTCCCTGCCCACGCACCGATCTCCTCCCGCACCTGATCCGTTAAAATCTCCGCCAGCCGTGTCTCTCCCGGCACAAACAACGGCGCCGCGATCCGCACCTGCAACCTCACGTCCGCGTGCGCCTTCACCCGCTCCGCGACCACCGCCGGCACGTGACGCACCACCGCATGCGACGGCCCGACGAACAGCGGCACCACCCCAATGTCGCGCGCGCCTTCCGCAATCGCACGATCCAGCCCCGCCTCGAACAATTCCGCCGGCCGCCCCTCCAGTTCCGCGGCTGGCACCTTCGCCGAGTGCGCGAGCGACACGGGGTCCACCCGCACGCCGATCCTCGCCTCCAACTCCGCCGCGAGCCGCCGCAACTGCAGCGTGCTCGCCGGTTCGAGCGAGCCATTGTCCATCAACAACACGCGTCGCGACATCGCGTCAAATCTCGCAGCCCATCGGCACCGTGCTCGCCGCCGCCTGCGCCTGCTCGGCCTGCCAAGCCGACGTCGCCGCCGCGAGCTCGCTCCAGCGCACGACCTCGCCGACAATGATCATCGCCGGGCGCCCTTGCAGATTTGCCGCCAACCCGTCGCCGTCCGCCAGCGTGCCGACGCGCACGCTCTGCGACGACAGCGTCGCGCCCGCGACCACCGCGACCGGCGTCGTTTCCGCCAGGCCACCCGCGACCAGATCGCGCGCGATTTCTGAAAACCGCCGCGTCCCCATGTAAATGCACAGCGTCGCCTTCAATGCCGCGAGCGCCTTCCAGTCCACCGTCGCGCCGTTGCGATCCGCGCACGCATGGCCCG
>JAEYYL010000204.1 GCA_023430825.1 Verrucomicrobiota bacterium | reverse complement strand
AGTCGCATCTCGTGCGCGAGCGCTCGCTGATAGGCGGACTCCAGCAATCCCGGCCCCAACTCTTTGTGCACCTCAATTGCCGCGCCGATGATCTGCTCGGTGATACAATTGATGTCCGCGTCCATTGGTTTGTCTCGGTGTTCTCTGTGTCGGCACTCTGTGTTCTCTGTGGCAAAACTCAGAGTGCAGGAACTCTCGTCCACCACTCGTGCCCACGCTCATACGCCTGCGCGATCGCGAGCAGGTTCGCTTCCTGAAACGGCTGCCCGATCAACTGCAGCCCGATCGGCAACCCGCCCTGCGTGAACCCGCACGGCACGCTGATCGCCGGCAACCCCGCGAGGTTCACGCCAATCGTGTAGATGTCGCACAAATACATCGCCAGCGGGTCCGACTTCTCCCCGATCTTGAACGCCGGCACCGGCGAGGTCGGCGTGAGCAACGCGTCCACCTCGCGATACGCGTTCAGAAAATCCTGCCGGATCAACGTCCGCACTTTCTGCGCGCGCAGATAATACGCATCATAGTAGCCGCTCGAGAGCACATAGGTCCCGAGGATGATCCGGCGCTTCACCTCCGCGCCGAAACCTTCCGCGCGCGATTTGAAATAAAGGTCGACGATGTCCGCCCCGTCCTTCGAACGATGCCCGTAGCGAATGCCGTCGTAGCGCGCGAGATTCGACGACGCCTCCGCCGTGGCGATGATGTAATACGTGTCCAAACAATACTGCGTGTTCGGCAGCGACACTTCTTTGATCTCGCAGCCCTGCGCCTTGTAGAACGCGATCGCGCGCTCCACCGCCGCACCGATTTCCGGATCGAGCCCTTCGCCGAAATACTCTTTCGGAATGCCGAGCTTCCACGGCCCCTTCCGCTTTCCGAGCTCCGCGCGATAATCCGGAATCTCCGCCTTGAACGACGTCGAGTCGCGCCCGTCGTGCCCCGCGATCGCGCCGAGCATGATCGCCGCATCCTCGACCGTGCGCGCAAACGGCCCGATCTGGTCGAGCGACGACGCGAACGCGATCAAACCATAGCGCGACACCAGCCCGTAAGTCGGCTTCAACCCCACCACGCCGCACAACGCCGCCGGCTGCCGGATCGAGCCGCCGGTGTCCGATCCGAGCGTCGCGATCGCCTCGCCCGCCGCGAGCGCCGCCGCGCTGCCGCCCGACGAACCGCCCGGCACGCGCGCGAGATCCCACGGATTGCTCGTCGGACCGAACGCCGAATTCTCCGTCGACGACCCCATCGCAAACTCGTCCAGGTTCAACCGTCCCCAGCACACCGCGCCCGCTTGCTTCAGCTTCTGCGTCACCGTCGCATCGTAGGGCGAAACGAAATTCGCCAGCATCCTGCTCGACGCCGTGAGCGGCTGGCCCTCGACCGCGATCACATCCTTCAACCCGACCGGAATCCCGTCGAGTGCCCCGCGCGTCTCGCCCGCCGCCCGTCGCGCGTCCGACGCCGCCGCCTGCGCGAGTGCGTCGGCTTCGTCGAACGAGTTGAACGCCTTCACGCGCGGATCGACCGCCCGCGTGCGCGCCACGATGGCCTTCGTCAGCTCGACCGACGACAGCGTTTTCGCCTCTAGCGCCGATGCGAGTTCGGCAATGGAATGATAGAAAAGTTCGGACGACATTTTCGGCAGTCACGCGAGGAACGAAGCGACGAAGCAATCCTACGGGATCGCCGCGCCCACCGCGCAGCTCGCGATGAATATAAAGGTTACTCGACCACTTTGGGGACAACGACCATGTGCTCGCGCTGCGCCGGCGCATTCCGCAACGCCGCCTCGACCGGCAGCCCCGCCCGCGCCACGTCGTCGGCCCAGACATTGTGCACCGCAAACGCATGCGCCGTCGGCTCGATGCCCGTGACGTCCACCTTCGACAACTGTTCGATATGGTGCAGCACGTCGCCGAGTTGCTGGGAAAACTTGGCCTTTTCGTCCGGCGTGAGGGCGATGCGCGCGAGCCGGGCAACGTGATCGATGTCGAGGGCGGTTGGCTGGTTCATGGCGAAATGAGCGGTCGAGCGTGCGTCCCATGAGTTCGAAAGCAACCGGCAAAACCGCGTTCGTTTTCGGCTTCGCGCCAAACCCGTATCCGTGCGCTCCAACCCGGCTCCGGCCCCGTCGTGGCCGCGGCACTTCGCCCTTGCCAGCCATCCGGCTCGACCTACCGTCGCCCCTTTCATCCCCCATGATCTCCTGGATTCAGCGCTATTTTCAGCACCACTTCCGCATCATTTTTGCCGTGCTGCTGGTGGGCATCATCATCGCTTTCGTCTTCACCATCGGCGCCGCTCCCGGCATCGGTCGCGCGGAACGCCAGGCGATCGAGCGCCGCGTGTTCGGCTATAACCTCGGCTCGGCCGAGGACCAGGAACGCCTCTTCGGCGACGCCGCCCTCAGTGCCCAGCTCCAAACCGGCTATTCGCCCGGCGAGGCCGAAATGCAGCAATACGGCCTCCAGCGCGCCGCGACTCTCGTCCTCGCCGACGAACTCAACATTCCCGAAACCGCCGAGAACGAGGTCGTCGAACATATCAAGACGCTGCGCATCTTCAGCGGCCAGGACGGCCAGTTCGACGCCCAACGCTACGCTCTCTTCACCGACTCGCTGAAAAACAACCCCCGCTTCACCCCCGCCGTCGTCCGCCGCGTCATCGCCGACGACGTTCGCGCCGAAAAGGTCCAGCAACTCCTCGCCGGCCCCGGCTACGTGCTCCCCGCCGATGTCACCCGCCAGCTCGAGCAGGCCGACGCCTCGTGGACCCTCGGCGTCGCCACCGTGGACTACACCGCTTACAGTCCCTCGATCCCGACCGGCGACGCCCTCCTCACGAAATTTTTCGAGGAAAACACGTTTCGCTACGAGGTCCCGCCGCGCATCAGCGTCGACTACATCGAGTTTCCCGCGCTCTCGTTCCTTCCCTCCGTCACCGTGACCGAGCCTGAGGTGCGCGCTTTCTATAACGCCAATCCCGCCCGCTTCCCCAAGCCGCCCGCGGCCGACGCATCCACCGCACCAAAAGTCGACCCCAACGCCGATTTCGCCGCGGTCCGCCCGCAGGTCGAAACCACCCTGAAACTCGACCGCGCCCGCCGCCTCGCCGCCAAGGCCGCCGCCGATTTCGCCTACGCGCTCTACGATCGTAAACTCGCGCCCGGCACGCCGGCGTTCGTCGACTACATCGCCAACCAGAACCTCGCGGTAAAATCCCTCGCGCCCTTCACCCGCGAAGCCGGACCCGCCGAATTCGGCGGCTCCCGGGAAATCGCCACCGAGGCGTTCAAGCTCGGCGCCGACCACCGCGTCTCCGACGCCGTCAACTCCCCCAGCGGCGCCGTCGTCCTCGTTTGGCAGGACCTCCAGCCCGCTCGCACCCCCGCCTTCATCGAGGTCCGCGAAAGGGTGACCGCCGACTACATCGAAAACGAAAAGCGCAAACGCTTCGTCGAACTCGGCCGCGCGGTCCGCAGCACGATCGAAGCGCGCCTCAAGGCCGGCGACTCCTTCGAAACCGCCGTCGCCACCGCCGCGAAAAACCACTCCGTCAAAATCGACGCCAAATCCGTCCCGTCCTTCACCCGCCGCCAGCCACCGCAGGATCTCGATTACGCCGTGTTCGGCGCACTCGAGCGCCTGGAACAGGGGCGCGTGTCGGACATGGTCGTCTCCCGCGAACACGGCCTCCTCGTTTACGCCGCCGAAAAGAAAGTGCCGCAACTCGACGAATCCGCCCCCGAGTTCGCCGCCACCCGCGCCCAAATGGCCATGGCCACCGGTGGCATCGGGGCGAGCGCCTATCTCCAGGACTGGGTCCAACGGGAACTCGATCGGACCGATCCGGCCAAGACCCTCAACGCCCAGTAACGCGTCAGCTCCAGTCGGCAGCCTTTCCGGGCGGGTCACACGACCCGCCCTTTTTTTTCCCGCGACCGTCCATCCGTCGCCTCGAACCGCTCGCCCTGTTTCCGCTCGAATCCACCGCGCGCCGCGTCGACACTCGCTCGCCATGCCGCCGCCCGTCTCGCCGCCGTCAATCCTCCGGCCCCGCGAAACTTTCCGCGACTCTCGCCGTCTCTCGCGCGAAGTCACCCGGCTTCGCCCCCTCGCCGCGGCGAACACCACGCCGCCGCTTCGACTCCAGTAACTTTTCGACAGCCACTGTGTTCTCAGCTCCAATCTCCGGCCTGCCAATTTCCTCCATGTTGCGATTCAC
Source organism: Verrucomicrobiota bacterium (assembly GCA_023430825.1). Taxonomy (GTDB): domain Bacteria; phylum Verrucomicrobiota; class Verrucomicrobiia; order Opitutales; family Opitutaceae; genus Opitutus. Next base: position 33,810 of record JAEYYL010000204.1, on the reverse strand, counting down.
CGTCCGCGCCGCCCTCGCCGCCTGCATCTGCGCCACCGCCTCTTTCGCGCGCGCCCAGGAAAACGCCGCCCCGCCGCCGCTCCAGACCGCCCCGACCCTGACCCTGGAGGAGTGCATCGCCCGCGCGCTGCAGAAAAACTTCGATCTCAAGATCGAAAACTTCTCCACCGAGATCGCCCTCGAATCGCTCAACATCGCCGAGGCCGACTTCGAACCCGTCTTCTCCGCCTCCCTCCAACGGTTCTCCGCCAAGGACTCGCCCGTCGCCGGCGGCCGCCGCACCGACACCACCGACGCCCGCATCGGCGTTTCGCAGTTCCTCCCTACCGGCACACTCGTCGGCCTGAGCGCCAGCGTCGACAAGAGCGCCAGCAATTTCTCCACCTTCGCCTTCAACCCCGTTTACAACAGCGACGTCGCCCTCACTGTCACCCAGCCGCTCCTCCGCGGCGCCGGCACCGCCGTCAACCGCGCCAATATCGAGCGCAACCGCCTCGGCGTGAAAATCGCGCGCCTCAACTTCACCGGCAGCGTCCTCCAGGTCGTCCGCGACACCGAGGCCGCTTACTACAATCTCGTCTTCGCCCGCGAACAGCTCGCCGTGCAGCGCCATAGCCTCCGTCTCGCCGAGCAGCTCTTCGAGGAAAACAAAACCCGCAAGCTCACCGGCGTCGCCACCGACCTCGACGTCCTCTCCGCCGAAGTCGGCGTCGCCACCACCCGGAACCGCCTCCTGATCGCCGAGCAATCCGTGCGCAACAGCGAGGACGCCCTCCTCGCGCTCATCGGCCAGTTCGAGTTCGACCGCGGCGTCGGCACCGTCGCCCTCTCGCCTTACCAGGAACCGTCCCCCTCCTTCGACCTCTCCTACAAGCTCGCCCGCGAAAACCAGCCCGCCTACCTCGCCACGCTCGAATCCATCAAACAGCTCGAACTCGACACCACCGTCGCGAAAAACGGCCGCCTCCCCACGCTCAACCTCGGCGGCAGCGTCGGCTACAACGGCATCGACCGCTCCTACCGCGGCGCCGTCGACACGCTCCCGAATGGCGACGCCCGCAGCTGGCAACTCGATCTCACCCTCTCCGTGCCGTGGGGTCTCAACGCCGATCGCGCCCGCTACCGCTCCTCCCTCGCCAGCCTCCGCCAGCAGGAAATGCGTCTGCAACGCCTCGAACAGGATCTCCTCGTCCAGGTCCGCTCCGCCGTCCGCGCCGTCGAGACGAACCTCGAAAGCGTCGAGATCAACCGTCAGGCCACGCTCCTCGCCACCCGCCAATACGAACTCGAACTCGCCCGCTTCAAGGCCGGGCTCTCCACCAGCCGCCAGGTGCTGCAGATTCAGGACGACCTCGAGTCGACCCGCGTCAACGAACTCCTCGCCCGCGTCAACCTCCGCATCGCCATCGCCAACCTGCACCAGCTGGAAAGCACCTCCCTCCAGCGCTACAACATCAACGTCGGCGACTGACACGGCCGCCATCCCCACCCGCTTCCCGGATCGCGTCGGTGTGACGGGGTTTTCGCCAGAGCGACCCCTGATCTCGCATCGCCTACACGCCTTCTCGCTTTCCTTGATCGCGTAGCGATCCTCCGACTCTCGCCCCGGCTTTCAGGCCGGGGTTTTTCATGACCGCGTCGCGGAGCGGCGCTTGATCATCCCTCCGCGGTTCCCGCGCACCCCGATAAAATCTCGTCACTCCCCGCGATCCGCCGCACAACTGCGCTCGCTCTCATGCCCACGTCGTTCGTCGTTCGCATCATATTCTGGACCTGGCTGCTCGGCGCCGTCGCCGCCGGTCAATCGCTGCTGCTTCACCGCCTCCCGCCCCTGGCGCTCCCCGGAATCCTCCTCGGTCTCAGCGCGCTCCTCGTGCTCACCTATCGCGCCATCGCTCCCTTCCGCGCATGGGTCGACGCGATTCCCCTCCGCGCCCTCGTCCTCCTGCACGTCACACGCTTCGCCGGCTTCTACTTTCTCGTGCTCTACCAACGCGGCCAGCTTCCTCCCGCTTTTGCCGTGCCCGCCGGCCTGGGCGACATCGCCGTCGCCACGTTCGCCCTCGTCGTCGTCTTCTTCCCTTTCGCCGACGCCACGCGCGCCCGCGCGCTCTATCTCTGGAACGTCATCGGCCTCGTCGATCTCCTCCTCGTCGTCGCCTCCGCCGCGCGCATCAGCCTCGCCGCCCCACGCGATCTCCTGCCGCTCACTCAACTTCCGCTCAGCCTCCTGCCGACGTTTCTCCTCCCGCTGCTCATCGCTTCGCACCTCGCGATCTTCGCCCGCCTCGCCCGCGAGCGCGAAACGTCCTAGTGTTGTGTCCCTCTTTCGCTACTCCGCGAACAACTCCCCCGCGTCCCGCAGCGTCTCGGCGGCCACCACCCGGTGGGCCGGCAACTGCGTCCGAAACCACGTCCGCTGCTTCTTCACCAGCGCCCGCGTGTTCTTCGCGATCTCCGCCGCCAGTTCCGCCTCCGGCCGCCGGCCCTCCAGCACCTCGATCGTTTCGCGATAACCGATCGCCCGCGCCGCGCTCGGGTTGTCCTTCAATCCCGCCCCGATCAGCCGCCGCACTTCGTCGACCAATCCTTCGTGCAGCATCGCTTCCACGCGCTGCTGTATCCGTTTTTCCAATTCAACCGGTTCCCGCTCGATCCGCGTCAGCTCCACGCGCCACGCCGCAAACGGCGACGCCTGCGCCGCGAACGCCTCCGCCATCTCCCGCACCGTCCGCCCCGACGCCCGGCACCGCTCGAGCGCCCGCGTCACCCGTCGTGGATTCCCCACGTCGAGCGCGCCGAGCCCTCGTGGATTCAGCGCCCGCAACCGCTCCAGCGCCTCCGCCGCCGACAGCGCCGCCACTTCCGCGCGAATCTCCGCCGACACCGTCACGTCGTCGGCCACCGGCGCGAAAAACGCCTTCAGGTAAAATCCGCTCCCGCCCGCCACGAGCACGTCGCGACCGCGCGCCAGCACGTCGCGCACCGCCGCCTGCGCCAGCGCCACGTAGCGCGTCACGTCCATCCGCTCCGTCACCTCGCACACGTCGATCAGGTGGTGCGGCACGCGCGACCGCTCCGCCGCCGTCGGCTTCGCCGTGCCGATATCCATGCCGCGATAAAACAACAACGAATCGCACGAAACGATTTCCGCGCCGTGCGCCTCCGCCCAGCGCAGCGCCCACTCGGTCTTGCCGACCGCCGTGCAACCGGTGATGGCGCGGAGCACGGGCGAAACGGTGCGCATCCTCAAAGATCCCCGAACGCCAGCGCGCAATTCCGCCCCGCCGCCTTCGCCGCGTAAAGCGCCCGGTCCGCCGCCGCCACCAGCAGTTCGCCCGACTTCGCGTCCGTCGGCAGCGACGCCGAGCCCGCGCTCACCGTCACGTTCAACGGCAGCGTGTCGCGCCCCAGGATCGGCTCCCGCTCAATCGCGCGGCACGCCCGCCGCGCTGTCTCCAGCGCCGCGTCCGCATCCGACTCCATCACGATCAGCGCAAATTCCTCGCCGCCGAAACGCGCCACGCGATCCACGCTGCGCACCGACTCCGCCAGCCGCCGCGCCACTTCGCGCAAAACCCCGTCGCCAATCTGATGCCCATGCGTGTCGTTGATCGACTTGAACCGGTCGATGTCGATCAGCACCAGCGCCACCGGGTGCCCGAACCGCTGCCACCGCTCCTCCTCCTCCGCCAGAATCCGGTCGAACTCGCGCCGGTTCAGCAAACCCGTCAGCTGATCCCGCGTCGCCAGCCGCCGCAGCGCCTCCAGCGTGTCGCCCAGCTTCAACGCATAGCGCAGCGAGCGCTCCAGCGTCCGCGACGAAATCTCCCCTTTCACCAGATAATCCAGCGCGCCCGCATTCATCGCCTCGATGTCCACGCGTTCCGACGCCTCCGCCGTGAGAAACACAATCGGCGTCCGACACCCCACCGACACCGCCTTGCGGATCAACTCCAGCCCGTTCCGCGGACCCAGCTGATAATCGAGCAAACACGCGGCAAACTCCCCCGACAACAAGCGCGCGATCCCTTCCTCGTAAGTTTCCGCCCAGAGCAATTCGAACTGCTCGCCATGGAAATTTTTGAAATGCGCCTGCGTCAGCCGAAACTGCAAACGATCATCGTCGATCAGAAGGATTTTCCTCATCATGAGAATAGGCGCGCCCGAAGAAGGGGGTGAGGCTAGCGTTCGCCCACCGGGGCGCAAGCCATGGCTCGCCCCGCCACCGCCACCCACCGGTGGAGCCGCGGCGCCCGCGCCGCGTCCCGGCCTAACGCGCCGTGCCCGCCACCAAGTCCTTTGTCACCGCGGCCAGCCGCGCCACGATGCGCTCCGGCGCTCCGAGGTTTTCCCGAATGCAGTTCACCAGTGCGCTGCCCACCACCACGCCGTCCGCCGACGCCGCCACTTGCGCCACCTGCGCACGGGTCGAGATGCCGAACCCCACCACCACCGGCAGCTTCGTCTGGCTGCGGATGCGCGCCATCGCCTCCGGAATGTTGTCCGCCACCCGCTCGCGCACGCCCGTCACGCCCTCGCGTGACACGTAGTAAATGAAACCCGTCGCCGCCCGCGCGATCTTCGCCACCCGCGCTTCCGGCGTGGTCGGCGCCACGATGAACACCATCTCCACCCCGTGCGCGCGGCACGCCACCGCCACCTCGTCCGCCTCCTCCGGCGGCAGATCGAGCGTCAGCAATCCATCCACGCCCGCCGCCTTCGCCCGTTGCACATAGGCGTCGATCCCGTTCGAAAAAACCAGATTGTAGTAGGTGTAGAACACGATCGGCACCTCGCTAAATTCGCGAATCCGCTGCACCAGCTCGAACACCCGCGCCGCCGTCATCCCGCTCTCCAGCGCCCGCTGCGCCGCGAGCTGGTTGGTCAACCCGTCCGCCAGCGGGTCCGAAAACGGCACGCCCAGCTCCAGCAGATCGACACCGTTCTCGATCAACGTCCGGCAAACGGCGAGCGAGGTGTCGAAATCCGGATCGCCGGCGCACACGTAGGCGACGAAGGCGGCACGGTTCTGCGCTTGCGCGCGCTGGAAGGCATCGGCGATTCGTGACATGGAGCCGCCATCGCCGCAAAAACCCGCTCCCGGCGCAAAGGGAAAATCGCTCCGCTGTCCACACCCGCCTCCGCCAGCCAGCGGCTGCTGCGCTCAATGCCCCTGCACCCGCTTGCGATAATCCGACGGCGTGAAACCGATCTCCTGCTTGAACGCCTTCGAAAAGTGAAACACGTCACAGAATCCCAGCGTGTCCGCGATCTGCTTGAACGAAAACTCGCCGTGATAAATCGCCGCGCACGCCCACTCCAGCCGGCGGCGCTTCTGGTAACGCCCGGGCGACTCCCCCGTGAGCTCGACAAACCGCTTGCGGAAATTCTCGTAGTTCAACCCCACCTGCGGCGCCACCTCCTGCGGTGCCAGCCAACCCGCCGCACCGCGATCCCCCAGCAGCCGCAGACTCTTCTCCAGCCATTGATCGCGCGCCGTTTGCTTCGCGCTCTCCACGTCCGCCGCCAGCATGTCGGTGATCACATGCAGGAGCCGCCCCATCGCCCGCAACGGCGCGCCCGCCCGGTGCAACGGCTCGCCCTTCACCACTTCGTGCAGCCGGCGCCGCCAGTAGTCCACCGCGCCGAGCCGCATCACCGGATGCTCCGGCGCCAGCAGCCCCTGCGCGCGCCACAACTGAAACTGCGGCCCGTCGAACACGAAATAAATCTGCGTCCACTCCGTGCCCGGCAACGGCCCGTAGGCATGCGGAATCTCCGGAAACACCAGCACCACGTCGCCCGGCCCCAGCTCGAGCCGCGTCCCGCGCCCATCGCGATAATAGCCGCGCCCCTCCACCATCAGCACCAGCGTAAAACGTCTCAAAATCCGCATGCCCGTCGGATCGATCCCGGTCACGTTGCGCAACAGCCCCGCCAGCTCGATCTCGCCGATCGGAGTGCGCAGCGGACTCTGCAGCCACGGTTCCGCACGATATTTGGGCGCCGGAGGCACGGCTCCAAAATTTACATGAGTTCTCCCACTTCAACCATTTTATGCCGCGTCTTCCCCGTGTAACTTGATAGCATGAACCCCACGCTTTCCCTCCCCCAGCTTTACTCCTACGGCCACGCGCTCGACATGGCCGACGACAAGGTCGGCCTGCTCCGCGACTCCAGCGACGCTGCCGACGACTTCGACGAACTGCGCCGCCGCCTCGCTGACGACGGTTATCTCTACCTGCCCGGCTACCTCGATCGCGACGAGGTGCTCGCCGCCCGCGCCAGCCTCACCGACCGCCTCGCCGAGGCCGGCGTGCTCGACCCCGCGCATCCTTCGATCGACGGCATCGCGAAACCCGGCGCCGGCTACGTCTTCAAACCCGAGATCACCGACAACAATCCCGCGATCCAGAACCTGCTCTACTCCGGCCGCCTGCCGGAATTCTACCGCGGGATGTTTCAGGAGGAAGTCCGCCACTACGACTTCACCTGGCTGCGCGCGATCGGCCCGGGCAAGGGCACCAACCCGCACTGCGACCTCCCTTACATGGGCCGCGGCACCCATTCGCACATGACCTGTTGGGTGCCCTACGGCGACATCTCCTTCACCCTCGGCGGCCTCATGGTCCTCGAAGGTTCGCACAAGCGGATGGATCTGCTCGAGCACTACGTTTACCGCGACGTCGACGCCTATTGCGAAAACAAGCCCAAGGAGGCCGAGGCCGCGAAATCCGGCAAATGGTCCTTCACCGGCACCCTCTCGCACAACCCGCCCGTCGTCCGCAACAAGTTCGGCGGCCGCTGGCTCACCACCGAATTCAAGGCCGGCGATTTCATCACGTTCGGAATGTTCCTCGTCCACGCCTCGCTCGACAACCGCACCGAGAACCAACTCCGCATCTCCAGCGACGCGCGCTATCAGCGCGCCAGCGAACCGATCGACGAGCGCTGGGTCGGCATCAATCCCCCCGGCCACTCCACCGCCGGCAAACGCGGCCGGATCTGCTGACCGACGCGCCCGATCCCCGAACTCCGAACTTCCACCATGGTCGCCCCCACGTCCGCCGCCCTTTCCTCGGCCGCCACCCCCTCGTCCACCGGTCGCATGGCCGCCGTGCAGGACATGGCCCGCCTGCTGCGCCTCCTGTTCGAGATCGAACGCGAATTCGTCCGCACCGCGACGACCCTCATCTACCGCGTCGGCGATCTGGAACTGAAATACCTCCTCTGCCAGCACGTCTGGGAATCCGCCGGCCACGCCCGCTTCCTCCGCGAACGCGGCCGCGAACTCAGCGGCTTCGGCAGCGGCGAAAGCGTGCGGGCCGCCGTCCGGCAATTGTTCGACGAAGCCGTCATGCCCGCCAACCCCGACGTCGCGCTCGCCGGCTTCTACCGCGTGCTCAAGCCCGCCCTGCTCTCCGCCTACCGACACTATCTCGCGGCCACGCACCACCTCGCCGACTGGCCCTCGTTGCGCCTCGTCGAGGAATTCATCCTCGACGAAGAACGCCACGCCCGCGAGATCGCGCCCTTCCTCGGCGCCGCGCATGTATCCACCGAATGGATAACGCACCTCGGCACCGCGCTCGCCGCGCAGGGCGGTTTCCTCGCGGAAACCCCCGCCGCCCCGCTGCCCGCCGGCTTCACGTGGGAGTCCGCCCAGCGCCGTTACCAACATCCGGATACGTGCAACCGCGGCCCCTACCCGACTTGCTCCAGCGTCTTCAGCCACGATCCCGACGAAACCCCCATCGTCCGCCCCTGGCTCGTCGATCCGAAGACCGATGCCCGCGTCATCCGCCTCATGGTTTACGTGTGGCTCATGATGGAATGCGACGCCGTCGATTACCTCGCCACCGTTTTCTACGACACGCCCGACGCGCCGTTCGACCTCCACCACGACCTTGCGCGCCATCTCTGGGACGAATCCCGCCACAGCCAGTTCGGCTACCGCCAGCTGCCGAAGCTCGGCGTCGACCTGATGACGCTCGAACACTCGCTCGACCTCTACAACATCCTCGTGCAGATGGCGCCGCACGAACGCTACGCCATGATGACGATGGAATTCGAAGCCGGCAGTTTTCCGACGAAGGCGGCCGTCATGGACCGCGTGCGCGAGCTGAACGACTTCGAGGCCGACACGCTCCTCGCCTTCGACCGCAACGACGAACAGAACCACGTCCGCTACGGCCACCGCTGGCTTCCCGAGATCATGGCGCTCTGCGGCGACACGCGCCCGCCCGACGAATTCGTGCAAGCCACCCAGGCCCGCTTCGCCGAGCTCGCGAAAATTCACGGCAACCGCACGCCCCACGCCCTGCCGCCCGAAACCCGCCTCACCGGCCGCAAAATCCTCCGGCTTGCCGGCGTGCAGTGAGCCGCGGCCGAAGACGAAGTCCGGCCCGTCGACCCATTCGGCCTGGGCGAGCCGCCTCCCACCACCGCCCGCATTTTCATCGACTTTCATCGTGCTCTCGGCGGTCGCCCGGGCCAACGTCGGCTGCTCCACTCATGCCCGGAATCACGACCGCCCGAATGTCCTCCGGCCAGCGCGCCGACGCCGAATGCCGCGTCGCCCGTCCCACGTTTTCCTCCACCCTCACCTCATGAAAACCTATCGCGCGGTGCTCGTCGGCACCGGCTCCATCAGCGATGCGCACGTGCGCGCCGTCGAATCCACCCAGGGTCGCGTCACTCTTGACGCCGCCGTCGATCTCGACCCCGCCCGCGTCGGCGAATTCACCCGGCGCCACGGCATCCCGCACACGTTCACCGACTACGCCGCCATGCTCGCAGAGCGGCGGCCCGACATCGTCCTCATCGCCACTCCGCCCGCGCAACACGCTCCCATGAGCATCGCCGCGATGGAGGCCGGCGCCTGGGTCCTGTGCGAGAAACCGCTCTGCGGTTCGCTGGCCGAACTCGATCGCATTCTCGACGCCGAGCGCCGGACCGGGTGCTACACCGCGTGCATCTTCCAGATGCGATTCGCCTCCTCCACCGCGCACCTCAAACGCCTCGCCGACAGCGGCCACCTCGGCCGGCCGCTCGTCGGCGTCTGCAACACGCTTTGGTATCGCGACTCCGCCTACTACGCCGTGCCGTGGCGCGGCCGCTGGGAAACCGAGTTGGGCGGCCCCACCATGGGCCTCGGCATCCACGCCATGGACCACTTCCTCCACCTCATGGGCGATTGGACCGACGTGCGCGCGATCGCCCGCACGCTCGATCGCGCGATCGAGGTCGAAGACGTTTCCATGGCGATCGTCACCTTCGCCAACGGCGCCGTCGGCTCGATCGTCAACAGCGCCCTCAGCCCGCGACAGGAAACGTATCTGCGTTTCGACTACCAGCGCGCCACCGTCGAACTCACCCACCTCTACAGCTACACGCGCGACAACTGGAAGTTCACCCCCGTGCAGCCCGCGCAGGACGACGGCCTCCTCCAGGCGTGGCAGAGCTTCCCCCCCGACATCGGCTCCAGCCACGGCGCGCAACTCAATGCCTTCGTCGCCGACATGGATGCCGGCCGCCGCCCGCTCACCTCCGGCGACCAGGCCCGCCAGACCATGGAGCTGCTCACCGCGATCTACAAATCCTCCTTCACCAGCGAAATCGTCACCCGCGGCTCGATCGCCGCCGGTGATCCGTTCTACACCGCGCTGCACGGCCAGCGCGCACCCAAGCGCCAGAAGGGCGAACCGCCCGCCACCGTTTGAGCCGGTCCGCCATGAGCCGGGAGCCACTGGCGGCACGCACCATCACCGGCTATCTCCTCGCCAGCCGCGCGGGGCTCTGGCGCGGCCTCAGCCTCGCACTGCTGCGCTCGATCGTCATCGCTCCCTGCCCCTGGCTGTTCCAGCGGATGATCGACACCGCCGTCCCCGCCCGCGACAGCTCCGCCGTCCTGATGCTCGCCGGCGTGTTCCTGCTTCTCCTCGCCGTTCACTACGTCTTCTCCGTCTGGGGCGCCCACGAGATCGCGAAGGCCATGGCGCAGATGATGGTCGAACTGCGCAGCCGCCTTTTCTTCAAGCTCCAGTTCCTCAGCTTCGGTTACCTCGATCAGCAGAAGACCGGCCGGCTGCTGTCGAAATACGCCTTCGACACCCAGAAGGTCGAGGCGCTCCTCTCCAACATCCTCAATCAGTTCCTGCCCAACGTCCTCTACGGCGTCGCGATCTTCGCCATCCTCGCCGTGCTGAACTGGCGGCTCGCGGTCATCCTGCTCCTCGTCATCCCCTTCTACGGCTTCGCGAAATACCGGTTCTTCACCCGTATCCAAAAAAGCAATAACGAGGCCCGGCTCGCCCAGGAAAAACTCACCGGCACCGCCAGCGAATACATCTCCGCCCTGCGCCTCGTGCGCAGCTTCGGCGAGGAAAGCCAGGCCGAGGCCGGCCTCGATCGCACCAGCGCCGACTTCGCCCGCCACCGCGTGCAGCAAAGCTACGTCAACGCCGTCTTCGGCACGTTCTGGTATGTCAGCAGCCAGGTCATCGCCCTCATCGTCATGGCCGGCGGCGCCCTCCTCGCCATCCGCGGCACCATCTCCTACGGCACGCTCTTCGCCTTCGTCGCCGGCCTGCCCATTGTGCTCGGTCCCATCCAGGCATTCGTCGGCTTGAGCGAACAATACTTCGTCGGACGCGAGAGCTACGAGAGCATCAAGGAACTCCTCGACTCCGCCTACGTCGAGAAATGGCACGGCACCCGCCGCGCCGATCGCATCCGCGGCGACATCGTCTTCGAACAGATCCGGTTCGCCTACCCGAGCGCTCCCACCACCGACGTGTTGCACGACATCGATCTCGCGATCCGCCCCGGCGAACACGTCGCCTTCGTCGGCCCCTCCGGCTCCGGCAAGAGCACCCTCGCCAACCTCCTCCTCGGCCTCTACGCGCCGCGCACCGGCCGCATCCTCATCGACGGCGTGCCCCAATCCGAATGGGACATGCGCTGGATTCGCCGCCAGCTCGCCGTCGTCCTCCAGGACAGCCTCCTGCTCTCCGGCTCCATCACCGACAACCTCCGCTTCGCCCGCGCCGATGCCACCGGCGCCGAAATTCGCGCCGCCGCCCAGCAGGCCAACGCCGAGGAATTCATCATGCGCCTGCCCGAAGGCTACGACACGCTCGTCGGTGAACGCGGCGCCTCGCTCTCCGGCGGCCAGCGCCAACGCATCGCCATCGCCCGCGCCATCCTCCGCAATCCGCCCGTGCTCATCCTCGACGAAGCCACGTCCGCCCTCGACTACGAAAGCGAACGCCTCATCCAGGAAGCGCTCGATCGCCTCGCCGCCGGCCGCACCGTCATCACGATCGCGCACCGCCTCAGCACCATCCGCAACGCCTCGCGCATCGTCGTGCTCGATCGCGGCCACATCGCCGAATCCGGCGACTTCCGCTCCCTCGTCGCCCGCGGCGGAGCCTTCGCGCGCCTCGTGGCTGCGCACGGCGCCGACGACTTCCTTCCCCCCTCGTCCCCGTCATGAAATCGCTGCTCCTCGCCACCGCCCTGCTCTTCGGCCTCGCCACCGTCCACGCCGCGGACACGTTTCCCGGCCTCAAATCGGTCCTCACCCCCGACGAATGGAAACGCGCCGGACTCGACCGGCTCACATCCGACCAGCTCGGCGTCATCGACGCCGCCCTCATTCGCCACCAGGCTGGCATCGTCGCGCCCTTGCAGAACGAACTGACCCACGCCCGCGAGGCCGCCGCCACCGCATCGCCGGAACCGAAACGCCGCCTGCTCGACCGCTTCGGATTATCCAACCTCGGCGACGACTGGCGCGCGCAGCCCGCCCTCCAGGCCCGCGTGCTGCGATGGGAATCGGCAAACCGCTTCCAACTCGATAACGGCCAGACCTGGGAAGGCATCGAGCCGATCACCTACGAACTCGCCGGCAAAGACATCGAGATCCAGGCCCGCCCGCACGGCCAGTTTGCCCTCGTCGTCGAGGGCGCGAACACCACGCTGCGCGTCCGGCGCGTGCGCTGATCCCGTGCTGCGCCTCGCTCACGCCGACCTCGCCGTCGACCTGCTCGACCCTGCCGCCGACCGCGCACGCTTCGGCCCGCGGTTCTGTGCGGGCGGTTACATCTGGCAGGTTCACGACGCGCGCGTCGGCCCGCTGCTCACCGGCCCCGAATGGCCGAATCCCGCGCCCGCCCCGCACAACGGTCAGGGCCTGCCGGAATCCTTTCGCCACAGCACGACGGCCGGACAACCGCTGCTCTGGGAAGGAACACTCGGTCTCGCGCCCGGCTCCGGCGTGCTCGGCCGCGACGCCGCCGGCGCTGCCACGCTGGTGACGCCCTGCACCTGGTCCGTCGAACTAGGCCCGCAGCGCGCCGTCTTTCGCACCGAACACGAAATCGGTCGCTGGAGCTACGAACTCGTTCGGACGATCGAACTGCACGAACGCCGCCTCTTGTCCGTCTCGCGGCTCGTCAACCGCAGCCCCGCGCTGCTCGACCTCGAGTGGTTCGCGCATCCGTTCTTCGCGCTGCGCGACGGCCGCGCCGTCGCCACGCTCCCCGCCGGCACCACACTGCCGGAGAATCCCGGTTTCGCGCTCGCGGGCGACGAGCTCACGTTTCGCCGCGCGTTCGCCCATGCGCACGACGGTCATCTCGATCATCTCGCGCTTCCGCCCGGCCAGCCACTCGCCGCCGCCCTTTCGCATCCAAAGATCGAATACGTGCGGTTCGCGACGTCCTTCGTGCCGTTCAAATGCGTCGTCTGGGCCAACGATCGCACCCTCTCGCTCGAGCCTTTTCTCGCACTGCACCTCGCCCCCGGCGAAACGCAGACGTGGTCGCTGCACTACGAGTTCGGCCCTCCGCTCGCCCTGGATCGCAGGTAGGAGCCTGCTCGCAGGCGACAGCGCGCGCTATTTCAACCGCCCCGACTCGCGCCACAGCGCGTTCAGCGCCTCCGTCATCGCTCCACCAAACGCCGCCCCCGGTTCGCGGCCAAACAACCGGAATCCGGAGCTCACCGTCTCGCTCCACGTCACGTTCGCGTCGTCGTCGATCGTCGCCGCGATCGGATCGAGCCGGCAGGGCCAGCCCTCCGTCGCGTCCACGGTCCCGGCCGGCACGAAGCGCCACCCCGCATCGGTCCGCGCCAGCACCCGGCCCGCCCCCATCGCCAGCGAGATCGTCGCCCACATGTTGCGCTCGCCCGCGAGCACCGCCTCCCACTCCGCGCCCCGGCCGCTCTCCGCCAGCGCGCCGACGATATCGCCGCGCGATGATCCGGAAAACGCGTAACCGATCCACGCGCGCAACCCCTCCGGGATCTCCGCGAACAAGTCGGCGTGCTTGCATTTCCAATACGTCCCGCGCCCTGCCGCCGGATCGAAGGCGCTCCGGTCCGTCGCACACGGAAACCAGTCGATCGGCAGACCCGACCGCCACAGCGCCACATACGCCACCGGGTCCAGCGCGACGTTCCACTCCCGCTTCACGCCGCCCGTCGCGCCGATATTGAGCAGCACGCGATGCGTCTTCGCCCGCATCAGCTCCGGCTCCCGGTTGAACGCCGCCGCGAGCACGCGCGCTGAACCCACCGCCGAGATCGTCACCGGCTGGGCACTGTTCGCGAGCAACTTCAGCAGAAGTTCGATCCCGCCCTGCTCGCTGCGCGACCGCTCGCGCGCCGTGTCGCCCGGACCGGTCAGCGGATCGATCGGTCCCATCGCCACCGGTATGGCGCGGCCCGTCAGGTGCGCAATCTGCGCCACCGGTGCATAGCCGGGATCGCGCGCGATGTCCCAGCCCGCCGGTTTCGCGACGAGAAACTTCCGCGTCACATCCAGCACGACCCCGCGCAGATCGTATTCCGGCAACGCGAGAATCGTGGCGAGATCGAGATGATCGTCCGGGTCCTGCGGCGGATGGTAGAGATCGGTGACGTGCACGAGCGGAATGCGCCCGCCCGCTTCGCGTTCCGCGTGCTCCGCAGGCGCGCGCATGGGCAGGGCGGAACCGGCGGCGAAGGTGGCCATGGTCTTGAGTGCGGTCCTTCGCGTGATCGGTGTCATCGCATCAATTCCGGCACGATGTCGCCCGGCGCGAGCGCGCGCACGCTCCCGCTCCGATAAAGCCAGCCGTGCCCGGTTTCGAGCGTCACCTGCCCCCCGCGCACGCGGGCGATCGAGGCGTTGCCCAGGGCGAGGACGGACTCGTCTGGATTGAAGCGCAGGTAGATTCCGATCTTGCCCGCCCGCCCGTCGAAGTCGGCTTTCGCGTCGGGCAACGGATGATGCGGGTTGATCGCCGCCGGGAAAACACCGAGCGCCGTGCGCGTCGGAATGTCCGCCACGGGAAAATCGTTCGTCGTGCCGATCAGCAGTCCCGCGACGTTCGCGCCCGCGCTCGATCCGCCGTAAGGCACGCCGGCCAGCACGCGCTGCCGGATCAGTTCCAACTGGCCCGTGCGATAAAGCTCGGCGAGCAGCACGAACGTCTCGCCGCCACCGACGAAGATGCCGTCCGCGCTTTCGAGCAGTGCCCGCTGTCCTGCGAGGTCGTGCCGGTGCAGCGACTCCGCGGCGAAACCGCCGAGATGTGCGAACGCCTCCTGCAGCCGCGCCTCCATCCGGTCGCGATCGGCCGGGGCCGTCGCGTGCAGCACGAGCGCAATCCGCTTCACGCCCGCATAGTGCGCGCGCATTGCCGGCAGCACCGAGTCGGCGAAATGGTTCCCGTTCATCATGCTGCCGCCGCACACCAGCACGGACGCAGCCGGCGACGTGTGAAAGACCGGCTCGGCCGCGATCGCCGCGCCGGCACCGACACCTAGAAGAAAGCAGACAATCAGGAGGAAACGTTTCATGGGAAATTGAGTGAATCTCTAAAAGGCCTCGCCTCGCAGCAGTTGCCGCTTGCGCTGCAGGTAGTGCTCGAAATTCGCCAGTGACACGTCCGGCGGCACGAGGTGGTCCACCGTCGGTATGAATCCGCCGTCGGCGATGAGGGGCTGCAGCGCGCGCAGATGGTCGTCGATCGCCGCAAAATCCTTCGCCAGTTCGCGCTTGTCCACGCCACCCCACAGCCGCAGGTCGCGGCCAAACTTCCGGCGGATCGCGACCGGATCCATTTCGGCGGCGCGCTCCAGCGGCCAGATCGCGTCGACGCCCGCCTCGAGGAAAAGCGGGATGACGAGCTCGCAGTTGCCGTCCGTGTCGACCACGATCCAGCGCACGCCCGCGGACTTGAACCACGCGACGAGGCGCTTCATCTGCGGCAGGATGAAGGTGCGATACGTGGTCGGGCTCAACAGCGGCCCGGTCTTCATGCTCAGGTCTTCGTTGATGAAGACGTAGTCCGGCCGGACCCCGCGCTCGAGCGCGGGTCGCGCCGTCTCGATCGTGAAATCGGTGATGAACTCCATCATCTCGTGCATCAGCGCCGGCTCGTCATACCACGCGTAGCTGAGGTTCTCCGTCCCCATCCACTCCCGCGCCCGCCAGTAGTAGCCAAGCGTGCTGCAATTCCGGCCGAGAATCAGCGGGTGCTCGCGCCGGCTCCAGCCGGGAAGGTGAAACTGCTCCCAATGCAGCGGATAACGACACGACGACGACGGGCGGTAACGTTGCTTGATCGCACGGAAATCCGCCGGCGTCTTCACCGGGAACTCGAGGTATTCATCCATGCTCGCGCGCATGCCTTCGGCGGTCCCCGTGATCAGCGCCTTCGACACGACCCCATTCGGCCGCTGCACGATCTCGGTCTCGCCCTCGCGGCTCAGGACTTTCTCCTCGAAGGGCGGAACCATGTCGAAGCGCACATCGATATACTCCCGGGGATCCAGATCCCAGCGCGGTTCCCCGGTGAACCAGTCCCAGTGCAGATCGTCGGTGGCGAGCCCTTCATCGCGCCAGCGATGCTTCGTCTGAACCCACACGCCCACCTCGTGGTTCGGCACGCGGTCGACCGGCTGGTAGCTCATGCAGGCGTGGAAACGTTCGAGCGGCGTCATGAGTTGAAAACGGCGACAGCGGCGATGTTCACGACGCGGAGGGCCCCGGCGTCGCTTCGATGATCCGGTCATCGGCCGTGAGACGGATCACCTGCCCGGGAGGCACGACAAGAAAACGTCGCTCGTCCCATTCGCCCGCGAGCAATGCGCGCAGCAGCGATGGATCGCCTCGCACGTGATCGAAAGTCCAGCCCAGGCACGCCGCGCAATGTTTCGTATAGTTCACATCCTTCTCCGTCTCGCCGATACCGAGCCCGACATACGCGGCACGGTTGTAGTTCGCGATCCAGTGCGCCTCCATCTCCATCAGGTAGTCGACATCCTCCGCGTCGAACTTCGCGGCGTATTCGTTCCGCAGCCGCGCCATCCGATCCGGCCCCGGCGGGGCGTGGCTCCTGATCCAGCCCGGACTATACCAATAGGTCCCCGGGTGCTCGCTCAGGTAGGCCGCGTAGCGGTCCTTGTCGCCGAGGAAAAGCGTCACGCAATCATGCGCCCGGGCCATGACGATCGGGCACCGCTCATGCCGCAGATCCTCCACCCCGCGACTGCACAGCCCGTAAACCAGCGCGATCGCATCCACCGCAGGATCGGCCTCCGCTTCCGTCACCACCGCCTGCAATTCGCGACGCAGCCGCGCCGGCTCGTTGTGCAGGCCCTGCGGCATGAAAATCAGGCGATGAATGTGCCGATGCTCCGCCGCCAGGTGGCGCACCTC
The DNA here is from genome assembly GCA_023430825.1 of Verrucomicrobiota bacterium. GTDB lineage: Bacteria > Verrucomicrobiota > Verrucomicrobiia > Opitutales > Opitutaceae > Opitutus. The sequence goes on along the minus strand of JAEYYL010000204.1, from coordinate 17,093 downwards.
GTCCTCGAGCACGTTACAGGCGATGACGGCGAGCATGAAAGAAATGGTTGGCCGGGCCGGCCCGACTGTTCCGCCGCCGCCCGGCTGCACCCCTGAACCAAACGCCGTCACGCCGCCATGACAAATCGCCGGGAATGTAGGTTCTGGGAGAAACTATGTTCGCGCCGGGAGAACGACCCGGTTCGGATTTACTTTCGCGCGGCCGGGTCCAGAAGGTGAAACCATGCCCCAACTCAGTGAGTTGACCGCCGCCGTGGCCGCCGGGAAGCGCGCGGACACCGTGCGGCTCACGCAGGAACTTCTGGCGGCTGGCCTCAGTCCGCAGACCGTCGTCGAACAGGGTCTCGTGCCCGGGATGGCCGTCGTCGGCGAACAGTTCAAATGCAACGAGATCTTCGTGCCCGAGATGCTCGTCGCCGCCCGCGCCATGAAGGAGGCGCTCAAGATCGTCGAACCGCTCCTCGCCAGCGCGGGCATCAAGCCGAAATACACCGCGCTGATCGGCACGGTGCAGGGCGACCTGCACGACATCGGCAAGAACCTCATCTCGATGATGTGGCGCGGCGCCAACTTCGCCGTCGTCGATCTCGGCACCAACGTGCCGCCCGCGCGCTTCCTCGCCGCCGCCCAGGAACACCAGGCCCACCTCATCGGCCTCTCCGCGCTGCTCACGACCACCATGCCCGCCATGCGCGAAACCGTGCGCGTGCTCCGGGACGCCCATCTGCCCAACGTCAAAATCATGATCGGCGGCGCGCCCATCAGCCAGTCGTTCGCCGACACCATCGGGGCCGACGCCTACTCCCCCGACGCCGGCAGCGCCGTCGACGCCGCGTTGAAACTCGTCGGCGCCGCCGCCTGATATTCCCCCGTCGCCCGCGGCCCACCCGCCGGCGGCCACCCCGCCGGTCAGCCCCGCATGACCTCCCGCGAAAAAGTCCGGCGCGCCCTCGCCCATCAACCTGGCCCCGTGCCCGTCGATTTCGGCAGCACCGGCCTCACGAGCCTGCACGTAAGCTGCGTCGCCGCGCTGCGCGAACACTACGGCCTCCCGTGCCATCCCGTGAAGGTCATCGAGCCCTACCAGATGCTCGGCGAAATCGAGGACGACCTCGCCCGCGCCCTCGGGTCCGACTGCGTTCCCGCCCACGGCCGCAGCACCATGTTCGGCTTTGCCAACGAGGACTGGCACGAATGGCGCGCGCCCTGGGGCCAGGTCGTGCGCGTGCCCGGCGGCTTCCGCCCGCGCGAGGACGCCTCCGGCGACATTTATCTCTTTCCAGAAGGCGACACCTCCGCGCCGCCCAGCGGACACATGCCGGCCAGCGGCTATTTCTTCGACGCTATCGTGCGCCAGGAACCGATCGACGAGGACCGGCTCGATCCCGCGGACAACTGCGAGGAGTTCAAACCCCTCGCGGCCGAGGATCTCGCCCACTGGGAGCGTGAGTTCGCCCGCCTGCGCGGCGAAACGCGCGCGGTCGTCGCCGGCATCGGCGGCACGGGCTTCGGCGACATCGCCCTCGTGCCGGCCGCGTTCCTCAAGCGCCCGAAAGGCATCCGCGACGTCGCCGAGTGGTATGTCTCCCTCGTGGAGCGGCGCGACTACGTGCATCGGGTTTTTGAATACCAATGCGAGATCGCGCTGCAGAACCTCGCCACGTTCGCCGCCCTCGCCGGCGACCGGGTCGACGTGCTCATGATCTGCGGCACGGATTTCGGCACGCAGCAGTCGCAGTTCTGCTCGGCCGCGACGTTCGACGAGCTTTATGCGCCCTACTACCGGCGCGTGAACGACTGGATTCACCGGCACACGTCGTGGAAGACGTTCAAGCATTCCTGCGGCGCGATCCGGCCGCTCATCGACCGCTTCATCGACGTCGGCTTCGATATCCTCAATCCCGTGCAGTGCTCCGCGAAAGACATGGACCCGGTGCGACTGAAGGCCGACTTCGGTGATCGCATCGTCTTCTGGGGCGGCGGCGTCGACACGCAACGCACGCTCCCCTTCGGCACGCCGGCCGACGTCCGCGCGGAAGTAACCGCACGCCTCCGCGCCTTCTCGCCCGGGGGCGGCTTCGTCTTCAACGCCATTCACAACATCCAGGCTCGCACGCCCGTGGCCAACATCGTCGCGATGGTCGACGCGGTGCGCGAGTTCAACGGCACCGCGGCCTGATTCCCGCGCATCACGCGAATGGCCGTGAACGCGCTCTCTCTCTTTCGCGCCGATTCGCGGGAGCTTTTCGTCGCGACGATCAACTTCCGATCACCAGCACCGTCTTGAACAGGATCAGAATGAAACCGACGAGGCCGCAGCAGCCGATGAAGCCGAGCACGTCGATCCGATCCCATTTCGTCCACTCCCATTGCGTGTTCGGAAACAGCTTCTGGTGATCGTAGCGCGTGGGGTTCGCGTAGCTCTTTTGAACTTCGACGGCGTCCTCCTCGAGCGTCGGAGCGACCGGGGTTTTCATCCGGACGTAGAAGCGCTGGACGCGGATCGGATCCGTCGGCCGGGTGAGCCAGCTGCCCACCAGCAGCATCAAGATCGGAAGCACGGCATCGACGACATAGCGCGTCGTCAGCAATTGGGCGGGATTGAAACCGGCGACGTCCACCCCCAACGCAGCCAGCAACCAGACCTCGACGCGAAACAGACCCACGCCGGTTTTGGGCGAATCGAGATCGTTCGGGTCGACGCGCACCACGCCTTCCTCGAAATAGATCGAGACCGGCTCGATCAGCCGCGTGCGCTCGATCGTCTCGCCCACGGCCTGCGCCCGGCCCGCCGCCACATCCGCTTCGACGGCGGACACGTTCTCCGTCACCACCTGCGGCCGGGTCATCGCGGTGAGCTCGGCGGAACGGGCGAGCGACGGGATCGCCGGCACGCACCAGGGAATCACGGCCACCAGCACGATCGTGGCGAGCACTTGGAAGCGCACCGCCGCCTCCGTCAACCGCCGCCAGATATAGATGAACGTGATCGGCACACCCCAGATCACGAGCAGCACGATGGCGAACTTGAGCAGCGCGATGACGCTGTTGAGGTAGAGGCCGACCGCGATGCCGAGCGCAAGCACCACGGGCACCGTCATCCGCGCCACGAACACGTAATGTTTTTCAGATCTCCCGGGCAGCAGCGGCTCGTAGAGGTTCTTCACCACCAGGCCCGACAACACCACCGATTGCGCACCGAGCAGCGCGAGCTTCCCGCCCAGGATGCCCACGATCATCACGCCGATCAGACCGATCGGCAGCAGCGAATGCGTCAACAAACCCCAGACTTGATCCGGATCGGACAGGTTCGGCCCAAACAGCGCGATCGCGATCAAACCGCAAAACGCCCACGCGATCGTCACGAACCGCTTGCTGAAGCCACCCGTCACCGCACCGAGCCGCGCCGCCATCTCGTTTTTCGCCGAACCGGCGATCGTCATGCCCGCCTGCGAGCCGACGATCCCGACAAACTGCACGAACAGCAACGCCCCGATGGAATACCAGGTGTATTCGCTGCCCACGCCTCCGCCGAAGAGGTTGAACATCACGTCCGGCACCTTTTCGTGCAGTCCGCTCAGGCCGCCGATCTTCGCGAGGCCGAACGGAATCAGGATCACCGAGATCACGATCACCAGCACCGCCTGCAATCCGTCCACCATCGCCGAAGCCTTCAACCCGCCCAGCATGACGAAGATCGCGACGAGCGTGGAAGAAACCAGATAGAAGGTCACCGGACTCAGATACGTGACGTAGGGTTGCAGCACGCCGCGATCGTAGGAGTCCTTGAGCAACTCGTAGCGCAACGCGCCCTCGCCGGACAAATTGAGCGTGAGCCGGTCCTGCCGCAGCTGCGTGAACTCGTGGAATTCATCCACCATGCGCCGCTCCGCCGTCGTGTAGATCGCCGGCTCCTTCACCATCAGCGGCTGGAGCGTCTTCAGCGCCACGACGTTGCCCCCGGCGATGCCCACAATCGCCATCATGATCGTCGTCAGCGCATAGAGCGTCGCCAGGAAACGCCCGCCGAAACGATCCTCGAACAGGTCGGCCATCGTCGTCAGCCGCACGCGTCGAAACCAGACGGTCGTGAACCAATAATAGGGCGTCAGGAACAGCGTGATGAGCGCCAGCCACGCCCCGCCCGCGCCTTGCCGGTAAACCGAACTCGACGTCGTCGTGGCCTGCCCCGGATCGGTCATGGTGCCGAAGCTCAGGAAGAACTGGAACATCTTCCCCAGCGAACGTCCGCCGAGAAAGAAATCCTTCTCGTCCTTCACGCCGTGCGAGAGGACTTTGCCGATCGCCAGAACGGCGATGATATAGACGACAATGATCAGAACATCGATCCAGTGCAGGCCGAATAAGTGCATGAGACAGGGGTGTTGGGGTGTTGAAAAAGCAGATCAGCGAAACGGCCAGTAGCCGACGCCGCGCATGCGGGTTTGCAGACCAAAAGCGGTAAAAAGTTTCTCCGTCTCGCCCGGCGCCCGGCGAAACGCACCGATCGCCGGATCCTTCACCAGCGCCAGCAGCGCGTCGCCGATGATCGCGGTGGACTCCACCACGATCTGCTCCGGCAGCTTGTCGATCGTATCGGCCAGGTCGTGGTAATAGCGCACCGACTCGCGCCGGATCGGGCCGTTGAACGTCACCGCGCGCACGCCGGCGAGCTGGTAGGGCGTGTGATCGCTGCCGAACCAGTTGATGTTCTCCACGCCCCGCGGGAGCGCCCGCTCGCCGCGACCCGCATTCCACCGCTCCAGCGCCGGGACCAGCGTCTCGTCGCCCAGCGCGTTCACCGCGATCGGCACGCCCGCCATGTCGAGATTGATCATCGCGACGACCGGCGCGTCGCCGAGCTGCGCCGCGGCATGGCGCGAACCCCACAGCCCCTGCTCCTCGCCATTAAACCACACCAACTCGACCGTGCGCGCCAGGTCGCGCTCCCGCAACGCGTGCGCCAGCGCAAAAAGCTGTGCGACACCGAGACCGTTGTCCAAGGCCCCCTGGCCCAGGTCCCAGCTGTCGAAATGCGCGCCGACGATGACCTTCTCCGGCGAGCGCCCGCGCAGCCGCACGACCAGATTCGCCGTTTCGATCTCCCGACAACGCGAGCGCGTCTCCATCCGCACGCGCACCGGCCGCTCCCGCGCGAGCAATCGCTGCAGCCAGCGACCTTCCTCCTGCGTGATCGAATAGATCGGCAGCGGCAGCGCCTCCCCGATGAAACTTCCCGTGCGCGCGAGCAGTTGTCCGCCGCCTTCGCGGTTGATGAACAATACCCCTTTCGCACCCCGCTCCATCGCCAGCTGCGCCATCTCGCGCGTCGACCGCGCAGACGACGAATCCAGCAGCACGACTTTCCCCCGCACGTCCGCCGGATAATCCTCCGGCCGTCCCGCCGCGATGCTGGCGACCTCCGCCTCGAACGGAGCGTGCGGCTGCGTATAAGCGAGCGCTGCCACCCGCAACGGCCGGGCCAGCGGCGCCAGCAGCGTCACCGAATCCGCCCCGCGCTCCCACCCCGGCATCGTGAACGGCATGATCTCCGGCTGCAGCCCGAGCTCCCGCAATTCGTCCGCGAGCCGCTCCAGCGCCGCGCGGTTCGCCGGCGCACCCGTCAGCCGGCCGCCGAAGTCGTCGCAGAGACGCGTGAGCATCGCGTGCGCCGCCGCACCGGACCCGGCGAACGGCTCCGCCGCGGCCACCGCCGTCGCCAGCAGCAGGCTGCTGAACACTCTCAGGATTCTCTTAGCCATACTCGCATTTCTCCCTCGCCGCGGTTGGCCCACAGCGCATACGGCACCGCCCGGAGCGGCACCGTCGTCGTCATGGGCATTGCTGTGGAATAAAGCGTTTCAGCTGTCGTGGTGCGCACGGCCCCGCCTTCCAGCACCACGCAGCCGCCGAGCAACTCCGCGTCGAACCGGGCCTCAATCGCAGCGGTGCGCGGCAGGCTCAGCACCGCGAGCGGCCGACCGTGATCGATTTCCTCGACACAATAAACCACCGGACCCCGCTGCAGCGCCACCTGGCCCGCGGCCGCGGCCACCCGCGCGTCGGCCCACACGCGCTCCACCGGCATCGGCAGCACCAGTTCGACGCGGTCGCCCCGCGACCACCGGCGCCGCAGGCCCGCATAACCCGCGACGGGCTCGATCGTCTGCGGCGTTCCGTTCAACGCCAGCCGCGGACCCCGGCACCAGCCCGGCAATCGTAACCATAATGTGAATACAGCGGCTTCCTCCGGCTCGACGATCAGCTCGATCCGTTCCTCCCACGGATACGCCGTGCGCACTTCCAGCCTCACCGGCACCGGGCCGGCCTCGAAGGCGGCCGAGCCGCCCGCGTAGAGATGCACCGCGAGTCCGTCCGCCGTGCTCGAATAGACATAGTCGCCGAGCCCGGCGAACAGCCGCGCCACGTTCGGCGGACAACAGGCGCAACCGAACCAGGGCACGCGCTGCGTCTTCACGAGGTGACATTCGTAGCGGCGTTTCGCGAGCGCCGGCACGACTTCGAGCGGGTTGACGTAGAAATAGGAGCGTCCATCGAGCGCGAGGCCGGCCAGCACGTTGTTGTAGAGCGCCCGCTCCATCACGTCGGCATATTCGCCCCGCCGCTCGAGTTCCAGCAGGCGCCGCGCGCAAAACACCACGCCGATCGCCGCGCAGGTCTCGGCATAGGCCCGGTCCGGCGGCAGGTCGAAGGGCTCGCAGAATTTTTCCCCGTAGGGTTCGGCTCCGACTCCGCCCGTGACATACAGATGCCGCTGCTCGATCGCGGTCCAGAGCCGGCGACACTGCGCGGCGAGCGCTTCGTCCGCCCGCTCGCGCGCAAGGTCGATCATCGCCGCGAGGAGATACATCATGCGCACCGCGTGGCCGACCGGTTCGTCCAGCTCGCGCACCGGTTGCGCAGCTTGCAACGTGGCGAGTCCGTCATGGTGCATGTGCCACGGCAGCCGGCCGTCTTCGCCCCGCCGTTTCGCTTCCGCCTCGAAATAGTTCGGCGATCGGCCGCGCTGCCCGAGGAAGTAGGAGGCGAGGTCGCGATAACGCTCCTCTCCCGTGGCGCGCGCCAGCTTCAGCAGCGCCAGCTCGATCTCCTCGTGGCCGCAGTAACCCTGCATCCGGTCCGGCCCCGGGCCGAAGGTGCGATCGATCAGGTCCGCGAGCCGGCAAACGACCTCGAGCAGCCCGCGCTTGCCGGTCGCCTCGAAGTGGGCGACGCCCGCCTCGATGAAATGACCGGCCACGTAGAGTTCGTGGCAATCCCGAAGATTCGCCCAGCGGTGCTGCGGCTCGACGAGCGTGAAGTAGGTGTTGAGGTAGCCGTCCGGCTGCTGCGCCTTCGCGATCGTCGCGATCAGCCGGTCGAGTTCGGCGTCGAGCGCCGCATCGGGGTGCGTGCCCAGCCGGTAGCTCGCCGCCTCGATCCACTTCGCGAGGTCGGAATCCTGCCAGAAAAGGCCGTGGAACCGCCCTTCCTTCTCGCCCGCCGCCACCTGGAAATTATGCACGCAGCCGCTGCGCTCCGCGCCCGCGATGCGGTCGTTGAGCGCCTCCCATTGCCCGGGAATCGCCGTCTCGCGCACGACCCGCGCGCGGCCGGCGAGGAATCCGTGGTCGAGCGCAACCGACGCGAGCGGCAGGGCGGAAGCGTAGCTCATGCGCGGGGGCTCACTCCGGTTTCACGCGGTCGGCGATGGTGAGCGTATTGAAGTCGAGGATACGCTCGAGCCGCCCGTGGGTCAGCGTCAGCTTGCGCGAGCCCTTCTCCGCGTTGAGATAAGGTCCCTCGAAGAGCTTCCACTGCGTGTAGTCGACCTCCCGGCCGTCGACCACCGGCGCCGCGCCATAGGTGAAAGCGACTTTGCGGCCGCGCAACGTCGTGAACTTCACCGTCGGCACCGGCTCGAGCTCGAACTCGAGCGGCAGCGCGCGGATCGCCGCCTGGAACGCCGCGAAGTCCTTGAACTCGTCCGCGCTCGCCGCCTGCACGATCGTGCCATTCTTCAGGTGCGGGCTGTAGAGCCGCCGGTCGCCGGTGTCGGCGCGTTCGCCCGTCCACGAGGACTTGATGCGCGACAGCGGCAGCAACTCGTAGGGCGCGAGCGGCCGGTAGGCGAGATAGGCGTTGCCGCCCTGCGCAAAGATCCAGCCGGAACCGTCGATCGTGAGGTTGACCAGGTCCTTCGAAAAGAAGCCGTTGATGTGCGGGAAGCGCGTGCCCGGCGGGATGTCGTAGAGCGCGATGACCGTGTCCAGGTCCTGAAACACCTGTTCGAAGCGCGAGCAGCCGAGCAGCTTGTCCGGCGAGTCGTAGGAGGCCTTCCCTTCCTTCGTGACGCCCTTCGTCATCTGGTCGGGCAGCTCGGTGAAATAGGTCTGCATGTCGTAGCCCGACGAAATCGGATGCATCGAGAACATCGTGTTGTGCACTCCGCGCGGATCGGGCACCGCCCATGTGACGTCCCAGACGTGCGCCTGGATCGGATCGCTCAAGCCGCCCTGATAGGAGCCGACCGCATAGTCGCGGCGCGTGTAGTTCGTCTTGTAGATCGGCGCCATCTCCACGTCGCTGTTGCGCCACCGGCGGCGCGTGCGCTTGAGATCGCGCTGGAGGTAATCGCCGTCGCGATCGACCGCGATGCGATAGATGACCTCGGGCAGATCGTAGCCCTTCGCCACCGTCGCGAAATAAAGCCCCCAGCCGCCATAGCTCGCCGGCGGCGGCGTGTTGCCGAACAGCAGCCAGCTGAAGAACGACGAAAGCCCGTTCCACCGCTCGACGACGGACGTGTCGTCCGTGCGCGCGTTCGCCCCGCGCAGCACGCCATCGAGCGTGTTCTCCGCCAGGTCCGCGAAGAGCCAGTCGAGCTTCATCTGGCCGCGCAGGCGCATCGCGGGATCGTCCGCCCATGTGGCGAGAAACAGCAGCGGGATCGCGTATTCGCCGATGTAGTGCGTGGGGTTGAATTCGCCCTGCCCGATCGTCGTCGCGAGATCCATCCAGTGGATCAAATAGTCGCGCGACTCCGACAGATTCTCCGCGGAGCTCTTGCCCGAATACCAGCTCGTCGCCGGCTCGTCCGGATACATTTCCGACATCAGGTAAAGCGAGGCGTAATACATCACCCAGTGATTCTCGGTGTCGCCCCGCAGCTGCATCGTGCGCCGCCACGCGTCGCGGATCGACTGGCGCGCCTCGGGCGAGAGCTGGTCGCGCCCGAGGAACGCGACGTTCACCACGGGAAACATCCAGAACGGCCCGCTGCCGGGCTCCTTCATCAGCTCGATCACGCTGCGCGAACAGAGCTCGGCATCCTCGCGCCGCGCGAGCTTCGCCGCGATCGCCGCCATGTCGGGAATCAGCTCCCCGGGCTTCATCAAGCTCGCGCGCCACGTCAGCACCTCGTCCACGCGGGCGTGATACGCGATGCGGCGTTGATCGGCCTCCTCGACGACTTGCCGCGCCGGGGCCGGCGCTGCGTAGGAGGGCTGGGCGGAGAGCCCGAGCGCGGCACCGGTCAAACCGACCACCGCGAGGAAAACGTGTTTGATCTTCATGGTCAGAATGGGCCCGTTCATTTCACCGCCCTCGGCACGAAGGCGAAATTGTAAACCGTCGAGCCTTCGAGGCCCGACTTCCGCCAGGTGCGGCCGAAATCGTCCGACTCGAACACCGCGTCCTTGTAAACGCCCGCGTAAAGCCGGCCCGTGTCGGGATCGATGCCGACGCGAAACACGCAATGCTCGTCCGGCAAACCCGCATTGCGCTCCGTCCACGTCTGGCCGCCGTCCTCGGTCGTCAACACGCCGTAGGTCCAGCTCCCGATCGCGAAGCGCTGCGCGTTCGTCGCATCCAGGGCGACATTGTAGAGGGCCTCCGCCGACGGCACGCCGGCGAATTTCTTCCAGGTGAGCCCGCCGTCGCGCGAGACGATCGCGCCGTCGCTCTGCGTCGTCGCGAGCCAGAGCTGGGCATCGTGCGGCGACTGCCGCAGGTCGGTGATGGTCGTCTCCGTCGCAAAAACCCGCCGCCAGTTTTGCGCCGCGTCGTCCGTCAGATAGAGCCCCGACTCGCAGCCCGCGAGCGCGCGGCCCGCGCGCGTGCGGTCCACCTTCACCACCTGCGTGTATTTGCCCCGCTCCGGCAGCCCGTTCTCGCGGCGGGGCCAGGTGACGCCGCGATCCGGCGACACCGCGACGCCGTCGGGCAGCGCGAGATAGATGTGATCCGGCGCGTTGGGATCGACGAAGATGTCCTTCGGCTCCGTCATGTCCCAGCTCGTGCCGATGCGCCACGTCTCGCCCCCGTCCGCGCTGCACAACGCACCATTCAACGACGCCACATACATTCGCCGGGCATCGCGCGGGTCGACCGCGAGGCTGAAGATCCCCGGAAAGTTCAGCCCGAAATGCCGGTAGCTGCCGTCCTGCTCGCGCTGATACAGCCCGCTGAGCGTGACCAGCTTCGAGCCGATGACATAGTTCAGGCTGATCGTCGCGCAGAGATACATGTCGTGCTTCGGCGCCGGCGTCGCCCGGGCCGCACCCGCCAGCAGCACCGGCAGGAGGAGGTATTTGGTTAATTTCAGCATGATAAAAAAGTTCGGGCTTTACGACCGGGCCCTCGCGGGGGCATGGCTCGCGCCCACATGAAAACGCTCCTCGCCGCCGGCCTCATCCTCCTCTGCACCCTGGCCCTCGCTCGCGCCGCCGACCCCGCCACGCCCGAAGCGCGGCTCGCCGCCCTCGGCCTCACGCTGCCCGCGACGCCCGCCGCCGTGGCCAACTACGTGCCGGCCGTGCGCAGCGGCCCTCTCGTGTTTCTCGCCGGTCAGATCCCGCGGGGCGCCGATGGAAAATACCTCACCGGCAAGCTCGGCCGCGACCTCACCGAGGCGGAGGGCGCCGCCGCCGCCCGCACATGCGCGCTGCAGCTCATCGCCGCGTTGAAAGCCGAGGTGGGCGATCTGTCGAAAGTGAAGCGCATCGTCCGCGTCGGCGGCTTCGTTGCCTGCACCGACGATTTCACCGCGCAGCCCAAGGTGATCAACGGCGCTTCCGACCTGCTCGTCGAAATCTTCGGCGACCGCGGCCGGCACGCGCGCGCCGCCGTCGGCGTCAACGCGCTGCCGCTCGGCGCTCCCGTCGAGATCGAGCTGATCGCAGAGATCGCGGAATGATCGCATGGGCTACAGCGCGCGGGCCGCAGCGCGGACGGCCGCGATGACCCGCGCGCAATCGGCGGGCGAGTTGAAAACGTGCAGCGAGATGCGCACCGCCTCGAGCCCCTGCTCGGTGACCGGCCGGCAGCGCAGCCCGTGCTGCTCCATCAGGTATCCAAAAAACTTCGACGCGTTCGCCCGCGCATGGCGCACCGTCACGATCGCGCCGCGCAGCGCGGCGTCGCGCGGCGTGAGCGTTTCGATCCCGTCGACGCCGGCCAGGCCTTCCATCAGCGAGGTCGCCAGCTCGCGACCGTAAGCCGCGATACGGTCCGGCCCGATCGCCTCCTGCAACCGCACCGCTTCCGCCAGACCCAGGACCGCGGCGGCGTTGCGCGTGCCGTATTCGTGACGTGACGCCGCCGGGTGATACGCCAGCTCGCCCGGCAGCCGCGGCAGTTCGCCGGAGTAGGCGCCGATCCCGGTGGACGCCACGTCCTCGAGCCGCGAACGCCGGAGATAGAGCACGCCGGTCTCGTGCGGCCCGCCGAGCCACTTGTGGCCGCTGATCGCATAGGAATCGCCGCCGAGTTCCGCCATGCTCACGGGAATCATCCCCACCGCCTGCGCGCCGTCGAAATGGCTCCAGATTCCGCGCTCGCGCGCCAGGCGGGCGATCTCGCGGCCGGGAAACAGGAGGCCGTGCGTGCACGTCACATGACTGACCTGAATCACCCGGGTCCGCGGTGTAATCAGATCTCGGATACGCGAGAGATTGCCCTCCGCGCTTTCGACATCCGGCTCGAACAGCCGGATCACCACCCCCCGCTGCTTCGCCTGGTTGAGCCAGGGGAACGAGCCGCCGGGATGCGCGTGCGAATCGAAGATCACCTCGTCGCCGGGCTGCAGCGCGAGGCCCGCCGCGATGATCGAGTTCGCCTCCGTCGCATTTCGGGTGAAACAGATCTCCTCGGGCTGCGCGCCGAGAAACCGCGCGACCGTTTCCCGCGCCGGAGCGAACAAGCCGTGGCCCGTTTCCGAGTGCTCCTGCAGCTGCCGCATCGTGGCGAAGAACGCGTCGAGCACCGGCTGCGGGGTCGGCCCGAGCCCGCCCGTGTTCAGATAAAGCGGGTCGTCCGCCAGCGGATACAGCGCACGGACGCGGCGCCAGAACTCCTGGGGCGCCCCCGGATCGAACGGCGGCAGTGCCTCCGGCACCGGCGAACCGGCCCGCGCGTGCGGCCGACCCGCCATCGCGCCAAGGGCGCCGAGGCCGAGACTGCGGACAAAGGTTTTGCGGTCGATTTTCATGCGGAGGTGAACGTCAGCGTATGATCGAGCGCCAGGTCGGCGCCGGCCGCGATCGTGCGGTTCTGGTCGAACTGCACGGGAAACGCCGCCAGCGGCGCGGCGCGGCGAACGAACCAGTGCAGCGGACCCGGCCCGTTCTCGAAGCGAACGACGACGCGCCGCAGCGTCGTATCCATTTGTCCATGCCACTCCATCCAGCGCGCCGCGGCGCCGTGGACCGCATCGACCGTTTCGCGCCCGCCTTCGGCGACGACGCGGATCGTGGGATCGAGATGATCGTCCAGTAGCTCCCGCGCCCCGCGAAACTGCAGTCCGGTATAATGCGATCCGACCAGGCCGCCCTCGGAGTGCGGATTGCCCAGCGAAAGCGGCCCGCCGCTGACGTTCGTCAGCCGGCTCTCCCAGCGCAACGTCCACGAGCGGCCTGCCGCATCGAGCCGGATGGCGAGCGACCGCAGCTCGCGAATCAGGAGCGCGCCGGCGTGTCGCCACTCCAACGTGTGCGCGAGCACCGCGTCGCTTTCCCGCGCTTCGAGCCGGTGCCACGCGACGTGATACTGCGCACCGTGGTTCGCCAGCGATTGATAGCCCCGGCCGCGCACGCACGTCGGGCCGCCCCAGAAGTTGACCCCGGAAACCGTGTTCAGCGTGAGACTCAAACCGTGATGCCACGGATGATCGTTGGGGCGAAAATTCGTGAGCGTGTCGCCCGCCAGCGAGTTCAACGGATGAAAATACGGACGCGGCGCCTCGTTCGCGGGCGCATCGGACGCATAAACGTAGCGCGCCAACAGGCGGCCCTCCACCTGGAGGTCGACGTGCCGGCCGGTCTCGTGCTGCAGCTGGATCATGGCGTCACCCTTTTGAAAGTTTCCTCGAAGTGGCCCCCGGCGAACTCGCGGGTTTCCCCGTTCGGAGCCTCGACCGACACGACAATGCCTTCCGGTTTGGTCACCGTCAGATGGAAGCCCGCCGCATCGACCTTCCACGCCACGCACACCAAGCCATGCGGCGTGCACACGCTGCCGGCGGCGTGCGTCAGCCCGCAGCGCCGCGGCGCCACCCGGATTCGAGCGAACCCCGGTTCCGCCGGCGTGACGCCCAGGATGCGCTGTTGAAACTCCAACACGGGATGCGCCGACCACGCATGGCACAGCGAACGCCAGTAGCTGTTTTCCTCCACGAAGGTCGACAGGCCGTAGCCGATCGACTCGTGCCAGGGGCCGAGATACTTCGGCAGGTCGTCGTAGCAGCCGCAGCGCTCCAGCGCGCTGAAACCGGTGTGCCACCAGAAGAACGATCCCGGTGCGAGCTGCGGATCGTGCGGAAAGCGCCGCGGCAGGATCGCACGCTCGCGCGCACCGGCGAGACCCGCGACGATCGCCCAGGCGTTGCCGTATTGGCTGACCTCCGGTCCGCCCGGCCGGTCGAAATAGAGCCCCTCCGCCTCCGACCAGAAGCGCGCGTGCGCCACGCGGCGCAGTCGCTCGGCCTCGGCCGAAAGCGCCGCCTGCTCCGTATCCAGTTTCAGGTGACGCGCGAGCGTCGCCACCTCGTCGAGCGCGTGGATGAACTGGGCCGAGATGATCGTCGTCGCGCCTTCGTCCGCGCCGGGCACCACGCCCCGCGGCCACCACGGACACCAGTCGGTGATGTTCCAATACGGCAGTTTCGCCGGCAGGCCGTCGGCGTCGCCGTGCCGCCGATACCAGTCGAGCACGGCGCGCATTCCGGGCATCAGTTCGAGCGCCGTCGCCCGGTCGCCCGAGTAGAGGAAGTAGTCCTTGACGCACGTGATCCAGTGCAGGCTCCACGCCGGGATGACCTGCACCAGACGCGAAGGATATCGGCTCTGGGTGAGCCCGTCGGACAACCGCGACCAGTCGAAATGATGAAGCGCCTGCCGCGTGAGCCGCGTGTCGCCGGTGGTGAACATCGCGAGTTGCGACGTGATCATGGTGTCACCGGCATATTGCATCTGCTCGTAGTGCGGGCAGTCCTCGAACGTCTCGTGCGCGCACATTCGCATCGTGTGCAGGCCGACCGCCCAGATTCGATCCAGGCGCGGATCGGATGAACTGAAGGTCGCCGCGACGCGGTAGGGATAAGCGGTGAACCGCTGCCGCACGGCCTGCAGCGTCAATGGCGCGGACCCGACCGCGATCTGCAGGCCGACGAAGCGAAACGCCCGCCAATGCAGCGGCTCGAAGGTCTCCGGCTCGCCGCACGGGTCCCAGATGTCGCACCAGCCCGTGACCTTGCCCCGCCGGTCGAAGGTCCAACCCGTGCTCTCGTCGGCGAAGTGCGACGCGAGATTGGCGAGCGACTGCCGCCGGCCGAAGAGCACCGCGCCCGGCGTGTCCCACGGCAAACGCAGCGCTTCCGCGTAAGTCAGCCGAATGCGGCTGCCGGCGCCGCCGGTGACGACGAGCTGCGGAAACGCCGTCGTCAGCCGCCCCGCATCGAGCACCAGAGCGACGGTTTCGCCGGGCGCGAGCGTCAGCGGCGCGCCGCGGTCGAGCAACTCGCGCCAGGCACGGGAAACGTCGGCGCCGCCTTCGCGGAAGGCGTCGGCGAAATTCTCCGGTTCGCCTTCCTCCAGCATCGGAATCATCCGCGGCGTCAAGCCGTAGGGACTCGCCGGATCGCGTCGGTTCTCGCGCAACTCCGCCTTGAAGAGGACGTGCGCTGCCGGCCACGCCGTGTCGTCGAACGCCGCCTCGGTCCACCCGCGTGGTGTCTTTTCGGATACACGATGCTCGAAATAGCCGTGGTAGCCCTCGAAGGTCGTGCCTTCGTTTTGAAAGCGGTGCCCGCGGTCGACCGCCACCTTCCAGCTGGCATCCGTCCGCAGCTCCGTCCGCCCGGCGCCGGAACGCGTTTCCAGCGCGCCTTCGAGCACGAAGCCGCCCGTGCAGGTCATCACCGAGCACGGCGCGCCCAGCAGCGCCGGACGGTGCGCCACGCGCGACATGTCGAGCACCAGCGCCGCCAGGACGTTTCGCCCCGGCCGCAGGTGCGGCGTGAGATCGAAGCTGTCGTAGAAATGATGGTTCACGTCGCCCTTCGCCGGCCCGCGGCCGACGAACGTGCCATTGCAGTAAAACAGATAACGGCTGTCCGCCGACACATCGACCTGGAGCCGCGCGTCGTTCGGATCGGCGACCTCGAAGGTCCGGCGAAACAGCCGCACCTGATAGTGCGAGGGCGTCGCCGCCCCGGGCTCCGGCGCAGCATGCGAACCTTCGTCGGACCAGATCCAGCAGGCGGAATTGAGGAAACGTTGCGCGGACACGGAAGCAGGAAATTGCGAAGCCCGCCGTCAGCGCGGCGGGACCCGAAGGAGAGTCGAAACGAGGCGCACCGCGGACCTCCGCGGCGTGCGTTGCAGGAAAGGGGTGGGTAACATGGCCGATCCGGCGTGCCGCAGAGGGGCTGAGCGGACTGCGAACGCCGGTGACGCAAAAATGGGCTGGCCTTCCCCTGCTTTTCAACATCTCTTTTCACAAATTTTCAGTAACTTCATGAAAACCGTTTCAGCCCCGCCCCGCCTTCTGCTTTGTGCTCAAACCTGGTCGCTGGTCGGTTACCCAAGTCCCCGCCGCGAATGGTCGTTGGAGAAGAAACTCACCGCGATCCAGGAGGCGGGCTTCGACGGCGTGACCGCCTACATCACGCCGGAGATCCAGGCGGGCGCAGAGCGGCGGGGCTTGCAGGTGGTGAGCAGTTTCGACTGCGGCGACCTGAAGACCGCGCGCGAACGGCTCACCGCGCAGCGCGCGCTCGGCGTCCGGTTCGTCAATCTTCAGGTGCTCGATCACGACACGCCGCCGGCCCGCGCGGCCGCCATGGCGGTGCAGCTGATCCGGCTCTCACGCCGGCTCGGCCTCGCGGTGCATATCGAAACGCATCGCGACACCGCCACCGAGACGCCCGAGAAATTCACCGAGATCGCGCGCCTCTATCGTCGAGCGACCGGTGAAACGATGCCGGTGACCTGGGATCACTCCCACTTCGCGGTCTCGAAACATGTGTTGCCGCAAGCCTACGCCGCCCGGCTGCTCGCCTGGCCGCGCGAGATTCAGCATTCGCAGCTGTTTCATCTGCGACCGTTCAACAGCCAGCACTGCCAGGTGCCAGTGACGAATGGCCGCGGTCGCCTGACGCCCGAGTTCGTCGACTACATCGCGTTCGTCGAGGAACTCTTCGTGCTCTGGCTGCGCGGCCCGCGCCCCGGCGGCGCACTCTGGGCCTGCCCGGAAATGGGCATGACCCACGGCTACCACGTGAGCACCAACCCGCCGGTCTGGCCGGACGTCATTCGCTGCCGCGAAGAACTGCTCGGCGCCTGGTCCAAGGCGCTCGAGCGCACCGCGTAGCCTGCATATTTCAGTTCCCTCGTGATCAGCCCCACCCTGCCATTCGATTTCCGGTAGGTGGCGTGCTCGCCGCGCCACGTGGCGCCCCGAGCGCACCCCCTACCGGACGTTATAGACCGTCGCGCCGTTGAACCCCTTCCCCCAGTGAAACCCCTCCCCTCCTTCCTTCCGGTCGCCGCCGCCATCGCACTGACCCTCGCCAGTATCGTCACCGGCCCAACACC
>JAEYYL010000198.1 GCA_023430825.1 Verrucomicrobiota bacterium | reverse complement strand
TGGAAAGCACGGCGCGGCTGCACCTCCAAATCGCCTCGGGCGCGGAGTTCGATCAGCTCGTGGTGGAGGGCGCGCTGAGCTACGGCGGCGAGTTGTGGATTTCGTTTCTCGACGATTATCGGCCGCTGGCGGACGAGTCGTTTTCGCTCATCCATGCGGCGAGTTTCGCGGACGGCACGTTTTTCAGCGACGTGCGCTTCGACGTCGATGGTTACACGGCTTTTTTCGACCACGAGACCGGCGCGCTCACGTTGACGCTGACGGCGATTCCGGAACCGGCGACGGTGGCGGCGTTCGCGGGAGCGTTGGCACTCGGGCTCGCCGTCGTCGTGAAGCGTCGGCGCGCGCGGACGATCAGGGCGTGAGGGAGTGCGCTGTCGAGGCGGACAATCCCTCCCACATGGAGCCGCGTGGGCGGAGCGGAGGACGCCGCATGCGAGCCCGCGGCGCGACACACGAAGTCAGCGACGGCAGCCCCACGGCCGCAGCGGACGCGAGGAAGACGAGCTGGCGATCTGGGTTTTGTGATTTTCTTGCTTTTGTGTTGAGCGGAGACCGGCCGGGAATTCGATGAGTGCGCTCTATTTCGCTGGGAGAGGTAGCAGCGTTTTTACTTATGCGGTTTTCTTCGATCCGGCGCGGAGTGGGGTTCGTCATGTGGAGGCTTTGGCGCTTGTTTGAAACGAGCGCGATGGTCCTGCGCGTCTGTCGTGCGGGTGCGGTGTGGGCGATCGCGAGCCTGGTCATGCCGGCGGCGTTAGTGGCGGAGCTGCCGGCGGTCGATGGGAAGTGGCGGTATTTCACCTCGCCGCACTTCGAGTTGTATTCGCGGAACGACGAGAAGTCCTCGCGCGAGTTGTTGCGCAACCTGGAACTGGTGCGGGCGATTTTTCTCGAGCGGTTGAACCTGCAGGAGCGGCTGCGGGTGGATGTGACGGTTTATTATTTTCGAACGAAGGCCGAGTTTCAGGCGTATGCGCCCGATTCGCTGCGGAAAAACGACGCGCTGGCGGGGTTTCACCTTTTCAGGCCGGACCGGGCCGTGATCTCGATGGCGCCGGCGGGCGATTCCGGTTTGGCGCAACAGACGGTGTTTCACGAATACGTGCATCATCTGTTCCGGATCGCGGAATACGATCCGCCGCTATGGTTCAACGAAGGCACGGCGGAAGTGCTGGCCGGCATGAAGGTGGAGCGGAACCGCGTGCTGATCGGCACCCCGATGGCGGATCGGGCGCTTTTCCTCCAGCAGCAGACGTTGCTGCCCCTCGAACAGCTTTTCGCGGCGGATCAGGCATCGAAAGCGTATGCCGACGAGGCGCACACGGGGGTGTTTTACGCGCAATCGTGGGCGTTGCTGCATTACTGGTATTTCGGGGAATCGAGGATTCCGAAGCAAGCGGTGGATCGCTTTATCCAGGTGGCGGGCAACCGCGAGAAGGCGGCAGCGGTGGATTTGCGGCAGCATTTCGTGGCGAGCTTTGGTTTCGATTATCGCGAGATGCAGCGGCGGCTGTCCGGGTATATTCGCACCGGCCGCTTTCGGGCGGGGGCGCATCCGATGCCCGACCTCGCGCCGGCGTCGAGCTATGCGATGCGGGCGGTTCCGATCGACGAACTCGTGGTGCGTCTCGCGGAGCTGTCGTTTCGCGTGGAGCGAAACGCGCACGCGAAACTGCTCCTGCTTGAAGCGCTGGAGAAACGCCCCCAGGACGCGAGGCCGCTGGAAGTGCTCGGGACGGATGCCTATTTGGAGCAGGACGAAGCGGGGGCGGTCGAGAAGTGGGAACAGGCGCTGGCGGTGGGATCGACGAACGCGGCGGTGATTCGCGAACTGGCGCTGATGGAGGGCCGGCGCTGGTTCGAGAAATTCGACGAGACGTTTCAGCTGCCGGCGGCGCGGGCGGCCCGGATGCGTGCCCGACTGCTGCGCAGCATCGAGTTGGAGCCGCATCAAGCGGCGGCCTACGAGATGCTGGCCTGGGTGGAGGCGTTTGCCGCGGAGCCGGCGGTGGAGAACGTCAAGCGCGTGATTGCGCAGCTTCCGACGATGCGGGAGAAAAAGCGGTCGCTGATCGCGCTGTCGTTTTTGATGCTGCGGGCCGGCAACCCCGAAACGGCGGGGCCGATGCTGGAACATCTGGGAACGCTTGCGTTGTCGCCAGGCGAAGCGGAGGCGCTGTCGGCGCTCCACGCCAAGATGGCGAGGGATTTCCCGCACGCGGCGGGCGGCGGAGATGTGGCGGAAGAAGCAGCAGAGGTCCTCGCGCCGCCGCCGTCCACGCCCGGCCTCAAGACGCCGTCGCTCGCGTTGCCCGACGATTTGTAGCCGGCGCCTTGCGCAACCCCGCCACGTTTTTGTTTTCCTTCATGATCCGCTGTTTCCTCTTCCGTGTCCTTCGTGGCGTTGTCCTTGTCGGGCTGAGCGCTTCCCTGACGACGTTCACCTTCGGAGCGAAGAATCCCGGCAAGAAATCGAAGACGCCGGAAACGGTGGGCGCGACGGTGACCTTGTCGCCCTT
Source organism: Verrucomicrobiota bacterium (assembly GCA_023430825.1). Taxonomy (GTDB): domain Bacteria; phylum Verrucomicrobiota; class Verrucomicrobiia; order Opitutales; family Opitutaceae; genus Opitutus. The sequence goes on along the minus strand of JAEYYL010000198.1, from coordinate 14,290 downwards.
CGAGGTGAAGGCCGAGAGCATGGAGTTCAGCCATTGGCGAAAGGTCAGTTCGCCGCATTTCGTGATCTACACGGATGCGAGCGCAAAGGTAGCGACGAAGCTGGTGCGGCAGATGGAGATGATGCATCAGGCGACGGCGTTTTCTTTAAAGCGACGAAACGCGAAGTTGCCGCCGACAATCGTCGTGCTGCCCGAAGCGCGCTCGGATTGGCGGAAGATCAACAGTGTCGGCAGTGTCGAATGGGAGGTGGCGACCTCGTTGGTGGGGGGAGTGCGGGATGTGCTGCTGGTGGAATACGATTGGTCGCGGGGTGATCTGGAGCCCATGTGGTCGATGCTTTCGATACGCGGGGCGAAGAGCATGAATGTCGACGGGCCCTTGTGGTTCCTTCGCGGGCTGTCGAAGTTTTTCCGCACGGTGGTTTTCAAAGGCGACACGCTCACGCTCGGGAGGCAGGGGGGCGACGCGTATTGGATCCGGACGCGCGGGTGGATGGAGTGGGAGCGGTTTTTCCAGATCCATTCCAAGTCGCCGGAGTTCGTGAAGGATACGGACGACCTCATGCGGTATGAGGGGCAGTGCGGGGTGTTCGCGCACCACATTCTGACGCATACGGATCAGTCGATGACCCTGCGGATGTTGCAGTGGGCGGCGTATCTCGATGCGGGGAACGAACCGACGGAAGCGGCGTTCCAGGAAATCTTCGGGCACGATTTCAAGGCCTGGCAGAAGCTGATTGAGGACCTGCTGAACGGGGGAAAATATTCGACCGCCACGATCAAGTTTCCCCCGGCGGCGCTGCAGTTCGAAATCGTGGACGCGCGGGTCGGGGCGCGCGAGATGCGGGAATTGTTCGTGCTGGCGCAGATCATGAACCAGCAACGCAAGGAAAGCGACGAAGCGCTCGATTCACTGCTGAAAAGAGGGCTGCAGACGGAGTCGTTGCGCGAGTTGCTGGCCGATGCCTGCGAGGCCCGCCAACGCAACGACGAGGAGTTGGAGCAGTTGAAGGTGTTGATCGAGGGCGGATCGACGAATCCGCGGGTTTACGGTCGTGCCGCGGTCCTGACGATGCGAAGCGCGGCCCCTGTCCTGAGCGCGGATGCGCGGCTGGGCGAGGAGGTGAACGACATTCGACTCTGGTGCGGCCAGGCGATCGAACTGGAGCCGCTTTATGTGGAAGCGAACGAGTCCCTCGCGTGGGCGGAAGCGCTGGCGCCGTCGGTCGAACAGAGAAACCTCGAAGTCATCGCCGCGATCTGTCGGCGGCTGGATGGAAACGCCAAGACGGACATGGCTCTGGCGGCACTGGCGACCGCTCGCTGGCGCGCGGGGCATGCGAAGCAGGCGCGTTCGCTGGCTGAACTCATCGGCGCTTCGCCGCTCAGCCGCCCTCCGGCGAAGGAGTTGGCGCGAGATATCCTGACGCGATTGGACGCGGCTTCGAAGGAGTGACGTGCGGCAAGGGTGTGGCTGCGGTCCCCGCCTGAACTTTTTACGCCCGCGCAGGCCGGGCCCTGCCGGCTTAAAATTTATACGTCGCGAGGCCGCCGATGCCGAAGTCGGGGCTGGCGTCGTTCAGGCCGGCGATGCCGTAGGCGAGGAGGCTCCAGGTTGGGTTGGGATTGGTGGCGATGAAGGCGAGTAGGTTGCTGCCGTGATCCGCGCCGGAAACGATGCGGCTCTGCCAGTCGTAGGCCGCGCCGACGACGGTTTTGTCCGCGATCGGAAACGCGGCGCCCGCGGTCGCCATCGGTCCGTCCTTGAGCGGCGAGGTGGCGTTGCTGCCCATGAAGCGGTAGCCGAGCGTCGCGAAAGTCGTCACTTTGCCGAAGGTGCGGCTGAGGTCGGTTTGAAGGTAGTAATCGGTTTCGCCGGTGCCCAGGCCCTTGCCGTCGTCAGCGGTCGGAAGTTTCACGCGGGCGGTGAAATCGACGTTGAGTTCGCCGGGCACCGGGTTCGCGTGAAACGTCGCGGAAACGGAGGTATCGCCGAGGCCGTGCTCGATCGCGGAGGTCGGGCGGGCCGGACCGGCGCCGGGCGTGGTGCCGGTGGCGACGTTGGCGGGGCCTTCGATGATGAGATAGGAGAAGGCGGCTTTGAACGTCCAACGGTCGACGTCGTAGGAAAGGTTGAGCGGGACCGACCACAGTTCGGTCTCCTGGGTGAACCCGTAGTCGCCGGTGCTGTAGTTGAAACCTGTGCCGAGCTTGAGCACGGAGGGCTTGGTTTCAACGACGCCGGCGGTTTGCGCGGCGGCGGCGAAAGGGAGAAGCGCAAGGAGAAAGGCAGCGGCGAGGAAGCGTTGGTTCATGAGAAAGGGAAAACGAAAGTCAGCGGGAGAGAGCGGGAGCGGGCGGCGGAGGGATTCGTCAGAGCGTCAGCCGGGGCGTGGCGAAGTTCCAAAGCGGTCGGTGCGAGGCGCGGCGAAGGACGGGCGCGGCGAGATGAAGCGCCGCCTGACGAGGGGAGCGGGCGGCGCTGCGAGGCGTAAAGGGCCGGTCGGAGATCGCCCTACCTGACAAGGTTTAGGGAGTGTTTGGGAATAGACTGTCATCGCGAGGTGCGCGAAGCGCGCCGTGGCGATCCAGCTGGATTGCTTCGTCGTCCCGCAGAGCGGGACTCCCGCAATGATAGAATGCCCAAACAGTCCCGAGCGGGAATCGTGCAGCAGGCGGTGAAGCCCGACGAGGACGTCGGGTTCTACCTTTTGCTGCACCACCTCGCGGTGTGCGGGATTTGCGAGCGCGAGAAAAAAGTCCCGGCCGAACTATCGGTAAAATTCCGATGCGAGGGGACTGGGGCGCCGACGAAGGCTGGAACGCGCGGAGGGAGGGCCGCTACGGTTTTGTGGGAAAGGCGATCAGGGTGCCGTCGACTTGGGCGGCGATGATTTTTCCGTCGACGTGAACGAGCGAGCCGGTGACGCCGGTGAAAGCAGCGTTGGGCGCGAGAGGGGATTCGTAGCGCCAGCGCGGGGCGCCAGTGGGGCGGTCGAGCGCGACGACGCCGCCCGTGTGCTGGATCACGGTGCCGCTGAGATTCTGTCCGGCGGTGCCGGCATAAACTGTGTCGGGCGTGACGAGGGGCGAGCCCCACGAAAGGCCGCGCACGTCGGTGGCCCAGAGGCGTCGGCCGGTGGCGGGATCGATCGCGCTGACGCGGCGATAATCGGAGCCTCCGACGTAGAGCACGCCGTCCGCGAGACGCGGCGTGGATTCGACCCACGAAAACCAAAAGGAGATCCGCCACGCTGGCGTGAGTTTTGGCGCGGCGAGGGCATGGAGTTGATAATCGCGCGCGCCGACGACGATGCGATCGCCGGCGACAGCGGGGGCCGACGCGAGCGGGCCGCCGAGTCGGGTGCGGGCGGATTCGCGGCGCGTGCGAGGGTTGAGGACGAAGAGGCTGCCGTCGAAGCAGGCGGCGACGAGCTCGGTGCCGAGCCAGGCGAGCGGGGCGTGAATCGGGGCGCGGGCATCGTGGCGCCAAAGCGGTTTGCCGTTGCTGGCACGGATGGCGTGAAGGCCGCCGTCGGGTGTGCCGACGTAGAGCGTCGCGCCTTTCGCATCAATGACGGGCGAGGCGGCGCGGTGGTTGAAGGTAGGATTTTTCGGCGGAGGAGAAGTGCCGACGACGGCCGCGAGAAGGGGTGTGCGCCACACGAGCTTGCCGTCGAGACGCGCGACGCAGACGAGTTCGCTGTATTCGTCGATCAGATACACCCGGTCGTCGGTGACGAGCGGTTCGCCATAGAGCGGGTGCGGTCCGCGCCAGGTCCAAAGCGCGGTGCCGTCGGCGGCGCGGACGGCGTGGAGCGTCCCATCGGTGGCCGCGGCGTAGATGACGCCGTCGCGTGTGGCGGGCGAGGCCCAGGCGGGGGCGCCGAGGTCGAGCGACCACGCGGGGGTGGGCGCGGCGGGGAAGGAAGGCGGCGGGACTTCGTCGGCGAACGTGCCGCCGCGGCGGAGCGTGACGGGGAGTTTCGCGGGCGCGAAGGTGCCGGAGAGGGTGTCACCCTCGCGCACGAGGGAGAGGTCGAGCGGCGCGAGGGTGAACGTGGCGCCGTCGATCGAGGCCGGGCCGAAATTGGCGCTGTGAAGAAACATCTCCGGAAAGTGCACGCTGACGACGGTGCCTTCGTGGGTGCCGGTGAACGCGAGGCCGAAATCGGTGTCGCCGTGCGGTGCGGCGATTTTCCCGGTCCATACGCCGTCGAAGCCGTGGGCGGCGCGGGCGACGGAAGCGAACAGCGCGGCGCAGGCGGCAAGGCTGAGCAGGGCGGAGGTTACGCGTGGGCGCATGCGAGGTGTTTCGACGAAGCGGAGTGGCGTGGCAAACGGTTTGACGCGAGCGATGTGAGCTCCGGGGTTGAGCGTTGGCGGGGGAAGTGGGGGAAGCGGTGTTCGCGAAACGCGCCGTGGCATCCAGATGGGTGCTTCGTCGTCCCGCAGAGCGGGACTCCTGCTCGCAATGAAAGAAGGGCCAACCGCGCTCAACGCATGCGCGGTGGCGTGGAGGGCGTGGCGAAGACGACGAGGGCGATGCCGGCCACGACGATCGCGCTGGAGAGATAGAACAGCGCGGCGGGGTGTTCGTTGAACAGGAAAAACGCCATGAGGCCGGCGAAGACGAACTGGCTGACGTTGCAGAGGCTGACGATCTGGCCGCGCAGGTGGCGCAGGGAGAGGTTCAACAGCGAGTGGCCGAAGATGGTGGGAAGGACGGCGAGGCCGACGAGCAGCGACCATTCGCGCGTCGAGCCGAGCGCGAAGGTGTCGAGCCACGGGATCGACACGGCGAGGCAGATCGCGCCGGCCTGGAGGTAAACGGGAATGACGTAGAGCCAGAGCGAGGGGAAATCGCGGTTGCGCCGACCGAGGGCGAGATACCAGGCGAAGGCGAGCATCGAGCCGAAACAGAGAAGATTACCGAAGAGGTTGCCGGTGCCCGCGAAGGCGTCGCCGGCGGTGAGGAGGGTCATGCCGGCGATGGCGATGAGGGTGCCGATGATTTCAGTGCGGTTGATCTTTTCCCCGACGAGCGAATGGAGGAAAAACGGCATCGCGATGGGCACGAGGTTGACGATGAGCGTCGCCTGCGCGGCCAGGGTGAGGCGAGCGGCGTAAGTCCATGAGATGAAGTGCAACGCGAGCACGAGGGCGGGCAGCGTGGTGCGGCGCAGATGCTCGCGGGTGAATGCGGTGCGGTGCTTTCGCCAGTCGAGGAGGAAAATCGGCGAGAGGAGCGCGGTGGCGATGAGCAGGCGTGCGGCAACGAGCACGACCGGATGAGTTTGGCTCGACTTGATCAGGATGACCGAGGTCGAGCAGCCGAACACGCCGAGGAGCAGGAGCAGGTAACGCCAGGCCATGCGGGCACGAACGTGCGCGAGCGGCGGGTGGAGTCGAGTTTGGCGAGCGGGAACAAAAGGAGGCCTGCGACGACCATGGGAAGTCGCGCGGCGGTTCGATTTTGGACCGCGAACGCGACGATCCCATGACGATCACGAAACACATGAAAAGCCTGTGGGCGGTCGGCGCGTTGTTGGCGTCGGGTGGGGCGGCGTTCGCGGTGGACGGGTTGAGGCCGGTCCCGGAGCCGCGGGTCGCGAGGGTGCAGGCGGTGACGAGCACCGACTTCATGGTGGTGGGGCAGGTGGTTTCGCGGACGGAGACGAGTTTCACGATTCTGTCGCGCGGGACGGAGTTGCGCACCGTGCAGGTAACGGAAGATACGGCGATCGTGCGAGCGGGGGCGTTGATCAAGCTTTCGGAGATCGTGATCGGTGACAAAGTCACGGCGACGTTGATGCGAGGCGGCGATGGAAAGCTGCGCGCGGTGAACGTGACGGTGCGGGTGGGGAACGAGACGGTGTAGCCGCGCGGGACGCGCGGAAGCTCCGCGCTCCAACCTCCAAGTTTACCCGCCTTTGGCGGCGCCGAAGGCGACCAGGGCTGCAGGGGAGGTTAAATATCAAGCGAGATCCGTGCGCTCACGCGCAGAGCTACGACGATCCCTGCGCTCACGCGCAGAGCTACGACGAAACCCGGCGCTCACGCGCAGAGTCGCGGCAGATGCCGGGGGCGGGCAGGCAGCCGCGGGGGCCTGCTGCTACGGGATGGGCTGGGCGAGGGTCTCGCGGCGGAGGCGGGCGGCCTGGGCGATCGGGTATTTGATTGCCTGATACAAACCGAGGAGGAGGAAAAGGCCGAGCGCGGCGTAGATCAGGCCCTCGAGGGTGGTTGGGACGGCGGGCTTATAGATGCTCCAGGTGGCCTCCGCGATGCTCGCGTCGACGTGGCGGAGGAAGACGAAGGGGCGCGTCCAGAGCGAGGCGTGCTGGATCGCGTGCTGGGCGGTTTCGAGCGATTCGACGCGGGTGACGGCGCCGCTCATGACGCCGCCGAGTTTGGCGACGGCGGCATCGTGGTTGGCGGAGGTTTGCGCGATGAGGCGATCGAGGGTGAGCCCGGATTGGGCGGCGACGGCGCGGAACTGTTCGAGCTGGCGGCGGGCTTCGTCGAGGTGGCCGCCGAGACGTTGCAGGTATTGCTGCATGAACTCGGGCGCCTGGGAGAATGCGATCGCGCCGACCACGCAGAGCACGCGGTCGACGATGCTGTCGCCGAAGCCGAGCAGGGTGCGTCCTAGTTTCATGGGGTGATGGTGGAGCGCGAGGTGCGGCGGGGTGGGGAACGCGGTCAGGTTGACCGCGCTACGGGCGGAGCGCGGGGGCGGCGGGCAAGGCAGGCGTGCAGCGAAATAGGCGGGGTCGGGAGACCCCGCCCTAGATAAAAGTTTAGTTGAGGCCGCGGCGTTCGAGGAGCGGTTTCACGTCGGGGTCGCGGCCGATGAAGTTGCGGAAGAGGTTCATCGCCTCGTCGGCGCCGCCGCGCGAGAGGAGGAGCTGGCGGAAGCGGTCGCCGTTCTCGCGTTTCAGGCCGCCGTTGTTTTCGAACCATTGCACGGTATCGGCGTCGAGGACTTCGCTCCAGATATAGGAGTAGTAGCCGGCGGAGTAGCTGTCGCTCGAGAAGATGTGCGAGAAATACGTGCTGCGGTAGCGGGGCGGCACGGGCGCGAAGTCGACGCCGGCCTTTTTCAGTGCGGCGGCTTCGAAGGCGAGCGCGTTGTCGGCGGAGGGGACGGCGTCGGGCTTGAGCTGATGCCACGATTGGTCGAGCAGCGCGGCGGCGAGGTATTCGGTGGTCTTGTGGCCCTGGTTGAATTTGCGGGCGTCGAGGACCTTGGCGAGGAGTTCGGCGGGCATGGGTGCGCCGGTCTGGTAATGTTTCGCGTAGTTCGCGAGGACGTCGGGCCAGGTGGCCCACATCTCGTAAACCTGCGAGGGAAACTCGACGAAGTCGCGCGGGACGTTGGTGCCGCTGAAGCGCGGGTAGTGAACGTTGGAGAAGATGCCGTGCAGGGCGTGGCCGAACTCGTGGAAGGCGGTGGTGACCTCGTCGAACGTGAGCAGAGTGGGTTCGCTGGCGGGCGGCTTCGGGATGTTGAGGTGATTGGCGACGACGGCCTTGCGGTTGAAGAGGCCGGACTGGGAAACGTATTCGTTCATCCAGGCGCCGCCGCGTTTCGAGGGGCGGGCGTAGGGATCGAAGAGGAAGAGCGCGAGGGGCGAGCCGTCGGCATCGAAGACTTCGAACACGCGGACGTCTTCCTGATACACGGGGAGATCGCGACGTTCCTTGAACGTGATGCCGAAGAGGCGGGTGGTGGCGAAAAAGATGCCGTCGACGAGGACGTGATCGAGTTCGAAATACGGTTTGAGCTGGTTCTCGTCGAAGGCGTAGCGGGCCTGGCGGACTTTTTCGGAGTAGAGATACCAGTCGTGCGCCGCGAGGGTGAAGCCGCCCTTTTCGCGATCGATGATTTCCTGCATGTCGGCGGCTTCCTGGCGGGCGTTGGCGACGGCGGGTGCGGCGAGGTCGGCGAGGAGTTGGTTGACGGTGGCGACATCGCCGGCGGTTTGTTCGGAGAGCTGGTAGGCGGCGTAGTTGGGGAAGCCGAGGAGCGCGGCGCGCTGGGCGCGGAGCTGGGCGAGGCGCGTGATAAGCGTGCGGTTGTCGAACTCGCCGCCGGTGCTGCCGCGGGCGAGCGAGGCGTCCATGAGACGTTCGCGCACGGCGCGGTTGGTCAGCGAGGCGAGGGCAGGCTGGCCGGTGGTGTTGAGGAGGCGGATGACGTATTTGCCGGGCTGGCCGTCTTCCTTGGCGGCGTCGGCCGCGGCGGAAATTTCGTTGTCGGAGAGGCCGGCGAGATCGGCGCGGTTGTCGAAGACGAGGGACGCGGCGTTCTTGGCCTTGAGGACGTTTTGCGCGAAGTTGGTTTCGAGCATGGCGACCTCGGCGTTGAGGGCCTTCAGCTTGGTCTTGTCGGCATCGGAGAGTTTCGCGCCGGCGCGGACGAAGTCTTTATAGTAGCGCTCGAGGACGCGTTTGGATTCGGGATCGAGATCGAGCGATTCGCGCTGGTCGTGGAGCGCGGAGATCCGGGCGAAGAGTTTGCTGTCGAGGAGAATGGAGTCGTTGTGCGCGGCGAGTTTCGGGGCCATCGCGGCCTCGATCTCCTGGATGGTGTCGTTGGTGTGGGCGGAGCCGAGGGCAGAGAAGACGGTGTTGACGCGGAGGAGCAGCTGGCCGGAGCGCTCGAGGGGGACGATGGTGTTGGCGAAGGTGGGCTTGTCGGGGTTTTGCGCGATGGCCTGCACTTCTTTCACCTGTTCGGCCATGCCGCGTTCGAAGGCGGGGGCGTAGTGGGCGTTCGTGATCTTGTCGAACGGCGGCAGTTGGTAGGGCAGTGTGCTCTCGGCGAGGAAGGGGTTTTCGCCGGTGGTGGGCGCCGCGGCGGCGTGAAGCGCCCCGGCGAGGCAGAGGGTGGCAGCGGCGAGGGTCAACGTGCGCGCGACAGGCGTCGCGGAGGGATGTTTTTGCATGGGCGCGAGTGTGTGCGGGGGCGGAACGGTGGCAAGACGGACGCCGCGATCGGGCGGCCCGTCCATCCGCCGGGGGGCCCGTTCATCAAAATGGCGTGTAACTTTGCGGTGGGCGTCGTGTTGTCGCTGCATGCCAGCGCCGGTCTTTTTTCCCTCGTCGTCGAGCGACACCCATCGCGGTTTGGTCGCATGCGGCGTGGAGTTCGTCGCTGCGGCGTTTCCTTTTATCGGGGCGATCAGCATTTCTACTCTCGTTCGTTGTGATCAGTCGTGTGGTGTGGAGGGGTCGTTGTGGGCCCCTCCACACCTGTTTTTGCCGGACGAGATGCGAGCCGCTTGCCATGGCGGCGATGTTTCCCGAGCCTCCTCCTCTTACACCTCCTGATCCATGAATACGGCATCCGCTTCCCAACCCGCCGGCGCGAAAAAGAAAAAGTCCAAGCTCAAGTGGTTCATCCTCGGCGGCATCGTCCTGGTGATCGCGCTCGCGATTGGCGCCCGGATGAAGGCGCAGCGCAGCCAGCAAGGCACACAGGTGACTCTCGAGAAGGCGGTGATCAAAACGATCACGCAGCTCGTCAACGCGACCGGCAAGATCCAGCCGGAGCTGGAGGTCAAGATTTCGCCGGAAGTCTCGGGCGAAATCATCGAGCTGCCGCTGCGCGAAGGCGCGGAGGTGAAGAAGGGCGACCTGCTCGTGAAGATCAAACCCGACAACTATCGCTACCAGGTCGAGCAGCAGGAGGCGAATCTCACGGCGGCGAAGGCGACGGCGGTGCAGAGCAAGGCGCAGCTCTTCAAGGCGGAGGAAGATTTCAAGCGCAGCGAAGGGCTTTTCCAGACGCAGCTCATCTCGGATTCGGATTTCACGGCGGCGAAGACGTCGCTGGAGGTCGCGCAGGCGAACTACGACAATGCGCTCGCGCAGATCCGGCGCACGGAAGGCCTGCTCAACCAGTCGATCGAGCTGCTCTCGAAGACGACGATTTATTCGCCGGCGGACGGCACGATCAGCTCGTTGACGAGCGAGATCGGCGAGCGCGTCGTCGCGACCGGCAGTTTTGCCGGCACGGAGATCATGCGGGTCGCGGATCTCAACAACATGGAAGTGCGCGTGAACGTGAACGAGAACGACGTCGTGAACGTGAAGGTGGGCGACAAGGCGCGCATCTCGGTCGACGCGTATCCAAACCGCAAATTCACCGGCACGGTGAAGGAGATCGCGGCGGCGGCGAAGACGCAGGGATTGAACACGCAGGAAGAGGTGACGAATTTTCAGGTGAAGATCCGCATCCTGGAAAAGGACGTGGCGGTGCGGCCGGGCATGAGCGCGAGCGTCGACATCGAGACGCAGACGGTCGAGAACGTGGTGGCGGTGCCGATCCAGTCGGTCACGGTGCGCAGCCGCGAAGGCAACAAGACGCTCGAGGAACTCGGCGCGGATCGCGACAAGAAGGCGCGCGAGACGAAGGGCGAGGGCGCCGCGGACGCGGTGAACGAGAAGCAGCAGCGCGAGCGCGAGCGGGCGGACCGCGAGGCGTTGCACCGCGTGGTGTTCGTGCGCCACGGCGACACGGTGAAGCTGACGCCGGTCGAGACGGGCATCGGCGACACGACGCACATGGAGATCAAGTCCGGCTTGAAGGAAGGCGACGAAGTGGTCAGCGGGCCGTTCAGTGCGATCACGCGCACGCTCAAGGACGACGCGAAGATCCGCGTGGACAAGCCGAAGGGCGACGCGAAGGACAAGGACGCCAAGAAAACCTGAACCTCCGGCGAGGCCCCGGCGCCGGCGCGTGTTGCGCGACGGCGAATCGCGGGCATCGCGCACCGACATGACACCTTCACCTGCACCCGCCCACGAAGCGCGCACCGTGCGCCCGCCCGGCGCGCTCGTCATCGAGATCGAGGGCGTGACGAAGCTCTACAAGATGGGCTCCGAGACGATCCACGCGCTGCGCGGCGTGTCGTTGAACATCCGCCGCAACGAGTATCTGGCGATCATGGGGCCGTCGGGCTCCGGCAAATCGACGTTGATGAACATGCTCGGCTGCCTCGATACGCCGACGGCGGGCCGCTACGATTTCAACGGGAAGAACGTCGCGCACATGGACGACGACGAGCTGGCCGACATCCGCAATCGCGAGATCGGCTTCGTGTTCCAGACGTTCAACCTGCTGCCGCGCTCGAATGCGCTGCACAATGTCGAGCTGCCGCTGATCTACGCCGGCCTGCGCAAGCACGAGCGGATCGAGCGCGCGCAGCAGGCGTTGGACAACGTGGGGTTGTCGGAGCGCATGCATCACCGGCCGAACGAGCTGTCGGGCGGCCAGCGGCAGCGCGTGGCGATTGCGCGGGCGCTGGTGACGCGGCCGTCGATCATCCTCGCGGACGAGCCGACGGGTAATCTCGATTCGAAAACGGGCGTCGAGATCATGGCGCTGTTCGAGCAGCTTTACGAACAGGGCAACACGATCATCGTCGTCACGCACGAGGAGGACATCGCGCGGCATGCGCGGCGCATCGTGCGGTTGCGCGACGGGTTGATCGAGAGCGACGGCCCGGCCACCTGAGTTTTTCCGCGATGCGCCGGTTTTATTACGAGTTCAACGAGTCGTTGCGGATCGCATTCGCGCAGATCCGCGCGAACAAGATGCGTTCGTCGCTCACGGCGCTCGGCGTGGTGATCGGCATCGTGGCGGTGACGCTGATGGGCACGGCGATCAACGGCATCGACGCGGGGGTGGAGAAGAGTTTCTCCGGGTTCGGCGACGATTTGCTTTATGTGACGAAGTGGCCGTGGCGCGACACGCAGGACTGGTGGAATTATCGCAACCGCCGTCCGATCACCCACGAGTATGCGGAGAAGGTGAACGAGTGGATCGCGGCGAATCCCGGCTCGGCGCTGAAGCTGGCGATCCCGTTTGCAGGCCGGCAGAACGCGATCGTTCGCGGCGAGTATCGGGTGAACAACATCTTCACGATGGGGACCTCGACCGACTACGCGCGCATCACGCGTTCGGAGATGGCGGAGGGGCGTTTCTTCAGTGAGTTCGAGGCGCAATCGGGCGCGAACGTGATGATCGTCGGCTTCGATGTCGCGGATGCCTTGTTCCCGGGTGAATCGGCGGTGGGAAAAACCGTGCGGCTGCGCGGGGCGAATTTCCGCGTGGTCGGCGTGCCCTCGCGCCAGGGCAGTTTTCTTGGATTGTTCAGTTGGGACTCGATGGTCGGCATGCCGATCAACACGTATCGGCGCTATTTCAAAATCCGGGACGAAGGCGAAACGCGGGTGCAGGTGGACACCGCGCGGATGGCGGAGGCGCGCGATGAGTTGCGCGGGTTGATGCGGCGGCTGCGGCAGCTCGGGCCGGAGAAGCGCGACGATTTCGAGATCAACGAGCAGGGCACGATTCGCGAGCAGCTCGATCCGATTCGCAACGGCATCGCGCTCGCGGGGCTGTTCATCACGGGGCTGGCGCTGTTCGTCGGCGCGATCGGGATCATGAACATCACGTATGTCTCGGTGAAGGAGCGCACGAAGGAGATCGGCACGCGGAAGGCGCTCGGGGCGCGGGCGAGCACGATCCGGCTGCAGTTTTTGATCGAGGCGGTGGCGATCTGTTTCGTCGGCGGCATCGTGGGGCTGGCGGTGGCGGGCGGCATGTCGCTGGCGGTGGGGGCGATCGCGCCGGCGTTTCCGCTGGTGTTCTCCGCGGGGTTGGTGGCGACTGGTCTGGTGATTTCGGTGCTGACGGGCATTTTCAGCGGGCTCGCGCCGGCCTGGGCGGCGAGCAAACTCGATCCGGTGGTGGCGCTGCGTTACGAATGAACCTCCTCGAAACCCTGCGTCTCGCGCTCTCTTCGCTCGCGGCCAACAAGCTGCGCTCCGGCCTCACGATGCTCGGCATCGCCGTCGGCGTGTTTTCCGTGATCGGAGTGATGACGGTGATCACGGGGCTGCGGACGAACATCGAGACGGGCTTGAATGTGCTCGGGGCGAACAGTTTTCAGTTCTCGAAATTTCCCGCGATCAACTTCAGCGATCCGCGGCAGCGTTTCGCGAACCGCCGCGACATCACCTATGACCAGGCGAAGCGGTTCAAGGAGATGATTCGCGACACGGCCGACGTGAGCATGACCTTGTGGCGCGGCGGGCGGCGAGTGAGCTATGGCGACCAGCGGACGAATCCGAACACGGGATTCGTCGGCACCGACGAGAATTTTGTGGCGTCGCGAAATTTCGAGATCGGTCAGGGGCGGAACCTCGGGCCGGACGATGTGGAGTTCGGGCGTTCGGTGGTCGTGCTCGGCGTCGATATCGTGCGAAAGCTTTTCGTGAACGAAGATCCCCTCGGGAAGCGCGTGCGGATCGATGGGCAGACCTACACGGTCGTCGGCGTGCTGGCGTCGAAAGGGTCGGCGTTCGGGCAGAGCCAGGATAATTTTGCGATGATTCCGATCACGCAGTATCTCGAGACGTATGGACGCGCGCACCGCTCGATCGGGATCAACGTGCAGGCGCGCAATCAGGAGGAGCTGCCGGCGACGCAGGAACTCGCGATGGGGATGATGCGGCTGGTGCGCCAGCTCGATCCGGAAGACCCGAACGATTTCGAGGTGTTTTCCAACGAATCGTTGATCGAGTCGTTCAACAAGGTGGCGAGCGTCGTGGCGGTGGGTGCGTTCGTGATCAGCGCGATCGCGCTGCTGGCGTCGGGTGTCGGCGTGATGAACATCATGCTGGTGAGCGTGACGGAGCGCACGAAGGAGATCGGGATTCGGAAGAGCATCGGTGCGAAGCAGCGCAATATTCTCACGCAATTCCTGATCGAGGCGGTGATGCTTTCGCTGGTGGGCGGCGCGGCCGGGATCGCAGTGGGGATCATCGGCGGAAACGTCGTGGCGACGATGTTGAGTGCGGTGGCGGTGTTTCCGTGGGCTTGGGCGATCACCGGATTGGTGGTGTGTTCGGCGATCGGGGTGGGCTTCGGTTTTTATCCGGCGTGGAAGGCGGCGCGGCTCGATCCGATCGAGGCGCTGCGGTATGAATAGGCCGCGCGGGACGCGCGGAAGCTCCAAGGACCAAGCTCCAACCTCCAAGGAAGGTTCAAATTCCAAGCTTCAATGCGGCGGCGCGCGGGGTGGACCGCCCGGAGGTCGGTCCCTACCTTTTGAGCGTTTGAAGTTTCACTGGAGCTTGGAGGTTGGATGTTGGAGCTTCAGCGAATGCTGATCGACACGCACACGCATCTGGAATCGTTCGCGCGGCGCGGCGCGCTGGCGGAAACGCTGGCGCGGGCGAAGGACGCGGGCGTGGAGGCGATGATCACGAT
>JAEYYL010000162.1 GCA_023430825.1 Verrucomicrobiota bacterium | reverse complement strand
GCGACCAGATCGCGCGCGATTTCTGAAAACCGCCGCGTCCCCATGTAAATGCACAGCGTCGCCTTCAATGCCGCGAGCGCCTTCCAGTCCACCGTCGCGCCGTTGCGATCCGCGCACGCATGGCCCGCGACAAATACCGTCATCGACGTCACACCGCGCTGCGTCAGTGGAATCCCCGCCATCGCGCCCGACGCCGACGCCGCCGTCACCCCCGGCACGATCTCGAAATCGATCCCCGCCACCGCCAGCGCTTCCAATTCCTCCGCCGTCCGCCCAAAAAACATCGGATCGCCGCCCTTCAGCCGCACCACGCGCTTCCCGGTCTGCGCCTTCGCCACCAAGAGCGTGCACAGTTCCCCTTGGTTCACGCTGTGACTCCCCGCCCGCTTTCCGACGTAGATTTTCTCCGCATCCGCCGGGCACAACGTCAGCAGCTCCGCATTCGCAAGGTCATCGTATAGCACCACTTCCGCCTCCGCCAGGGCGTTTGCCCCCCGCACTGTAATCAAGTCTCGCGCCCCAGGGCCCGCACCGACCAACCGGACGCGGGGGCGTGTTCTGTCTTCGTCTTGGGCAGCGGAACTCGTCATGTGTTCAAAATTGATTTTACTTCTTTAGTAAACTAGTCAACTCTCGCGTTTCCTTTATGCCAGAAGCAACCACTGCGCCACTTACCCACAACGAGACGATCAAGCAGGCCAACCCGACGCTCGCCAGCACGATCGCGACGACCCTGGCCGACGCCTCCCTCGACCGCTTCTCGGACGACGAGAAGGAATTCACCAAGTTTCACGGCATTTACCAGCAGGACGATCGCGATCTGCGCAAGGCGGGGAAAAAATACATCATGATGATCCGCAGCCGTATCCCCGGCGGCGTCATGACCTCGAACCAGTGGCTCACCTTCGACGATCTCGCGACCGCCTACGGCAATGACACCCTGCGTGTCACCACCCGCCAGTGCATTCAATTCCACGGCGTCGTGAAATCCGGCCTCGGTCCGCTCGTGAAGAAAATCAACGAGTGCCTCCTCTCCACCCTCGCCGCGTGCGGCGACGTCAACCGCAACATCACCGCGTCGCCCACCCCCGCCGTCACAAAGGCCCGCGAAGCCGTTTACGCCGACGCCCTCAACACCGTCCACGCCGTCGCCCCGAAGACCCGCGCCTACCACGCCATCTGGGTCGACAACGTCCAACTCAACCTCGACGACCCGGAAAACAAAAACTTCGTCGATCCGATCTACGGCCAGACCTACCTCCCCCGCAAATTCAAGATTTCCTTCGTCGTTCCCCCGGTGAACGACATGGACGTGTTCACCAACGACCTCGGCTTCATCGCGATCGTCGAAAACGACCAGGTCCTCGGTTACAACGTTGCGATCGGCGGCGGCATGGGCCGCAGCCACGGCAACACGCAAACCTTCCCGCGCCTCGCCGACGTGATCGGCTTCATCAAACCCGAAAGCGTGATCGACGTCGCCAAGGCCGTCCTCACCACCTTCCGCGATTTCGGCGATCGCACGAACCGCAAGCACGCCCGCTTCAAATACGTCGTCGAGGAACGCGGTGCCGATTGGACCCGCGACGAGATCGCCCGCCGCGCCGGCCTCACGTTCGAACCTGCCCGCCCCTACAAGTTCACCACGACCGGAGACCTTTACGGCTGGCATCGCGCCGTCGACGGCTCGCTCTTCCTCACCGTTTTCGTCGAAACCGGCCGTATCAAGGACGTTCCCGGCCACACGCAAAAAGCCGCCTTTCGCGAAGTCGCGCAAAAATTCCCGCACGTCGAATTCCGCCTCTCGGCGAACCAAAACGTCATCATCGCGAACGTTCCCGAATCCGACCGCGCCGGCATCACCGCCGTCCTCGCCGCCCATGGCGTGAAGGTCGAAAACCAGGCGTCCGTCCTTCACGCCGCCGCGATGGCCTGCCCGGCCCTCCCGACCTGCGGCCTCGCCCTCGCCGAATCCGAACGCATGCTCCCCGGTCTCATCGATCGCATCGAGAAACTCGGCGGCGAAATCGGCCTCGGCGGCGAAGAAATCATCATTCGTTCCACCGGCTGCCCCAACGGTTGCGCGCGTCCTTACATGGCGGAAATCGCCTTCGTCGGCAAAGCCCCCGGCCGCTACCAGATCTGGCTCGGTGGCAACGAAGCCGGCACCCGCCTCAACCGCATCTATAAAGACACGGTCAAGGACGCCGACATCGAGAACGAGCTCCGCCCCATCCTCACGCGTTGGAAGAGCGATCGCACCGCCAACGAACGCTTCGGCGATTTCGCCGCCCGCGTCCTCTGGCCCGAGATCGCTGCCGCCACCGCAATCGCCGCCGAAGCTGCCGCGAAAACTCCCGCTCCCGCCACGACCGCGCCTGGGCCGACCCTCTGAGCTAGAGCCCGACCTCCCCGTCGGGCTTCAGAACTCCGTCCTCCGTTCTCCGTCTTCTGTTCTCCGACCTTCCGTCCTCCGCCATGCTCTCTCCCGACCAAATCGCCGCCGCCAACGCCGACCTGCGCGACAAGTCCCCG
This sequence comes from Verrucomicrobiota bacterium, assembly GCA_023430825.1. Classification (GTDB taxonomy): domain Bacteria; phylum Verrucomicrobiota; class Verrucomicrobiia; order Opitutales; family Opitutaceae; genus Opitutus. The sequence goes on along the minus strand of JAEYYL010000162.1, from coordinate 3,055 downwards.
CTCGACATCGTCCGCTGGGCCATCGCCCAGGCGCCCGGCCGCGCGATCGTTTCCACCAACTTCCGCCCTTACGAGGCCGTCGTGCTTCATCTCGCCACGCAGGTTCAGCCCGACATCCCCGTCCTCTGGGTCGATCACGGCTACAATCGTCCGGCGACCTACAAGCACGCCGAGCAGCTCCGCACGCAGCTCAAGCTGAACTTGAAACCCTTCCTCCCGAAAATGACGCCCGCTCATCGCGACGCTATTCACGGCGACATCCCGACGACCGAGGATGAGGAAGGCCTCAAAAAATTCAGCGCCGTCATGAAGCTCGAGCCGTTCCAACGCGGCATGCGCGAACTCGCGCCCGTCGTCTGGATCACCGCCCTCCGCAAGGTCCAGAACCCCAACCGCGCCGGCCTCGACATCGTCTCCCACGACGCCAATTTCAACTCTCTCAAAGTGAGCCCCGTCTTCCACTTCTCCGACGCCGACATGGAAGCTTATCTGGCTCAGCACAACCTGCCCAACGAGTGGGACTATTTCGATCCGGCCAAAGCCGACGAAAAACGCGAATGCGGCCTCCACGCCGCCTGGGGTGGCAAAGCCGCCGCCACCGCCTGAGGTGGAACCCGACGTCCCGTCGGGTTTTTCCGTCACCTCCACCACTCCTCCTCTCTCCGTTTTCCGTTTCTCCGTTCCGTGAGTAATTACCACCTCGACCACCTCCAGCATCTCGAGACCGAAGCCATCCATGTGATGCGCGAAGTCGCCGGCGAATTTGAGCGCCCCGCACTGCTCTTTTCCGGTGGCAAAGACTCGATCTGCCTGCTCCGCCTCGCCGAAAAAGCCTTCCGTCCGTCCGAGCTGCCCATGCCGCTGCTCAACGTCGACACCGGCCACCATTTCCCCGAGCTCAACGAATTCCGCGATCGCCGCGCCGCGCAGCTCGGCGCGAAACTCATCGTCCGCAAGGTCGAGGACGCCATCGCCTCCGGCATCGCCACGCCCGCCCCCGGCGAGATCAGCCGCAACAAACTCCAAATCCCCACGCTCCTCGCCGCCATCGAGGAATTCCGCTTCGACGCCTGCATCGGCGGCGCCCGCCGCGACGAGGAAAAGGCTCGCGCCAAGGAACGCTTCTTCAGCTTCCGCGACAGCTTCGGCCAGTGGGACCCGAAAAACCAGCGTCCCGAAATCTGGAATCTCTTCAACGGCCGCCTCAACCCCGGCGAAAACATGCGCGTCTTCCCCCTCTCGAACTGGACCGAGATGGACGTCTGGGAATACATCCGCCGCGAAAACCTCGAAGTCCCCTCGATCTATTTCAGCCACCGCCGCAACTGTGTCCGCCGCGCCGGCCAGTGGCTCCCGGTGAACGACATCCTCCCGCCAAAGCCGAACGAGCAGGTCCGCGAACTCGTCGTCCGCGTCCGCACCATCGGTGACATCATCAGCACCGGCATGGTCGAGTCGCCTGCCGACAATTTCGACGACATCATCACCGAAATCGCCGCCGCCCGCGTGACCGAGCGCGGCTCCCGCGCCGACGACAAGGCCTCCGAAGCCGCCATGGAAGACCGCAAGAAAGCCGGCTACTTCTGAACCCCGCGGCCTCATTCGTTCCCTGAACGGCCCCTAAATACTTTACGATGTCCATCGCCTCCTCGAACTCCGATCTCCGATCTGCAATCTCCGAACTGCCGATCTCCGATCTCCGATCTCCGATCTCCGCCCCGCGCAGCGCGGCCCCCGTCGATATCCTTCGTTTCAACACGTGCGGCTCCGTCGACGACGGCAAATCGACCCTCATCGGCCGGCTGCTCTTCGACTCGAAATCGATCATGGAAGACCAGCTCGAGGCCCTCGAGCGCTCCGCCGACATCACCGGCGGCGGCCAGATCAATCTCGCCAACCTCACCGACGGCCTTCGCGCCGAACGCGAACAGGGCATCACCATCGACGTCGCCTACCGCTACTTCGCCACGCCGAAGCGCAAATTCATCATCGCCGACACCCCGGGCCACGTCCAATACACGCGCAACATGGTCACGGGCGCGTCCACCGCGAACCTGTCCATCGTCCTCGTCGACGCCCGCGCCGGCGTGATCGAGCAGAGCCGCCGCCACACCGCCATCGCCTCGCTCCTGCGCATCCCGCACCTCGTCGTCGCCATCAACAAGATGGACCTCGTCGGCTGGAGCGAGGAGCGCTTCGTGCAGATTCGCACCGAGTTCGAAAGCTTCCTCCCGCGCCTCGGCATCAAGGACGTGCAGTTCATCCCGATCAGCGCGCTCAACGGTGACAACGTCGTCGATCGCTCCACCAACGCGCCCTGGTATGACGGCCCCACGCTCCTCGGCCACCTCGAGCGCGTGCACATCGCGAGCGACATGAACCTGAACTGCTTCCGCCTCCCGGTGCAGTGGGTCAACCGTCCCAACAACCCGAAGGACGAAATGCTCCACGATTTCCGCGGCTTCAGCGGCCAGATCGCCAGCGGCGTCGTCCGCGTCGGCGACAAGGTCCTCGCCCTCCCCGCCGGCATGGTCGCCACCGTGAAGGAAATCTACACCTTCGACGGCCCGCTCCAGGAAGCCTTCGGCCCGCAATCCGTCACCCTCGTCCTCGACCGCGACATCGACATCAGCCGCGGCAGCATGATCGTCGGCATGGACCGCCTCCCCGGCGGCTCCACCGATCTCGAAGCCAAAATCTGCTGGATGCACCCGCGCCCGCTCCAACGCGGAAAAAAATACTACCTCAAGCACACGACGAATGTCGTGCAGGCCGCGATCACCGACATCGAACACCGCCTCAACATCGAGACGCTCGAGCCCGAGTCCGCTCCCGCCGAACTCGCGATGAACGACCTCGGCCAGATCCGCATCCGCACCGCGAAGCCGATTTTCTACGACGGCTTCCCCGCGAACCGTCTCACCGGCGCGTTCATCCTCATCGAGCAAGGCACCAACGCCACCGTCGCCGCCGGCATGCTCCTCCGCCCCAATGAATTCGTGAAACCCGAAAGCGGCGACTACGTGATCTAGAAAAGTAGGGCGGGTCTCCGACC
>JAEYYL010000089.1 GCA_023430825.1 Verrucomicrobiota bacterium | reverse complement strand
AACTTGTGTTAAATACACTGGTCCCCCCCAAAAAATCTGCAACCGCGGCGGGGGCGCCGCGACTCCACCAGAACTTAGTCCTCGCTACCTGATATCATGTCCGCCGCCACCCCTTGGCCCGCCTCCCTCGTCGGCACGCCCACCGTGTCCGTCATCGAGCGCGCCATCGAGCGTCAGCGCCTGTCGCACAGCCTGCTCCTTCACGGCGACGACCTCGAGACACTCGTCCTCGTCGCGCACGCGATCGCCGACCGCCTGCTGACTCCGCCCGCTGCGGGAGGGGCTTTACCCCCCGACAAATCCTCCGCCCCCACCGCCGCCGAGCCGCACCACTTCGCGCCCGACCAGCACCCCGATTGCTACGCGCTCCGCCCCGCCGGCAAAATGCGGCAGATTTCCGCCGAATCCACCCGCGACCTTATCGCAAAAGTCCAGGTCTCCGGCAGCGTTTCCGAGCGCAAGGTCGCGATCATTCATGAAGCCGACCGCATGCACGTCGCCGCGGCCAACGTCTTTCTAAAAACCCTCGAGGAACCGCCCGCCAACACCACGCTGCTCCTCCTCACGACGCGCCCTTACGCATTGCTGCCCACGATCCGCAGCCGCGTCCTGCATTTTCGGTTTCCCTCCGCGACCGCCCAACTCGCCGCCGATGGCTGGGCCGCCTGGCTCGACGACTACCAAGCTTGGCTCGCCCGTCTCACCGAGGGGGTCACCGACAAAGCCACCGTCGCCGACCACGTTTTCACGCTCTACGGTCTCGTCGCGCGTTTCGGCGCCGTGCTCGATTTCGCTACCGACGAGGTCTGGAAGCAGCAAAAGGAGAAACTTCCGTCCGATCTCGCCGACGACGAGAAAGTCGCGATCGAAACCGGCATCGCCAACGGCCTCCGCTCCCGTCTCTTCGGCGAAATCGAGCAGGCCACCCGCGCCTTCGCGCTGCCGCGTCTCACCGAACCCGACGCCGTCGCGCCCGAGCAAAGCCGCACCACCCGCCGCGCCCTCGTCGCCGCCGTCGAACAACTCGAGCACGATGTCGGTCTGCTCCGCCTCAATCTCAACGAGTCCGCCGCCCTCGAGCATTTCCTGCTCTCCTCGCTCCGCCTCTGGTCAAAACGCTGACCCGTGCTAGCGTGGTTTGAAGGTAGGAGCCTGCTTGCAGGCGATTGAGCGCTTCAGCCGCGATCGACGCGTCATATCGCCTGCAAGCAGGCTCCTACCTTCCGATCTCATCTCTTCCGCCATGAAATTTCCCGCCGCCCTTACCCCTCTTGCCGCCGCCGCGTTCGCCCTCGCCGTTTCCATCGCGACGCCTCCCGCCGTCTCCGCCGCGTCTGCCCGCCCCTTCATCGAACGCGTCAAACCCGACGACTACTACGCCGCCGAAAAACTGTTCGCCGCACCGCTTTCGCGCACCAACGAACTCGTCGTCCTCCGCACCACCGCGGCGAAACCCGTTTCCGCCCTCGCCCTCCAGCCGAACGCCAGCGGCGACACCCACACGCTCACCTTTCACTTCGCCTCCGCCGACGCCCCCGACGGCTGGCTGAAAATCAGCGAGGAACTCGACGCCGCGCTCGCTCAGCAAATCTTGCGCGCCTTCGAGCTGAAGCTGCACCGCCAGGTCACCCTCAGCACGTTCCAGCGCACGATCTCGAAAACCGACAGCGACCTCTGGGTGCATCAACGGCTCGCCAACGACCGCATCGCCGCCGCCCTCATCGCCATGGAGGTCACCTTGGACAACCCTCAAGCCTCCCTCTTCATCGACGATTTCCTCGGCGGTCTTCAACAGCTCATCGGCACCGAGGGCGACGACCGCCGCGACCTCCTCCTGAAAATCGACCGCATGGCGACGAAGATCATCCTCGCCGAAACGCCGCGCTGACGCCGCCGAGCACGGAGCGTTCGCCTTCGCGCGACCGCGGTCTTCCCGCCGCCGCCGGCTCTTCCATTGAAATTTCTTCGCAACGTCGTCACGTCTTCCGTTCCACCATGATCGGCCTTCGCGACGACACCGACTCCGCCCTGCCGCCCGCAGTGCAAAGTCGTGCCCCCGATGTCGCCGCGCGCATCTTCGCCAACGACGGCCACCTTGCCACCGGCCTCGGCCTCGAACACCGGCCCGAACAGGACCAAATGGCCCGCGCCGTCGCCGCCGCGATGCGCGACGACGCTCCGCTGCTCTTCGAAGCCGGCACCGGCGTCGGCAAATCCCTCGCCTACCTCGTCCCCGGCATCGTTCACGCCCTCGACTGCTCCCGGCAGATGATCGTGTCGACCCACACCATCTCGCTCCAGGAACAGCTGCAGTCGAAAGACCTTCCGATCTGCCGGCGCATCTTCAAATCCGCGCCCGACCTCGAGCGCTACGCCGATTTCAAATCCGCCGTCTTCGTCGGCAAATCGAACTACCTCTGCACCACGCGGCTCGCCACCGCGCTCGCCGATCGCGCCAGCCTCTTCGCCGACGCCGACTACGACGAACTCCAGCGCATCGCGTCCTGGGCCGACTCCACCGAGTCCGGCCTGCGCCACGAGTTGAAGCCGCCCCCGCGCCCCGAGGTCTGGGACGCCGTCAATGCCGACTCCTCCTCGTGCTCGCGCAAACACTGCGACTGCCAGAAATGTTTCTACCAACGTGCCCGCGCCCGCCTCCGCGCCGCCAACGTCGTCATCGTCAACCACGCCCTCCTCTTCGCCCTCATCAACGCCGGCGGCGCCCAGGCCAATGGCGCGACGACCGACGCCCGCGGCGTCCTCTTCGCCGACGATTTCCTCGTGCTCGACGAAGCGCACACCGTTCCCGATGTCGCCACCGACAACTTCGGCCTCTCGCTCTCCAGCTATGGCGTCGATCGCGCGCTGAAATACCTCTACAATCCGCGCACCAAGCGCGGCCTCTTTCGCAAACTCGGCGGCCCGGAGGTCCAGCAGCTCGTCGTCGACGCGCTCGACGCCTCCCGGCTCTTTTTCGATTTCATCGCGAGCACGCTGCTCGCCCAGCGCCCGATCGTTCGCGTCCGCGAGGAGGGAGTCGCGGAGCCCACGCTCGACGGCCCGCTCGGCGCGCTTCACCGGCTCATCGGCAAACTCGCCGACAAACTCGACGAAGGCCGTGAACGCGACGAACTCCTCGAGCAAAAGAGCCGCGTTAAATCGCTCCAGGCCGGCATCACCGAATGGCTCACACTCGGCGACAAGGGCCACGTTTACTGGGCCGAACGCGGCGGCCGCAAGCAAACCATCGTCACCCTGCGCAGCGCTCCGATCGACGTCGCCCCCGAGCTGCGGAAACATCTCTTCGGCTGCGGCACGAGCGTCGTCTGCACCAGCGCCACCCTCGCGATGGGCGGCGAGATCGCGCCGTTCGCCGCGCGCATGGGCGCCGACGATGCCCGCACCGTCGCGGTGAAATCCCCCTTCGACTTCGAGCGCAACATGCGTGTTTACGTCGCCGCCGACATCCCCCTGCCCTCGCCGCAGGAGGCCCGCCTCGCCCTCGACGCGCTCACCGACTACATTCGTTTCTGCACGCAGCGCGTCACCGGCGGCTCGCTCGTTCTCTTCACGAGCTACACCGACATGCGCGCCGTTGCCGCCACGCTCGAGCCGATCTACCGCGCCGCGAACCGCCCGTTCATGATGCAGGGCGCCGACCTCTCCCGCACCGAACTCGCCCAACAGATGCGTGACCTCGGCAACGCCGTTCTTTTCGGGACCGACAGTTTCTGGACCGGCGTCGACGTCCCCGGCGACGCGCTCGCCCAGGTCATCATCACGCGGCTGCCTTTCGATCCGCCGACGCATCCGATCACCGAGGCCCGCTGCGATCACATCCGCGAACGCGGCGGCAATCCATTCAACGAGCTGACGCTCCCCGACGCGTTGATCAAATTCCGCCAGGGCGTCGGCCGGCTCATCCGCACCGCCAACGACCGCGGCCTCGTCACGCTCCTCGATTCGCGCGTCCTCGCCAAAAGCTACGGCCGGCTGTTCGTCGATTCGCTGCCGACCTCGGCATTTACCCGACTCACGCGTGCGGACCGCGAAAACCGATTTCGTCCTTTCGCCTGACGCCCGCGTTGATACTCTTTTCGCCCCATGACGCTCCTCCGTTCCGCCGCACTCTCCGACATCGGTCGCGTGCGCCGCAAGAATGAGGATCGGCTGCTCCACGACGAAGCGCTGATGCTCTTCGGCGTCGCCGATGGCGTCGGAGGCCTCCCCGGCGGCGCCGATGCCGCCCAGCACACCGCCGACGGCATCACCGAAGCGCTGCGAAAACTCCCGCCGGCCGACCCGTTGAACCTCACCGCGGTCGTCCAGCGCGTGAATCACGAGGTGCGTCAGCTTGGCGCCAATATCAGCCCAGGCATGGGCATCGGCTCGACCCTCACCTTCGGCATTGTGCGCGACGGCACGTTTCACATCGCCCACGTCGGCGACTCGCGCTGCTACACTTGGCGCAAAGGCGAATCCCTCCAGCTCACCGAGGATCATTCCGTCGAAAACGAGGCCCGCCTCCGTCGCGAGCGTGGCGAAGTCGTTTACTACCACGAGGCGAACCGCAACGCGCTCACCCGCTGCATGGGTCAGCCCGGCGTGCCCGCCGTCGATTTGATCGTGCGCCCGCTGCGCGCCGGCGACCGCTATCTGTTCTGCACCGACGGCATCACCCGGCTCATCCCGAACGACGAACTCGGCGCACTCCTCGGCCAGCCGCTCGAACCCGACGAGATCCTCCAGCAGATCGTGACGCTCGCCGTCCGACGCGGCGGCCCCGACAACGCCACCGGCGTGCTCGTCTTCGTCGACGAGGCCTGAGCACCGTTTGAACCCATCCGTGTCCTCCCGCGTCGCCCAGTTCCAGTCGCTCGTTGCGAACCACCCCGACAACGAACTCTTCCGCTTCAGCCTCGCGCAGGCGCTCGCCGCCGACGGCCGCGCCGAGGAGGCGATCCCGCACTACGAATACTGCGTCGCAAAAAAAGCCGACTGGATGATGCCCCGAATTCTGCTCGGCAAACTCCTGCTCTCACTCGCCCGCCCGGTGGACGCCCGGCCGCTGCTCCAGCAGGCTATTCACCTCGCGATCGAACAGCACCACGAGACCCCCGAAGCCGAACTCCGCGCTCTCCTCGACCAGCTCGGGTAGCATCACCACCCGAACCCCGCCCCGCTCCCGCAAAAAAGCCGGTCCTTTCGGACCGGCTTCTTGTTTCGCTTGATGTCACTCTTCGCCGCTCACTCGCGGCGGGAAAGGAGATACAGCAGGTTCAACAACGCACCGACGAACGCCGCCACATAGGTGAGTGCCGCCGCATTCAGCGTCTGGCTCACACCGGGCATCTCGTCCCGATCGATGATCCCGAGCTGCACGAGCTGCGTCTTGGCGCGCCGGCTCGCGTCAAACTCCACCGGCAGCGTGATCAACTGGAACAGCGACAGCACCGCATAGCAGATGATCGCGATGTCGAGCACGATGCCCGTCAGCCCGCGCACGAAGAAAAAGCTGCCCAAAATTACGAACGGCAGGATCTGCGAAACGAACTGCGTCGTCGGCACCAACGCCATGCGGGCCTTCAACATCGAGTAACCTGTCGCATGCTGGATCGCGTGGCCCGCCTCATGCGCCGCGACACCCAGCGCCGCCAGACTCGTGCCCCGATAATTTTCCGAGGACAACACGAGCCGCTTGTGCCTCGGATCGTAATGGTCGGTCAAGTGCCCCGACGTCTCCGCGATCTCGACGTCGGTGATGCCCGCGTGCGACATCACCGCCTGCGCGGCCTCGCGGCCCGTGATCCGCCCGCGCGACTGAATTCGCGAATTCTTGCCATACACGCTCGACACCCGGAACTGCGCATAAAGCGCAAACACGAACACCGCCACGAAGAGGGCGATAAAAACTCCGGTGGGCAGATAGACGAAGGCGAGTGGTGCAGTCATGGTCATGAAGGGAAGGTTGATCGAACGGGCTCCAACTTATTCAACCCGCCCGGATTTCCAGCGTAAAGCACCGACGCTGGAAACGCCCGAACGCTTTTCCAGCGCCCATCTCCTCCCCCGGGACCGCATCGTGCGTTCAAAATGGATACCCGATCGAAAACAACAGCGTGCCGGAGGGATCGCCCGTCCGCGGATTCAGATTGCGCCCATACTCCGCCCGCAACGGCCCGATCAGCGTCTGATAGCGCACACCGAGCCCCACCGAATACAACGGATCCTCGAACGGATACTCCGCCAGCCGAGCCGCGGTGCCCAGGGCGTCGACAAACCCCACCACCGACCATTTCGCCGTCACCGCCTGCTCCACCTCGACATTGAGCAGCAGATAACTCTTCGCGCCGAGAAACCGCCCGTCCGCCCCGCGCGGCGCCGCTTCGCCGACCTGGTAGCCGCGGATACTGTTGTCGCCGCCCGGAAAGAACCGCTTGTTGACCGGCAGCTGCGAGTCGTCCGAATCGCCGAAGGTCGTGATCAAACCGTGACTCAACCCGGCGTGCAGCCAGCGCCCCGCGCCCAGTGTCCGGTGATACGAACCGCCGAGCTCCACCCGCTGATAATCGACCGTGCCGCCGAAATACCGGCTCGCCGTCTCCGCTTGGGCAAACACCCGGTAACCCGCCCGCGGTCGCAAGGGATTGTCGCGCCGGTCGCGCACCACCCCTACCTCGATACTCGCCGCCGTCACCTGGTCATCGTCCGCCGGACTGGTCGTCAGCGTGTTCTCCCGGTTGCGCAAGGCCTGATAGGTGTAGCCCACCGTCGCGTTCACGCCGAGCCGGTGCACCGGCGCGCTCAGCGACACATTGCCGCCGAACTCCTGCCGGAGGAACGACACCTCCTCGCGCTCCAGTCCGAAGATCCGCGCCGTCCCGTCCAGCGATTCGCCGAACAGCTCCGGCACCGTGTAGCTGTATTCGCCGCGACTGCTTTTCATCGACTGCAACAACAACAGCCGGCTCTGGTGCGCGCGGCCGAACAGGTTGAACTGCCGCCACTCCACGCCCCCGCGCAACTGCTCGTAACTCCCGTATCCAAAAAGCAGATTCACCTCGCGCTCCCGCCCTTCCCTCAGCATGAAAACGGGATCGCGCACCGGGCCTTCGTCCGGCTCGTAGCGCAGATCGACTCGGTCGAAAACTCCCAGCCGGCCGAGGCGGAACCGCGACTGGTCCATCGCCAGCGGATTCAGCCGGTCGCCCGGCGCCCCCCGGATGCGCCGCCGCAACACCACCTCCCGCGTCTTCGCCGCGCCTTCGAAGCGCACTTCCCCGATCCGCACCTCCTCGCCGGGATTCACGCGCACCACCACGTCCACCTTCCGCACCCCGCCCTCCGGTGGCTGCGCCTCGTGCCCCAGCGCAACCTGCACGTCCGGATACCCGCTCCGGTAATAGTGGTTCCGCACCGCCGCCGCCACGTCCTGTTGCCAATACTGCGACCAGGGCTGACCCAGAAAATTCGCCAGCGCGGGAATCTCCGCCTTCACGCCCCCGGCTTCGTCCACGCGGAGCGACGCCACTTCCCAGCGCACCCCTTCGTTCACCGCGATGACCGCGTCCACCGCCCCGGTTTCCTCGTCGATGTCCACCAACTCCGCCTCGACCGTGGCATGCGCAAACCCCCGCCGCCGCAGCTCCCCTTCGATCCCGTCCAGCCCGCGCTGCAACCGCGTCGGCGAATAAATCCGTGCCGCCCCGCGCGCCAGCAGCACCTTTTCCCCGACGAAATACTCCCGCGCACTCTCCTCCTCCATCGCGCCCAGCCCGTAAAAAATCACCTCGTCGAAACGGTGGCGCGCCCCGCGGTCCACGTTGAACTCCACCCGCCGGGCCGCCAGCGGCCGCGGCAGCGGGGTCTCGAGATCCGCATCCAGCTCGAACACGCGCTCCTCCCCCGACGCCAGCTCCACCTTCGCTTCGATCCTCGGCCGCAGGTAACCGTCCTCGATCAGCGCCGACACCAGCAAAAACGCCGCGTCCTCCAGCGCATTCGCATCGAGCGTCTCCGTCCGCTCCGTTCCCAACAACCGCTCCAGCGAAATCCGCTGGCTGCGATTCCCCAGCCAGCCGAGGCCATTCACCTCGATCCCCACCGTCGGCGTTTCCGCCGCCACGGCGCCCGCCGCCACGAAGCTGCCCAGCAGCGCCAGGCAAACCCACCGCTCAACGCGATTCATCCGTCTTCTCCTTTCCCGGAAACACCCGCCATTTCAGCCCACCGTAATAGTCGTCGAACTCGTCGTATTCGCCCGTCAGCGCCCACCGTTCGTCGAGCCGGTATTCGATGCTGTAGGTCTCCCGGCCCTGCGCCGAAATCTCCTCGCCACTCGAGAACGTCAACCGGTCCGCCCCGCCCGAGTCCCCCGCAAACGACCCGAGCAGACTCTGCCCGAAAAACGCGCCCAGCCGCGCCACCCGCTGCCGGTCCGTCGTCGTGATCTCATCGTTCGGCGCCTGCCCGGTCATCACCAGCAGTAACACTTGCTCCGCCTCCAGCGGCGGACTCGAGGAAAATGTCAGGTTCGGCGACGACGCCGGGCCCGACAGCTCCATCCGCAAATCGTAGCCATAACGCCGCGTCGTTCCCGTGATCATCAACTGCGGCTCCGGCTGCTCGCGCGTCAGCCGCAGCAGCCCCTGCCGCACCTCGAAGGTCGAAAACGGCAGCCGCACGCGGCCTTCCTCGATCACCGCCTCCCCGGTCGCCCGCGGATTCTCCAGCGTGCCTTCGAGACGTGCCGTGGCCGACACCGTGCCGTTGAACACCGGCGTGCGCAGCCGCAGGAAGCGCGGTCCTTCCACCGTCACATCGATCCGCCAGGCATTCAGCGGCGGCTCTTCCACCGAAAAATACGGCGCGCGCGCCGCATTGCCCTTCGCGCCCGTCGGGATCAACGACCGCACGTCCGCAAGAAACAGGCTGTCGCGCAACCGCACCTTTCCCCCGATCTGCGGCGGCCCCTCCCCCGTGCTCTTCAACGTCAGGTCGAGGTCGCCGCGCAACAGCAACCCCGTCCGGCGCACGAACGGCAGATTCGCTCCCTTCAGCGCCAGGTCGATCCGCGGCTCGGCGCCGACCGGCAGCTCCGCGCGTCCCTGCAAATTCACCGGCTGCCCGCCCATCCGCGCCGTCACCTGCGTCAACTCCGCCGCGCGCCCCCGGAAACGCACCTCCGCATTGATGTCCTGCAGCGCCCCCAGCGGCCCCAGCGGGCGCGAGGTCGCATCGGCGACCCGCAGGAATCCCTCCAGCATCGCGTCGCGTTTCACCGTCAAATCGAGCTGCAGCCGGCCCGTCGGCGCGATCGCCCCCGGAAACTGCCGCGCCACCGCGGCCAGCTCCGCATCGGGAATCTGGATACGCAGGTCGCCGTTCTCCGCCAGCGTCTGCGGATCGCGCAACGCCCGGCGCCAGTCCGCCGGCGCCAGCGGCACCCGGCCCGTCACGCGCAGCGCCTGCCCGTTGACCTTCGCCTCCAGCGGGTCCAGCCGCGCACCGCCGCTGTCCCCGACGAACCGCGCCCGCAATCCCTCGATCGAGGGCCACGTGGCCTTGAATCGCCCCGGCAGCGCCGACAACCCATCCACGCTCAACCGCACTTCCCCGCGCGGCTCCCGCCACGTGCCATGCAGGTTCACCACCGCCTCGGGATTTACCAGTTCGACCCCGGTCACCTGCGTGAGCTTTTTCCAGAACTCCGGATTCGACGAGGTCTGCGCCTCCAGCACCAGCCGCTCGTCCTCCCCGACCTCCAGCAACGGCTTGCCCCGCGGACGCACCAGGACCGGCAGATGGCCGTGCGCTTCCACGATCACCCCGGAACCTTCCGCGACCCGCAGCGAGCGCACTTCCAACCCCTCGTCCCCGCCCGTAATGTCCGCCAGCACCTGCGCCGCGCGGCCGCCCCCCAGGCCGATCTCGCCCGTCGCATTCGCCGTGAACTCCATCGGCCCATCCACCCAGCGGCTGCGCCACACCAGCGTCTGCACCCGCCACTCGACCTCCGGCAGATCCACGATGTCGCGCAACCAGTTCGATTGGAATCCGCGCACTTCCAAATTCGCCAGCCCTGCGGCGCCCCACTCGAGCGTGCCCTCCACACTCCCGCGCGGCCCCTCGAGCCGGAATGGTCCCGCTCCGGGACGCGGACTCCAGTTCACGTTCGTCACCCCCGCCAGTTGCAGCAGCGTCGCGTTGTCCTTCGCGATCTCGAGCTGCGTGAGCTGCAGCTGCGCGCGATCCGCCGCGCCCGACGCGACGACACTCGTCTGCCCCGCGTCCGCCTTCGCATCGAAAGCTTCCACGCGATCCCCGCGTCCGCGCCAGTGCGCCACCACCGCGAGCGGCTTGACGTTCGGAAAACGCAATCCCTGCGCACTCAATTTCCCCTCGTGCACCACCGCCGGCCACGGCCCCGCGGCTGTCGCCTCGACCGCGATCGCTTCGAACTGCGGTGTCGCTGGCAGCCAGCGCGCCAGCGTGCCCCGGCCGATCTCGCCGCGCACCTCCGCCTCCTCGATCGACCGCGCCCGAAAATCCCACGCGCCGCGCCACTTCAATTCCCGGCCGTCGCCGCCCACGAGCGTGCTCTCGCCGATTTCCAGCCTCGGCCACTCGAACGTTCCCCGCGTGGCGAGGCGCGCAATATCCACCTCGAGCGCCGACAGCGCCTCCCCCGATAAACCGAAATCCACCCGAGCCGCACCCTCTCCGCCCGCCGCAATCCGTCCTTCGCCGTGCATCCGCCCGCTCGCTTCCATCCACGGGAGACGCGACGCATCCACGTCGAACGTAAAGCGCGACGGCTCCGACCGCACCTTCCCCTCCCGGTCGACCGTCACCGGTTCGCTCAACCGGGCCGTCACCCCCGGTAGCTCCACCTCGACCGCTTCCGCCACAAACACACCCGCCTCGCCCCGTCCCCGCACATCCGCCTTCAACGGCGGCGCCTTCGCGTTCTCCGCCGGCACGCCTTCGACGGCGACCATCGCCGTCAACTCCCCGTCCCGCCACTCCACGTTCGCCGCACCGCGCAACGTCGCATACTGCGCACCGATGCGCGCACGCGCCCCCGGAAGCGCCCACTCCGGCGCACGCAAGCTCGCCGCCAACGGCATCCAGCCCGTCGCCGGAAACTCCGCCGTCGCCGTCGCGTCGACGCCCCACCAGGCTACGTCGCCCGTGATCGTCGGCCCTTTGCTCACGAGCCGTGCCTGCGCCTCCTCCTGCGGCAGAGCGAGTTCCACCCGGATCTCTCCATCTTCCGCGAGGAACACCGTCACCCCAGCCTCCAGCGACGCGTATCCAAGTGCTGGTGACGAAGCCACGCGGTCGCGCCAGGTCGCCGGCGCGAGCGTCAACCGCCCTTTCGACCACGTCACCACGCCTTCGCCCGCCGTCGCGCGCGGCGCCCACCGCTCGAGCCGTTCCGCTACGCGCTGGAGATTCTGCGTCAACGGCACCCAACCCTTCGGGCGCTCCGGCGCCGCGGGCCGTGGCCGCGGCGTCACGTTCACCGTCCACGCGCCGCCGACGATCTCGCTCGGATCGCCCGTCAGCCGGCGCCACAGCCAAAGCACCGGCGTGTCCGTCGCAACCTCTTCGATCCGCACCTCGACGCCCGGGCGCTCGATTTGCACCTCATGCAGTTTGAACCGCGCATACCCCAGCCGCTCGTAGTCGGCGAACGTCAGACCGAAACGCGGCCCCACCATCGCGACCGCCGCTCCCAGCCACCATGGCAACACCGCCACCGCGGCGAGAACCGCGGCTCCGACGGTGGCAGTGACGATAAGGGAACGACGCATCGATATTGGGCGCACGCGCCGCTCCAGCGCCGCGTGCCGGTTAAGCGGCCGGCGCCAAACCGCACCGCCGCAGGAGGGCGTTGAGGTCGGGATCACGACCCATGAACCCGCGATACAGTTCCGCCGGATCGGCGGAATTTCCCCGGCTCAGAATCTCACGCACGAATGCCGCGCCCGTCTCCGCGTTGAAAATTCCCTCGCGCTTGAACCGCGTGAACGCGTCCGCATCCAGCACCTCCGCCCACTTGTAAGAGTAATAGCCCGCCGCGTAACCGACCGGGTCGGCGAACACGTGCGTGAATCGCTTCACCACCGTCGGTGCCGGCGGCTCCGTCGGCACGAGGCACTCCGCCACCGCCGCCCGCGCGAGCGGTTCCACATCCGCCGCCGCCGCGAATTCCGCCGTCCGCGTGTGCAACAGCAAATCCATCCGCGCGAGCGACAGCTGCCGCATCGTCGCGCAGGCCGAGCGAAAATTCTTCGCCGCCGTCATCTTCGCGAAGATGTCCTCCGGGATCGCCGCGCCCGTCTCGTGATGCCGCGCGAAAAGATCCAGACTCTCCCGCTCCCAGCACCAGTTCTCCATGATCTGCGACGGCAGCTCCACGAAATCCCACGCCACATTCACGCCGTTCAGCGACTTGATCTCCACCTCGCCGAGCAGGTGATGCAACAGATGCCCGAACTCGTGAAAAATCGTCTCCGCCTCGCGATGCGTCAGCAGCGCCGGCCGGTCCGCCGCCGGCGGCGTGAGATTGCCGCAAATCAGCCCGAGATGCGGCGCGCGGCCGCCGTCCGCCCCCGGCCCGCCCGTGATCAGATAATTCATCCACGCGCCGCCGCGCTTCGACTCGCGCGGATGCCAATCCGCATAAAACGATCCCACGTGCCGCCCGCCGCGATCGTGCACGTCGTAGAATTTCACCTCCGGATGCCACGTCTCGACCTCGCCCGCCGCGCGCTCCGTTATCCGCAAACCGAATACACGTCCCGCCAGCTCGAACATCCCGTCGATCACGCGATTCAACGGAAAAAACGGCCGCAACACCTCCTCGTCGAAATCGTAGCGCTCCTGTCGTAATTTCTCCGACCAGAACGCCAGTTCCCACGGCGCCAGCGGCGCGGCCGGCTGCCCCGTGCGCTGCGCCTTGAACGCCTCCAGCTCCCGACACTCGCGCGCAAACGCCTCCGCCGCCCGCCCGCGCAGATCGTCGAGAAACGCCAGCGCACGTTCCCCCGTCTTCGCCATCCGTCGTTCGAGCACCAGGTCCGCGAAATGCGCTTTCCCGAGCAGCGCCGCTTTCTCCGCGCGCAGCGTCAGGATGCGGCCGATCAGCGCTGTGTTGTCGTGCGCGCCCGCCGCGCCCACCGCCACCGCCGCCGTCCACAGCTCGCGCCGCAACGTCGCATCCTCCAGATAAACCATGAACGGTTCCTGCGAGGGTTGGTGCAGCGTGAACCGCCAGCCCGCGACGCCCTTCGCCTCCGCCCCGCGCCGCGCCGCCGCCTTCGCATGCGCCGGCAGGCCCGCCAGCCGCGCCTCGTCGTCGACGACGAGCTGCCACGCATTCGTCGCATCGAGCACGTTCTCCGAATATTTCTGCGTGAGCTGCGACAACTCCGTCTGCAACGCCTCGAGGCGCGTCCGCTGCTCCGTCGGCAAATCCGCCCCGGCCTGACGAAACTCCGCCGCCGTCTCGTCCACGAACCGCCGGTGAATTCCCGTCAACGCCCGCGCCGCCGGCGTGTCGGCAAACGTCTTCAGCCGGCGCCACAGTTCGGCGTTGAGCGGAATGCGCGCGTAAAATGCCGACACCTGCGGCAGCATCGCATTGTGCGCCGCGCGCAGCTCCGGCGAATCGGCCACGGACTGCAGGTGCGTAACCTTGCCCCACGCCTGCGTGATCTCCTCCGTCGCGTGTTCGAGCGCGAGAAACGTATTCTCGTAACTCAACGCCGCCAGGTCGCGCGCCGCGATCTCGTCGATCGCCGCCTGCGCCCGCGCCAACGCCGCGGAAATCGCCGGCTCGATGTGCGCCGGCGTCAGCGCCGACCAACGGATGTGAAACGCGGGATCGAGAAAGGGATTGGCTGCCATCACCGCAAACACCGGTGACGCCGCGAGGTTGTCAAACCGCAAAACGCCCCACTCACCACGTGTAGCCGACGCTGCCCGACAGCTGCCGCGGCGACGCCGGCACCGCCGGCACTTCTTGGAATTCCGAATCCCACAGGTTGTCCGCCTGCACCGTCAACGCCACCCGCCGCCACTCCGCCGGCCGATACGTCAGCCCGATCGACGTCAGCAACGGCCGCTCGCCGCCCCGCGTGCGCAACAAATTTTCCGCCTGGATGCGCGCCTCGTTGTCCACCCGCAGCTCGAGCGAGCGATGCAGCCGCGCCGTGATCGCGAGCGTCATCCGATGCTCCGCGTAATTGAGCGCATAAAAACTCGCATCGACCGCCGCGCCGCCGTAATCGGCATCCTTGGTCAGCCAGGTGTAGCCGATCACGACATCGAACGGCGTCCACGAGCGCCGCGCCACGAGTTCCACGCCGGTCGTCGCGATGTCGACCGCGTTGGCCGTGCGCGCCGTCACGCCGCGCTGAAACGTCCAGTCCACCAACTCGTCGTCGAAGCGGTGAAACAACGCCGCCTCCGCCGACCACCCACCGACATTCGCCCGCGCGCCGACCTCCGCGTTGCGGCTCGTCGCCCGGCCGAGGTGCGCGTTCCCCCGGAACAACCCCGCCACGGGATTCGATTTCAAGGCCGTATAAGTCGCAACCTGCGTCGCCTCCGCATAGCTGAAATAAATCCGCTGCACCGCCGACGACCGCTGCTCGCGCGCGATTTCGAAGATCGGCGACAGCGCCGCGTCGTCGCGATTCGACTCGTCGTAGGCCGCGCCCGCCTTGACCACGACCCCGGCGCCGTCCGCCAGCGTCCATGATTTCTCCGGCACCACAGACAGCTTGCCGATCGTGCGCGTGCGATACGGACCGAAGGTCAGCGACGCCGACTCGATCTCGTCGTCGAGCACCTCCGCGCGCACGTTCCAGGCGAGTTCGCCAAACACGCGCCGCACGCTCGCCGCCGCGCCTTTCACCCAGGTCGTGTGGGCGAACTGCCGGTTCGGCGCGAAACGATTGAACTGATAAACATCCTTGTTTCGCCGATAATACGCCCCCGCCTCCAGGAACTCGCCCGCGCCCCAGTCGACGCGGTGGTTCAACGCCAGCAGCACCGTCTCCAAATCCTCACTCTCGTTCGAATTGAAGGGCGTGTAGAGATTGGGCCAGCCGAAGAACTTGGCTTGATAACCCGCAAAAAAATCCGTCTGCGCGCCGCGACCGGCGAACTGCATCCGGGCGTTCACCCGATCGAATGCGTGATCGCCAAACGCCACCGCCCCATCCGCATCCGAATGCGCCCACGCCATGTCCGCCGCGATCCGGCGTCCCTTCCATTCCTGACTGCCGACGTAACCTTGATAAAACTCCGCCTGCGTCAGTCCGTATTCGCCGCCCCCCACCGACATCGCTCCCGCCGAGCGAATCTCGCGCCAGCCCGAGGCCACTGTCCCTGAAGTGGCGTTCGTGGACGCCGCCGCGAGCTCCGCGCCGGTGACGACCGCCGGCATTCCGAGCATCGCCGGCGCAATCGGAATCTCGGCGAAATAGTGGCCCGTCTGGGGATCGAACAACGACAGCGCGCCGACCCGAAACCCTGTATTCTCGAAAATCCCGCCACGAATCGACACGTCCGCCTGCCCCTCCGCGAAATTCCGCGCCTGCACGTCCACCCGCGGTTCGAAGCGCAGCGCGCTCACCGGCATCGCAAACGTCGCCACCGGCGTTTGGTTGGCGACCCGGGGCGAATAAACCGTGACCACCGGCAGCACGTTCTCCGCCGCCTCGGCCCCTCGCGCCTGCGCGAAAACGCCGAGCCCGGCGCCGATCGTCACGATGAAAACTCCCGAACGGTAAAAATTCACCCGCCAGCGCTAGCACCCCCTCGGCGAAAAACAAGCTTCGGTTAGGTGGATATACTTTTCCGCCTAACAATCGCCCCGGAGCCCAAAAAAACCCGGTCGTTCAACCGGGTTTCGAAATTCACATGCGGGGCCTGCCCACGCCGACCACGGCGGAATTCAGGCTTCGTCGCCATCTTGCCCGATCGCCTCGACCGGGCATCCCTCCAGCGCCTCCATGCACAATGCCACATCCTCTTCGGTCGTCGGCTGCTTGTGCACGAACGAATAGCCGCCCTCGTCATGGCGCGTGAAAAAACCGGGCGCCGTCTCGCGGCAGAGATCGCAGTCGATGCATTGCTGATCGACATAAAATTTTCCCGGAGCGTTGTTCGCCCATTTGTCCGCTTTGTTGGCCATGGTTGCGGCGAACAAAGAGTAATTGACAACCCTGTCAAGCGGGCTCCCGCCGGCTTGGAATTCGCTGTGAAAATCGGGTGACGGCTTGTGTTTGGAGCACCGCGTTTCTAGCTTGAACCAGATGCTGGCCGACCGCCCCTACATGCGCGACGATTATCCCCGCAACACTTCGAATGCGGTGACGTGGTTGATCTCCGCCATCATCGCCATGTTCGTGCTGCAGTTCGTGTTTTTGCGGTGGTTCAACGACCGCGGCCTCGATCAGCTCCTGGGCCTCACTGTGGCGAACATTGCGGCCGGCAAGGTCTGGACGCTCTTCACTTACAGCTTTCTGCACTCGACCGGCAATTTGCTGCACGTCGTGGGCAATCTTCTCGGCCTCTACTTCCTCGGCCGTGCGCTGCAACCGCTCCTCGGGGCGAAACGCTTCGCCTGGCTCTATGCCGGCGCCGTCATGGCCGGCGGTTTGCTCTGGCTTGCGACCCACTGGCCGGGCGGCGGCGCAGCGATCGGCGCCTCCGCCGGCGTCGCCGGCCTTTTCGTGCTCTTCGCCTGTTTTCATCCGAATCAGCCAATCACCTTCCTGTTGTTCTTCATTCTGCCGGTCACTTTGAAGCCCAAGTATGTCGCCATCGGCCTGCTGGCCTTCGAGGTCTTCGGCTTCGTGTTTTACGAGATCATGGGCGCGGTCTCGCCGTTCGGTCCGATCGCCCATTCCGCCCACCTCGGCGGCATGCTCGCCGGCTGGATTTACTTTCGCTATCTCCACACCGCGCCGTGGCGATCCGCCGCCGCGCGCCCCGATATCGAGTTGCCCCGCTGGCTGCAGAAAAACGCCAAATCCCCGACACCGCCGGCCCCTTACCAGGTCGACCTCACCCGCCGCGAGGACCTGCGCGCCGAGGTCGATCGTATCCTCGACAAGATCAACAGCGACGGCTTCGGCTCCCTCACCGCCGACGAGAAACGCCTCCTCGACGAAGCCCGCGATTTACTCAGCCGCCGGTGATCCGCGCGAAAGAACCGCGCGTCCACCGCCCCCGCCGCCGACGGCACGTCCCGACGAAACAAAATTTCCTGCGAGGCATCTGACTCCCCTTCCCTTTTCCCCATGATTCGCTCCCCCCTGATCCGCCGGCTCGGCCTGGTCCTTCTCTTTTTCGCCCTCGTCGGCGGCGCGACGTCCGCGCTGAAAGACCGCAAATTTGCCTCCTCGCCTTCGCTCTCTACCGAAGCGCGGACCCTCGTCAACCTCCTCGAGCAGGCCCACTACAATCGCGACGCCGTCCGCAGCGCCGACTACGCCCAGGTCGTCCCCGGTTACATGAGCGACCTCGACGGCCAGCGACTCTTCTTCCTCGAGACCGACAAGAAAACCTTCAACGACCGCTACGCCAAAAACATCTACTGGAACATCAGCGCCCTCGGCAACATCGACGCCGCCTACGAGATCTTCACCACCTACGAGAGCCGCGCCGCCGCCCGCATCACCTGGATCTTCGACGAACTCAAGAAGGACATCGATCTCTCCTCGGACGACACCTACCGCCCCGATCGCACCAAAGCCGAATGGCCCGCGTCGCCCGACGCCGCCGACACCCTTTGGCGCCAGCGCCTCAAGTTCGAGCTCATCTCCGAAATGATGAACAAGAAGTCGCTGGACGAAGCGAAGGAAACCGTCCGCAAGCGTTACGAGCGCATGCTCAAGAATGTCGCTGAAATCGAAAGCTCCGAGGTCGCCGAACTCTTCCTCTCCAACGTCGCCCGCATCTACGATCCCCACTCGACGTATTTCTCCGCCGAAACCTTCGAGGACTTCGGCATCCAGATGAAACTCCAGCTCGTCGGCATCGGCGCGCTGCTCGGCATCGAGGAAGACCACTGCTTCGTGAAGGAGATCGTGCCCGGTGGCCCCGCCGACCTCGACAAGCAGCTCAAGCCGAACGACAAAATCATTGCCGTGGGCCAGGGCGACAGCGAGCCGGTCGAAATCATCGGCATGAAACTCCGCAAGATCGTCGAGATGATCCGCGGCACCAAGGGCTCGCAGGTCAAACTCGTCGTCCAGCCTGGCGATGCGATCGACGCCTCCGTCCGCAAGAACATCCTCATCACCCGCGATGTCGTGAAACTCAACTCCGCCCGCGCCCGCGCCGCCGTCTTCGACGTGCCCGATGCGACCGGCACCTCCACCGTGCCCCTCGGCGTCATCACGCTCCCCGCTTTCTATGGCCCGGCCGATAACGACGACCCCGAGGCCGAAAAGACCTCGGCCACCAAGGACGTCGCCCGTCTCATCGAGCAGTTGAAGGAAGCCGGCGTAAAAGGCCTCGTGCTCGATCTGCGCCGCAACGGCGGCGGCTACCTGTCCGAAGCCGTCGACCTCACCGGTCTCTTCATCCCCACCGGTCCCGTCGTGCAGGTGAAAAACTACGCCGGCGAAATCCAGATCGACAACGATAACGACGCCGAGGTCGCCTACGCCGGCCCGCTCGCCGTGCTCGTCGACCGCTTCAGCGCCTCCGCCTCCGAGATCGTCACCGGCGCCCTCCAGAATTACGGCCGCGCCGTCGTCATCGGCGACACCTCCACCCACGGCAAGGGCAGCGTCCAGACCGTCCTCGAGATGAAAAACCTCGTGCCCCAACTCGCCCGTTCCGCCGACAAAAGCGGCGCCGCCAAATTCACCGTCCAGAAATACTACCTCCCCAACGGCTCCTCGACCCAGCTCAAGGGCGTCGTGCCCGACATCGTTCTTCCCTCCATCGACGAATACCTGCCGATCGGCGAAGGCAGCCTCCCGCGCGCCCTCGTGTGGGACGAGATCCCCACCAGCTTCTTCGACGGCTCACCGCTCGACCCCAGCGTGCTCATCACGCTCAAGGAAGCCAGCGCCCAACGTCAGGCCAACCTCGACGAATTCATTTATCTCCGCAAAAACGTCGACCGGTTCCGCGAGCGCCAGGAGCAGAAGCTCGTGTCGCTCAACCTCGAAACCCGTCGTGCTCAAAAGGAGGCCGACGAGGCCTTCCGCAAGGAAATGAACGCCGAGAAAGAACGGCTCGCCCAGCTCGATTTTCCTTATCGCGAATTCCGCCTCGGCCCTCCTCCTGCACCCCGGATCAAAGCGCCCGACGACGACACCGACGACCCGCTGGACGATGAGACCGAGCTGAGCACCGACGACGCTTACGCGAAGGTCGACGTGCATCTGCGCGAAAGCCTGCGGGTCCTTCACGATGCCGTCGAGATGGGTGAGAATCGCCAATACTGGGCGAGCAACCACCCCCCGCTCACCGCCGTCGTCATCGATCGCAAGAGCTGAGCCCCGCCCACCACCCGAAGAAACGCCACCGAGTCGCGCCCCCGCGGCTTGGGCGTGCGCGAGTGCAAGCCGCCGTGAATCCTGGATCACCGCCGCGGCCTCCTCGCTTCGGCCGCCTCGGAGCGTCTTTCGTCCATGTTCACCGTCCGGCAGGTTCGCCCTGCCGGACGCACCGCAAAACAAAAGCGCCCACCCCGCGAGAGGTGAGCGCCTAGCTTGAAAATCGCTCGCGCGCCCTTTCCGGGCGCACGGCCTTTCAGACCACCGTGGGGCGGCTTACTCGTCCTCGGCGTCGGCCGTGGCCGCCGCTTCGAGGTTCAGCCCCATCGCGATCTGCGTGAGGAGCTTGTCCGTCTCGCCTTCCTCATCGAGCGTCTCCTGAAGAATCTCGGCGATGTCGTCCTCGCCCGCGAGTTCCGCCAGCGTGCGGGCGGTGCCGTAACCGGCGATCTCGTAGTGCTCCACCTTCTGCGCGGCGCCGATCAGCGCCAGATCGAGCAACACCGGCTCGGCATCTTCTTCCATCGTCTCCTTTCCTTCCTCGATGAGGCCTTCCATCGCCTTGCACTTCTTGCCCTTCATCGATTCGCCGAGCTGCTTTCCGATCTTTTCGAGCCGCTCGATCTGACCTTCAGTCTGCTCGAGATGAGTCTGGAACGCTTCCTTGAGCTCTTCGCTGTCGGCGGCCTTCGCCATCTTCGGCAATGCCTTCAACAGCTGGTTCTCCGCACTGTAGAGATCTTTGAGTTCGTGAACGAGGAGGTCCCGGGGGGATGTAATTTTAGACATAAGAATGAGGGGTTGATGTTTCTGGGTTCGAGCAACGACTGACTGGAGTTGGCCCCCACGGTTCACGGCCAAAACGCCTCGCTCGTCCCACAGCGCGGCCCGGGGGCTTGGCCCCCAGCGTCATCAGGGATTGACCGATGCACCGCCCTCACGTCGCCGCGCCTGCGCGCGCCCCCGCCCCCGCGCCTCGCGCCCCGCCTCAACGCTCCAGCCGCAGCGTGTTCCCTTCCACCGTCACCTCCGCCAGCCCGCGCCACGCCGTCGCCAGCTCCTCCGGCACCGTCATGGCCGCGAACAGGCGGCGCATCACGACGCCCGGCACCAGCGGCAGCCGGTGCACCGGACACGAGCCCACCCACATCTCATCCGGGGCAAACACAAACACGCCGTTATCCTGCTCAAATCCGCCGCGCGCCTGCACCACAATCCTCCGCTCCAGCCCGGCCGCCGCGAACTGCACTGGCAGGGCGATCTGCATCGCGCCATCGCGTATCCGAAAATTGGGTGCGCTCGCCGTCGCCGCTTTTCCCGCCGGCACCGGTGCGCTCGGCGCCGCCGCCGCCAACGCATTCAACTCCTCCTCGATCAGCTCCACGCTCTCCCCGCGCAGAAACGCCGCCTGCTTCGCGGGCAACTGCCTCGCCTTCGACGCATCCCGCGTCCCTTCGACCTGATAAACCACATCCTTCGCCGGCTCCTTCGGCCGCTCCCGCACGGTCGTGACCGGCTTCAGGATCAGAAACGCCGCCGCCAGCGCCGACCCGAGCGCCAGGCTCAACGCCGCTCCCAGGATCACCTCGGTCCAGCTCGGACCATTCTGCTCGCGCTGCATTTTTTTGTTCATCGGGATCGAACGCTGGAGGGACACGCCGGAAAACGCCGGCAGCGAAACACCAAAACCACGCGGCGCCCAGCCTTACTTCGCCGCCGCTTTCGCCGACTTCGACTCCACCTTCGCCGCCGGCGCCGACTCGGTCTTCGCCGGCGCCGCTTTCTCGCCCCCGGACGCTTCACCCCCGGCCTTCTTCTCCGGCGACTTCTGATTCTTGTAATCGGTGATGTAGAAACCCGTGCCTTTGAATATCAGGCCCGCACCGCCGCCGATCAACCGCTTCACGCCCTTCTTCTTGCATTTCGGGCACTTGGTCAGCGGCGCATCGTTCATCGACTGGAACTGTTCGAACGCGTGATCGCACTTCGGGCAGAGATACTCGTAGGTGGGCATGGTGAAACGCGCGCAGGTATGAAAGCCGCCCCCGCACTTGGCGAGTTCGTTTCCGTCGTTTCCACGCCCCCCTCTCCCCGCCGACTCCCCACCCGCACCGCCCCCATCCGCGGCCCTGCGGTGCGCGAAAACGACCCGCTTGCGCCGCGGCCTGTTTTAGCGCACGCACTTCCGCGATGGATTTCGCCGCCGAACTCAGCCGCTTCGTCTCGCGCATCGAACACGGTCTCGACCAGCACCTGCCCGCCGTCACCGTGCGCCCCGCTCGCCTGCACGAGGCGATGCGCTACAGCGTGCAAGCCGGCGGCAAACGCCTCCGCCCCGTGCTCACCCTCGCCGCCGCCACGCGCCTCGGCGCCACCGACGACGCCGCCCTGCCCGCCGCCGTCGCCCTCGAGTGCGTGCATACGTATTCGCTGATCCACGACGATCTCCCCTGCATGGACGACGATGACCTGCGCCGCGGCCGGCCCACCGCCCACAAGGCCTTCGATGAAGCTACCGCGCTCCTCGCCGGCGACGCCCTCCTCACCCACGCCTTCGGCCTCCTCGCCACCAGCTACGCCGCCCAGCCCATTCTCGCCCACGCCCTCGTCCGCGAACTCGCCGACGCCGCCGGCAGCCGGCGCTTGATCGGCGGACAAATGGAGGACCTCCTCGCCGAGAAAAACGCCGGCGCCACCGCCGCCGACCTCGAATTCATTCATCTCAATAAAACCGCCGCCATGATCGAAGCCGCCCTCGCCCTGGGCGGCCTCGTCGCCGGCGCCGGCCCCGCGCACCTCGCCGCCCTCCGCACCTCCGGCCGACACCTCGGCCTCGCGTTTCAAATCGTCGACGATGTCCTCGATGCCACCGCCGACACCGCCACCCTCGGCAAAACCGCCGGCAAGGACGCCCGCGCCGACAAGACCACCTTCGTCAAACTGCACGGCCTCGAAACCTCCCGCCAACTCGCCCGCGAGCAAAGCGACGCCGCGAAACAAGCCCTCGCCTCCCTGCCCGGCGACGGCACGTTTCTCCTCGCGTTGATCGACTCTCTCGTGGTCCGCGCGAAATAATCCGCCACCGCGTCCCACCGCGTCCTCGCGTTCGCCACAATTGCGGACTGGCGCCCGCCCCGCGTTTGCGTCCTCATGCCCCGCATGTCCGAAGAGCCCATCGCCGTCGCCGCTGCACGCCCCGCCGCACCCGTGCCGCCCGCTCCGTTGCTCACGACCGGCCAGCGGCACACCGTCGGCTTTGCCCTTACCCTCGCCGCCATCCTCGGTTCGCTCGCACTCATCGTCGGCGCCGTGATCGTCATCGGCCGCTCCATCAGCTTTTTCTCCAACGTCCTCTGGCCCCTCGCCACCGCCGGTCTGCTCGCCCTCATCCTCCGACCGATCGTTTCCCTCCTCGAGCGCAAGCTGAAGCTGCGCCGCCTCTCCGCTGTCATCATTCTCTACGGCGCCTTCGCCCTCGCCGTGACCGGCTTGCTCGTCGCAGTGCTGCCGCCTCTCATCAACCAGGCGATCAATTTCATCATGTATCTGCCGGCGCTGTGGGAAAGCGTCTATACCTACGTGCGCGAACACTACCCGCAATGGGTCGAACTCATCCAGCGCCAGCTCGACAATCCCACCGTGCGACAGATCACCGAAGCCGTCGCCACGCAGGCCCAGGCCCTGTTCAGCGAAGCGATGCCCTCGCTCAAATCCGCCACCGGCAGCCTCCTCGGGATCTTCGTCTTCGTCGCGAACCTTTTCATCATCCCCGTCTATCTCTTCTTCTTCCTCCTCGCCCGCCGCGAACCCACGTCCGATCTCCCCAAACACCTGCCCTTCATCCAACCTTCGCTGCGCGATGACCTCGTGTTCCTCGTGCGCGAATTCATCTCGATCATCGAGGCATTCTTCCGCGGCCAGGTCGTCATCGGCCTGATCATGGGCGCACTGCTCGCCCTCGGCTTCACCTTGATCGGTCTGCGGTTCGGCCTCGCGATCGGCCTCGCCCTCGGAATTCTCAACATCGTCCCCTACCTCGGCTCCATCGTCGGCCTCGCCATCGCCCTGCCCCTCGCGTTTTTCCAACCACAGGGCGGCCTGCAACTCGTCGCCCTCGTCCTCCTCGTCTTCGTGCTCGTGCAAACCATCGAGGGCTGGATTCTCACCCCGAAAATCATGGGCTTCCAAACCGGCCTCCATCCGGTCGCGATCATCGTCGCTGTCTTTTTCTGGGGCACCGCCTTCGACGGCGTCCTCGGCATGCTCTTCGCCATCCCCCTCACCGCGTTTTTCGTCACCGCCTGGCGCCTGGTCCGCAGGAAGTATTTCGTCCGTCCCGTCACCGTCATCACCTGACATGGCCACCCGGCCCGCTCCTTCCCCGCCGACCGAGTGCGCCCAGTGCGGCGCCGCCATCCCGCCCCGCGCCCGCGCCTGCCCCGAGTGCGGCGCCGACGAACGCACCGGCTGGCGCGAATCCTCGATCTACGATGGCCTCGATCTCCCCGACGAAACCTCGTCCGACGACGAGCGTGCGCCGCACGAATCGCTCCGCCGCGTCAACGGCCTGCCGTGGTATTGGTGGTGCGTGGGCGTCGCCATCCTGCTCCTCCTCGGCTTGAGCTTCCTCGGCCTGCTGTAGTTTTACCGGACAGCGGCGCTGCCGTTACCCGCGCCCCGCTTGCATTCCCTTCGCCTTCGCGTGTGTTGCGCTCGTCACGCAAGGCATGGCTTGGGAAACGCAATTCAATCACGGCGTCCGGCTCCCCCAAATCGGCTGGTGGCTCGACGCGCATTTCCCCGTCGACCGCTCATTCGTCTCGCACGCGCACTCCGATCACACCGCACTGCACCGCGAGATCGTTTGCTCCGCCGGCACCGCCCGCCTCATGCACGCCCGCCTGCCCGGCGAACGCACCGAACACGTCCTGCCCTTCGGCCAGACCGAACAACTGACCGCCGACGCCACGATCACGCTCCATCCCGCCGGCCATATTTTCGGCTCCGCGCAGGCCCTCATCGAACACGCCGAACACGGCTCGCTCCTCTACACCGGCGATTTCAAGCTCCGCCGCAGCCGCTCCGCCGAACCGTGCGCCACGCCGCACGCCGACACGTTGATCATGGAGACCACCTTCGGCCGGCCGCATTACGTTTTCCCGCCGACCGACGAGGTCCTGCAAGCCATCGCGCACTTCTGCCACGAAACGCTCGCCGACGGCGGCACGCCCGTCCTCTTCGGCTACAGCCTTGGCAAAAGCCAGGAACTGCTCAGCGGCCTCGCCGCCGCACAACTCCCCGTGATGCTGCACCCACAAACCCTCAAGCTCACCCGCATCTACGAGGAGTTCGGCCTCTCCTTTCCGCCGTATCGGGATTTCAACCACGCCGAACTCGCCGGCCACGTCGTCATCTGCCCGCCCCAATCGCGCGAATCCTCCTTCGTCCGCGCCATCCCGCACCGGCGCACCGCCGTCGTCACCGGCTGGGCCATCGATCCCAACGCCGTTTACCGCTACCAGTGCGACGCCGCGTTCCCACTCTCCGACCACGCCGACTTCCCCGACCTGCTCCGCTTCGTCGACGCCGTGCAGCCGAAACGCGTCCTCACCTTGCACGGCTTCGCGCAGGATTTCGCCCGCACTCTCCGCGATCGCGGCATCGAAGCCTGGGCCATCGGCGAGGACAACCAACTCGAACTCGATATCTCCCGTAGGGCGGTGCTTCAGCCCGCCCCTCCGACCGCCATCCCAGGCGGGCTGAAGCCCCGCCCTACTTCCGAACTTCCCACCCCGCCGTCCGCCCCCGATTCCTTCGCCGCCTTCGCCTCCGTCGCTGACGCCGTCAAAGCCACGCCGAAAAAACTCGAGAAAATCGCCCTCCTCCAAACCTACCTCGCCGCGCTCGCACCCGACGACGCCGCCCGCGCCGCGACGTTCCTCACCGGTCGCGCCTTTCCTCAGCGCGACGAACGCAACCTCAACCTCGGCTGGGCCATCATCAAACGCGCCGTGCTCGAAGTCGCCGGCGTGAACGAGGCCGACTTCCGCGCCGCCTACCAACGCTTTGCCGATGCCGGCGACGCCACCGGTGCCGTGCTCGCCCAAAAGACCACGCCGCAAACCTGCTCGCTCACCGACCTTGCCACGTTCTTCGATCGCATCGCCGCCGCGCGCGGCCCCGCCCCCAAGCTCGATCTTCTCCGCGAACACCTCGCGCTGCTCGGCGCCGACGAAGCCCGCTACCTCGTCAAGATCGTCACCGGCGATCTCCGCATCGGCCTGAAGGCAGGCCTGCTCGAGGAAGCTGTCGCCGCCTCCTCCGCGCAGCCGGTCGAAGCCGTGCGCACCGCCAACATGCTCTCCGGCGACATCGCCGCCGTCACCCGCGCCGCGCGCATCGGCGTTCTGGATACGATTCAACTCACCGTCTTCAACCCGCTCCAGTTCATGCTCGCGAGCCCCGAGCCCACCGCCGAGGCGATCGTCGCCCGCTTCGCCGCGCAGACCGATGGAGCCGCGGCGCCCCCGCCTCGTTCCGCCGAAGACCGGCCCGACCCGGACGTCAGCCCCACGCTTCCGCAGCCCGTCCCCATCTGGCTCGAGGAAAAATACGACGGCATCCGCTGTCAGCTCCACAAGGCCGGCGCCCGCGTCGAACTCTACTCGCGCGATCTCAACCGCATCACCGAACAGTTTCCCGACCTCGCCCGCGCCGCGTTGGCACTCCCCGGCGACTTCATCCTCGACGGCGAACTGCTCGCCTGGCGCGACGGCCGCGCGCTTCCCTTCGCCGAGCTCCAAAAACGCCTCGGCCGCAAGGGCGGCGACGATTTCTTCCTCGGCGCCGAAATCCCCGTCTCCGTCTCCTGTTACGATCTCCTCTGGCTCAACGGCCGCCCGCTCCTCGACGAACCGCTCTCCTCGCGACGCAAGCTCCTCGAGGCCTTGCTCTCAACTCCGAGCTCTCAGCTCTCAACGCTCGTCCACCTCGCCCCCGTCCAGCACGTCACCTCCGCGCTCGAAATCGAAGCCGCCTTCCTCGCCGCCCGCCAGCGCGGCAACGAAGGCCTCATGGCCAAGCATCCAGAAAGTCGCTACACCCCCGGCCGCCGCGGCCTCGCCTGGTTGAAACTCAAGAAGGCCTACGCCACGCTCGATGTCGTCGTCGTCGCCGTCGAATACGGTCACGGCAAACGCCGCGATGTCCTCAGCGATTACACCTTCGCCATCCGCGACGAGGAAAATGACAACCGCCTGCTCACCGTCGGCAAGGCCTACTCCGGGCTCACCGACGCCGAGATCGCCGCGCTCACGCAGCATTTCCTCGATCACACCGTCGAAGTGCAGGGCCGCCGCCGCACCGTCGTGCCCGACACCGTGATCGAAGTCGCCTTCGACACGATTCAGCCGAGCGAACGTCATCAAAGCGGCTACGCCCTTCGTTTCCCGCGCATCGCGCGTATCCGCACCGACAAGACACCCGCCGACATCGACACGCTCGAAACTTGCCGCCGCCTCGCCGCCGCCGCCAACAGCTTCACCACCATCCCGTAGGGCCGGGTCTCCGACCCGCCCGCTCCGATGTTCACCCGCGTCACCGCCCCCGTCCTCACCGAGTCGCAGATCTTCGCCACGCTGCATCCCGAGCTCTCCGCGTGGTTTCATGCGCGCTTCACCCATTTCTCGCCCGCGCAACTTCACGCCGTCCCCGAAATCCTCGCCGGCCATTCGCTCCTGCTCACCTCGCCGACCGGCAGCGGAAAAACCCTCGCCGCGTTCCTCTCCGTTTTCGACCGGCTCGCGAAACTGCACGACGCCGGCGAACTCCCGAACGGTATGGTCGCCGTCTATGTCTCGCCGCTCCGCGCCCTCGCCTACGACCTTCGCAAGAACCTCCAGGAACCCGTCGAGCAGCTCGGCTGGTCGTGGCTGCGCATCGGTGCGCGCACCGGCGACACCACGCAAAAGGAGCGCGCCGCCCAACGCCGCAAGCCCCCACACATCCTCGTCACCACGCCCGAAAGCCTCACCCTGCTGCTCAGCCAGCCCGGCTGGCTGCCCGCGTTTCGTTCCGTTCGCTTCTTCATCGCCGACGAACTCCACGCCCTCGCCGAAAACAAACGCGGCGCCCTGCTCATGGTCGCCGCCGAACGGCTGGAAGAGATCGTGGATCAGAGGACGGAGAACAGAGAACCGAGAGACCGAAACGACGAGACCCCGACTCCGTCCTCCGTCCTCGGTTCTCCGTCCTCCGTTCTGATCCGCATCGGCCTCTCCGCCACCGTCGCGCCCCTCGACACCGTCGCCGCCTTCCTCGTCGGACCCGGCCGCCCCTGCCGCATCGCGGAGGTCACGCAGGCCCGACCCGCGAAGATCGAGGTCTTTTCACCCCTGCGCGAGCACGCGTATCCACCGGCCGGTTACACGGCCACGCGCGTTTTGAAGGAGCTCGGCGCGCTGCTCACGAAGCACGAGACCACGCTCATCTTCACCAACACTCGCAGCGGCGCCGAATCGATCGGCCTCCGCCTCAAGCAACTCCTCCCCGAGCTCACCGACCTCATCGAGGTGCACCACGCGTCGCTCGATCGCGGCGTCCGGCTCGACATCGAAGACCGGCTCAAACGCGGCGAACTTCGCGCCGTCGTTTGCTCCACGTCGCTCGAGATGGGCATCGACATCGGCTCGATCGACCTCGTCGTGATGGTCTCCGCCCCGAAGGGTGTTTCCCGCGCACTCCAGCGCATCGGCCGCTCCGGCCACTCGATGGGCCGCACGAGCCACGGCCTCCTCGTCGCGAGCAACATCAACGATCTCGCCGAGTGCGCCGTCACCGCTCGCATGATGGCGCGCCGCGAACTCGAGCCGGTAAAAATCCACGACAACCCGCTCGACGTCCTCGCGCAGACCCTCGTCGGCCTCGCAGTCTTCGGCAGCGTCACGCCCGACGAAGCCTTCAACCTCGTCCGCCGCAGTTATCCGTTTCGCGCGCTCGATCGCCCTATGTTCGACCGCGTGCTGCGCTACCTCCGCGGCGGCGGCGTCTCGCTCGAGCGCAATTACGAAGACCTCTTCGGCAAGGTCCGCCTCGACGCCGACGGCCATCTCGTGCTGCCGCACCCACGCGTCGCCCGCGACTTCTATCAAAACATCGGCACAATCAACACGGAGAGCATGGTGCAGGTTCGCCTCAAGCGTCGCGCGCTCGGCCAGATCGAGGAGTCGTTCATGAAAAACATCCGCGTCGGTGATGTTTTCGTGCTCAACGGCCGCACCGTCCGCCTCGTCAAAACCCATCTGCTCACCGCCCACGTCGTCGCCGCCGACAGCTCGCTCCCCACCGTCCCGCGCTGGTATGCGAACAAGATGCCGCTCGCCTCCG
>JAEYYL010000054.1 GCA_023430825.1 Verrucomicrobiota bacterium | reverse complement strand
AGATCGCCAACACCGCGGCGATCAACCTCACCAGCGGCACCCTCGGGATGGGCACGTTCAGCGACACCGTCGGCGCGGTCACGATCGCCGGCGGCAACATCACCGGCTCGGGCACGCTCACCGGTTCCTCCTTCACCGCCACCAACACGACGACGTCCACCGTCTCCGCCGCCCTCGCCGGCAACGCCGCCCTCACCAAATCCGGCGCCGGCACCCAGCAGTTGTCGGGCGTCAACACCTTCACCGGCGGCGTCACGATCAACTCCGGCACGCTCCTCGCGCAGGGCACCACTTCGTCGGGCGGCTTCACCGCGCTCGGTAACTATTCGTCCGTCGTCTCGCCGACCACCGTCATCACCGTCATCACCGTCAACTCCGGCGGCACCCTCGCGGTCCAAAACACCACGGCCGGCTGGGTCGATCCGGGCTTCAGCCCCAATGCCCTCCTCAACCTTTCCTTGAGCGGCACCGGCGCCGACGGCGGCGGCGCGCTCCAGGCCCAGGGCGGTCGCAACACCTGGTCGGGCAACGTCTCCCTCGCGGGCGACACCCGCATCCAGAACACCGTCGCCGGCGACAACGCCACGCTCTTCCTCGGCCCCTACGTCGCCCCTTCGCCCACCACCTTCCAACTCGCCGGCAATGACCTCGAGTTCGTCGGCGTCGGCGACACCTACATTTCCAGTTCCATTCTCGACAGCGTCAGCGGCCCGGGCGCCGGCAACATCACCCTCAACCTCGGCACCGGCACCGCCAACGTTTACTTCGGCGGCGCGGCCAACACCTACACCGGCGACACCACGATCAACCAGGGCACCCTGCGCCTCCTGGTCGACCCCGGCCTCAATCCCAATTCCGCCATCCTCGGCAATCTCACGATCGGCGACGGCACCGGCTCGGCCGGCACCGCCACCGCGATGCTCGTCCTCTCCGACCAGATCGCCGACAACGCCACGGTCACCATTCACCGCGACGGCAAACTCGACCTCGCCACCTCCAGCACCGTCGAGACCCTCAACGGCGTCACCTTGAACGGCGGCCACATCGCCACCGGCACCGGCGCCCTCTACATCAAGGGCGACATCGACGTCACCGGCGCCTTCACCTCGAAAATCGACGGCCAGCTCCTGATGGACAACTTCAGCTCGCCGGCCCGCATCTTCAACGTCGGCTCCGGCAGCACGCTCGAACTCAACGCCAACCTCTTCGGCAAGGACTACATCAAGACCGGCCAGGGCACGATGATCGTGACGGCCAACAACAACGCCAACGGCTACACCGGCCTGACCACCGTCAGCGAAGGCATCCTCAACCTGCGCAACAGCGGCGCTCTCGGCGGTCTCGGCTCCGGCACGATCGTCGCCGACGGCGCCACCCTCCAGCTCGACAACACCTTTTCGAACATCACCGTCGGCGCCGAAGCGCTGACGATCAACGGCACCGGCGTCGGCGGCAGCGGCGCGTTGAACAGCCTCGACGGCACCAACTCCTGGGCCGGCGCGATCACGCTCGGTTCCAACAGCACGATCAACACGAGCGACGGCTCCCTCTCCCTCTCCGGCTCGATCAAGGGCACCGCCGCCAGCGGCACCCAAACCCTCACGATCGCCGGCGCCGGCAACACCTCGATCAGCGGCCCCATCTCCAACGGCACCGGCGGCGGCTCGCTCGGTATCACGAAAGTGGATGCAGGCACCCTGACCCTCAACGGCGTCAACAGCTTCACCGGCGCGATCAACGTGCAGGCCGGCACCGTCCAGGTCACCGCGCACAACGTCCTCCAAGCCTACCAGCCGGCCAACGGCGGCGTCGGCAACACCGTCAACGTTTCCACCGGCGCGACCTTCGCCGTCTCCGGCGGCAGCAATTTCACGACGACGATCGGCGCGGTCACCGGCACCGGCACGGTCAGCATCGCCGCCAGCACCATCCTCAAAGTCGCCAACGGATCGGCCAACACCTTCGACGGCACGCTCACCGGCCCCGGCCTCTTCGACAAGACCGGCAGCGCCACCCTCACCTTCTCCTCGACCGCCAACACCAGCGCCTTCGACTTCGACGGCACCGTGCAGGTCAGCAACGGCACCCTCGCCTTCCAGGGCGGCTCGGCGAGCGACGCCCTCTTCATCGGCGAATTGAAGACGGTCGCCGGCACCACCCTCTTCCTCGACCAGTCCTTCATCAACGTCGGCACCCTCAACATCACCGGCAACACGATCCTCGATTTCGGGACCAACGGCGCCTCGATCCTCAACGCGAACAACATCTACATCGCCGCCGGCGCGGTCCTCACGATTCGCAACTGGACCAGCGAAATCGACTTTCTCTTCGCCAACGCCGACTTCCGCCAGATCGACGGCGGCGGCACCCTCGCCGGCTTCAACACCCCCGGTAGCGCCCCACAGAACCAGGTCCATTTCGAAGACGATCCGCTCTCCCCCGACGGCAGCCAGACGGGTTGGATCAATTACGATTACCAAGGCTACACGAACTGGGAAATCCGTCCGATCCCCGAACCATCGACCTACGGCGCGATTCTCCTCTCCGCCTCCCTCGCCCTCCTCGCCTGGCGCAAACACCGCCAACGCAAAGCCGCGGCGACCTGAGGCACCGGAACGCACGAAGGTCTTGAAGGAGGCGGCGGGGTCGACACGTTGAACCACGTTCTCGTGGACTCGCCGGTTTCCTCCCTCTTGCCTTCCGCCGCTTCAACCCCGCTTCCCCACGTCCTCCTCGTCGAGGACGAAAGGAAAACGCGCGCCTCGATCGCCGAGGGTCTAGAACTCGAAGGCTGGCGCGTCAGCACCGCCGACTCCGGCAGCGGCGCGTTGCTGCTGCTCGAAGCGCAAGCCTTCGATCTCGTGGTCCTCGACTGGATGCTGCCCGACCGCGATGGCCTCAGCGTGCTGCGCCACATCCGCCAGCGCGGGAATCAAGTGCCCATTCTCATGCTCACCGCCCGCGGCACCGTCACCGACCGCGTGGACGGCCTCGAATCCGGCGCCGACGATTATCTCGTGAAACCGTTCGCGTTCGCCGAGCTCGTGGCCCGCAGCCGCGCGCTGCTGCGGCGGCCGATCCTCAGCACCGATCAGTTCCTGCGCTGCGGCGACCTCCAGCTCGACACCCGCGCGCGCATCGCGGTCCGCGCCGGCGAACCGATCGCGCTCACCCCGCGCGAGGTCGACATCCTCGAATACCTGCTGCGTTACCAGGGCCAGATCGTGACCCGCGAAATGCTCGAGCGCGACGTGTGGAAACAGAGCCACCGCTTCACGTCGCTCGACAACGTCATCGACGTCCAGATCATGCGCCTCCGCCGCAAGGTCGATGGCGACGGCGAGGACAAGCTCATCCACACTCTGCGCGGCCGCGGCTATCGCCTCGGCCCGGATCAGGCCGGGTGAAACGCTGGTGGCAGCAGCGCACGCTCCGTTTCCGCCTCGCGACGTGGTATGCGCTCGGCGGCACGCTCCTGCTTTCCGCGTTTAGCGCGACGCTCTATTTCTACGTCGCGCGCTGGGTCGCGCGTCCGCTCGAGGAACAGTTGAGCGCCGATTTTGCGACGCTGCAGGGCAAACTCCAAATCACGCCCGACCGCCGCGTGCTGTGGGAAGGCCGCGATCTTTCACGAGAACGCCCGCCCACCGTGCCCGATCCGTGGTTCGAAATCTGGGATTCGCAGGGCGTGCTCGTCGCCCGCCAGTGGCAGCTCGATGAGCAGCGTCTCGAACGGCTGCCTCTCGCGCCGTCCTCCGGCCGCGAAACGCTTTCCATCTTCAGCGTCGCCGCCGACCTCCGCCTGCGCGTGCTCTCCGTGCCGTTCCCCGGTCCGGACGGCGAACGCTGGATGGTGCGCGTCATGCGTATCCACGAACCCGCCGCCGGCACGCTCCACGCGCTGTTGTTGATCATCTTCGTGTCGCTGCCCGTCGTCGTCACCCTGCTGGTTTTCGGCGGCTACGCCATCACCCGGCGCTGGCTCAAGCCGCTCGATCAGATGGTCGAACAGGCCAAGCGCATCACTGCCGAGGATCTCAGTCAGCGGCTCACGGCCGCGAATCCCAACGACGAACTCGGCCAGCTCGCGACCGTGTTCAACATCACGCTCGAGCGGCTCGAACAATCCTTCGTCGCGCTCGACCGCTTCGTCGCCGACGCCTCGCACGAACTGCGCACGCCGCTGACCACGTTGCGCAGCGTTGGCGAAGTGGGCCTGCGCCGCAGCCGCACGCTGGAGGAGTATCGCGAGATCATCGGCAGCATGCTCGAGGAATCCGATCGCCTGCAGCTCCTGATCCAGCGGCTGCTCGAGCTCGCCAGCGCCGGTGCGCAAACCGTCGAACGGCAGCCGGTGGACCTCGGCGAATGCGTGGCGCGCTGCGTCGGCGAGCTGAGCGTGCTCGCCGAGGCGAAAGGTCAGCAGCTCGTGTTCGAGCCGGTCTCCTGCCGGGTTTCGACCGACCCTATCCTCTTCCGCCAGGCGCTCCAAAACCTCGTCGACAACGCGATCAAATACAGCCCCGCGCAATCCACGATCAAGGTCGTGGTCGAACCGTGCGGCGACGACTGCGCCGTCAGCGTGATCGACGAAGGTCCAGGCATACCGGCCGCGCAACGCGCGCTGATCACGGATCGCTTTTATCGCGTCGACAGCGCGCGCAGCCGCAGCGACGGCGGCTTCGGTCTCGGCCTCGCGATCACGAGCGCCTACATGCGCGCGCTCGGCGGCCGGCTCGAATGCCTGCCCGGCACGCCGCGCGGAAGCATTTTCCGGCTCACGCTGCGCACCCGCTGACTGCGTTTCCCGCGTCAGGAAAGGGTCGACGGACGCGCCAGATAGCCGCGCACCAAACGCCACGCCGGCATGAGGGCCGGCAGCCAGCGTGCAAACGCCGGGAGCTTCCGGGTGAACAGCCAGCCCGCCGCCACCGTGCCGCCGATCAGCCACCAGCGGTTGGCATGCAGCCGGTCGCGCGCGTCGCCCACGTCCTGCCTCAGCTGGTTGCGTTCGAAGGCGAGCAACTGCCGGTGCAAGTCGGCCTGGAGGACCAGCAGCCGTTTACGCTCGGCCAGCCGGTTCACTTTTCGGAATGCAAACATTCGAAGTCCTTTTTGAATTCGCCGATGGTTTCCGCAAACGGCGGAGTGCCGCGGAGGATGCGACGGCGCAATCCCCACAACATTCCCGCCGCTCCGCCAAGCGTGGCCACGATCACGACGACCAGCCCGGCGTAGCCCCAGGTTTCCCACAGAAACAGACCGAGCGCACCGATGCCCAGAAGCAGCCCCGCGATTCCCAGCGCCATCGCGACGCTGAGCCACAGCAGCAGGTTCAGGACGCGCAGCTTCTCCTCCTGCAGCTCGACCGAGAACAGTTCGATCCGCGTATGGGCCAGCCCGAGCAGCGAGCGGCCCATCCGGCGCAGCGACGCCGCCAAGCCCGCCGTCGTGCTGGAATCCTCGTCGGACATCGTGCTCACTTGCGCCGCAGCAACGCGCCGAGCAACACCCCGACACCGAACGCGATCCCGATCGATTCATACGGATGCGAACGGATCGCCTCGTCGGCTTTCCTCGCGGCTTCCTTCGCCGACTCGATGCCCTGCGCCTGCATCTCCGCGTAGGAGACCTTGGCCCGCTCCAGCGCCGCGGTCAGCCGGGCGCGGGTTTCCTTCGCCTTCTCCCCGACGTCGTTGGCCGTGACCTTGAGCAGGTCTTCGGCGTCGCCGACGAGGGTGCGCATGTCCGCGAGCACGCGCTCGCGTGCGATCTTGCCTTGGGCGCTTTCCATGTTGGGGAAGTGAGTTTCCATGTTGTTTGAGCTAAGTGTTGGGTTGACTGAGGTGAAAACGGTGAAAGCAGAAGATTCGACGCATCCAGAAAAGCACTACGCCGGGTCGGCGGGCAGGAAGCGGGCACCGAGCGTGTAAGGCGGGGTGGCTCCGTCGCGCGACGCGACAAACTCGCCCATCCGGCACGCGCTGGCAAGTGCTTGCGCGGGATTTGCCTCGCGCCCGAGCAACGCCCCGAGCAATCCGCCGAGAAAGGCATCGCCCGCCCCCACGGTGTCGCGCACGCGCACCTCGCGACCCGGCTCCCAATGCCACTCGCCGCCCCACCACAAGCCCGCCCCGCGCGCCCCCGCCGTCACACACACGCGGTCGATCCCGTGTCGTCGCACGAAAGTTTCCGTCGAGCGTCGGAGCGCCGTCGGCGTGCTCGCGCGGCGGCCGACCAGCGTCGCGAGTTCGTCGTCGTTCAACTTCACGAATTGCGCATGCTGCAGCGCGAACGAGATCGCCGCACGCGTCGCGAACGGTTCGCGGAAATTCAGGTCGACGACGCGCAGCGCCTCGGGCCAGCGGGCGAACAGTGACGCGAGCGCGCGGCGGTTGGGCGTCTCGCGCAGTGCGAGCGTGCCGTAAACCACGGCCGCCGGCGCCGGCGATTGCTTCCCGACCTTCCCCGGCACCGGGATGCGATCCCACGCCACATCCGCGGCGAACCGATACGTTGCCACGCCGTCGCGATCGAGCTCCGCGCGCACGGTGCCGGTGGGCCGCCGCGCCGATCGCGCGATGAACCGGGTGTCGACGCCGCCCCACCCGCCGATCCGCCGCAGCGCTTCCTCGCCGAGAAAATCCCGGCCGACCGCGCTGACCGGCAGCACACGCAAGCCCTGCTGCGCGAGATGATACCCCGCGTTGGCCGGCGCTCCGCCGAGAAACAATCCCCGCGGCAGACAGTCCCACAAAATCTCTCCGAAACACGCCACGACGGGCGCCGGGGCGGCGCCACGACGCGCCGCGGTGGGGCGGGAACGGCGCGATTTATTCATCGCGCAGCGACTCCACGCCGAGGTGCAGTTCCTGGCACGCGCGCAAATACGCCGCCGCCGACCAGGCTTGAAACGCCTTGCCCATCGGACGGCCGGTCGTGCCATGCACCCATTCGTTGAACTCCCACGGCTGCGCCTTGCCGAGCTGGTTGACGCGCGCGAGCTTCACCAGCTCGTTGCGCGCGATGTCGTGCAGACCGAGCCGGTGCACGAAACGCACCCACATCCCGCCGACGAACGGCCAGATGCCGCCGTTGTGATAATGGTTGGGCAGATTCAGCAGATTGACCGTGTAATAGGGCCGCCAGTCCGGATCGCCCGCCTGCACCACCGGATACAAATTCGCCACCGGATAGGGATCGTTGACCCCCACGCCCCACATGAAACGAAACGCCGTGCGCGCGCGCTCGACGTCGATCACGTTGGTGAGAAACGCGAGGATGTTGCCGAACACGTCGCACCGCCAGTTGAAGCTGAACGGCGTGATCTCCGCCAAAAGATATTGCGTGTCCCCGAGCGACGACTGCTGGTCCGCGAACGTCCGCGCCGGCGAGGCCGCCTCGACGCCCGTCGTCGGCCAGAACGACACCTTGATCTTGCCCGCGATGTGCTGCGACCAGCGCAGATAATCCGCCGCTCGTTCGAAGTCGCCCTCGTATTCGAGCAGCCGGCCGAAACACACGTTGGCGCGATACCACAACACCTCGTCGTAGAGCACGTGATAACTGCGGCCGAACAGATCGGTCCAGTCGCCCGCTTCCGGCACTTCGATGAGCCCGTCGTTGTTCGCATCCTGCGCCGACAGCCAGTTCATCACGCGCTGCAGCAACGCCGCATGCTCGCGCAGGAACCCCATGTCGTTCGTCTCGGTGACGTAGTGATAAACCGCGATGATCAGCCACAGCCCGCTGTCGATGGAGCAGATGCCGCCCACCCCCGCGTATTCGGGCTCGAGCGTCTCGATGCGCACGTTCGCCGGCACCTGGCCGGACGGACTCACGGCGGCGAGCAGCGTGCGCAGGGTCTGCAGTTGCGCCGCCCGGATGTCGGGGTCGTCCATCTCGATTGTTTGCACCACCGTGAAACAACCGTCGCGCGCCCAGATGCTGCGGTAATTGATGTCGGTGCCCGTGATCGCGTTGTCCGCCAGCGAACACGCCGAGAAACCGAGCGGCGTGATGTTTTTGCGCAACGCGATCAGCGCCTTCTCGTAACCCGTCGCAATCAGCTCCCGCTCGTCCGGCTGCAGCGAGCGCAGCGATTCCGGGCCGAACAGCATGCCCTTCCACGCTCCGGGCGTGCGCTCGCGCGTCGGCAGACCGCGCGGTCGCGGCACCGCGGGAATAACTCCGAAGTGCTTCAATCCTTCGAGCACGCCGTCGGCCATGATCTGGTGCGCGACGAATGCCGGCAGTTTCACCACCGCCTCGAACAATTCCGGCTGCGCATTCTCGACCACGATGCCCTTCACCCCCGGCACGAGGAACATGCTGCTGTCGTTGCCGGTGTCGCCGGCGACGACCACATCGCCCAGCGAAATCCCCAGCCGCTCGCACAACCAGATCAGCGCATTGCCCTTGGTCGCACGCGCCGGCAGCACGTCGAGGTCGCGCAAGCTGGAGTAAACCACCGACACGCTCAGCCCCGCCTCCTCGAGCCGGCGCCGGATCGTGGCGATCTTTTCGCGATCCGCGCGGTGCAGATACCAGCTCGATTTGTAAGGGTGCAGAAACTCCGGCGGCTGCCGCTCGACGCCCGGCATCGAGCCCACGATCTCCTCGACCTTCGCAAGATCCCAGCCCTCGCCGAACTGGGCGCCGAACTCCGCCAGCTCAGGCCGGCGCTGGGGATCGAACAGCTCCGTGCCGACGCCGCCGATGATGAAATCCGGCTCCGGCAGCTTGCGCGCCGCGACCAGCGAACGCACGTCCTGCACCGACCGCCCGGTGTTGAACACGAGCAGCGGACGCGTATCGCGCTTCAGCGATTCCCAGGTGAGCTTGAACCGCTCGGTCGATTCGGGATTGCCCAGCAGCGTGCCGTCGAGATCCGAGGAAAAGAGCCGGGGGGGAGGAGTGCCTGCTTGAGCCATCGCGGGAGTATTGTCAGGAGCGTTCGTCGCACAACTCATTCAGGCGCTTAGGACAGCGCCGCCTGCGGTTGGTGCGCCTGCTCCCGGCCCAGCTGATCCTCCAGCTCGATCCGCGTGTGGCCCACGTGGCGTTTGAAGATTTTTTGGAAAAACGTGTTGTTCGGGATGATCACCGTCTCGCCTTTTTTCACCTCGAGCGTGGTGAACACCAGGCTCAGGTCGATCACCCGGCCCTTCACGTTGTCCGCCGGCACCTCGAGGTCGTCGCCGACGGCAAACGGCCGAAACATGATCAGCACGAAGGTGCAGAGGAAGTTGCTCAGCACGCTCCACATCGCGACGAAGCCGATCGCCACGAGCCCGAGCATCGTGCCCAGCACGGCGATCACGGCGTTCACCGGGAAGCCCCAGATCCCGAGCAGCAGCAGCACGCCTGAAGCCAGGATCAAGAACCGGAACACCAGCCGCAGCGGCTTGAAGGCGAATTCCGGCAGGCGAACCAGCTTGCCCACCGACTGCATCCGGCCCTTCAGCCCGAAGAACAGTCCCAGCGCCGCAGCGCACAGCAGCGCACTCTGCGCCAGTTTCAGCACGGTGTCCCGATCGAGATATTCAGTCATAAGTATAGTAAGTCGTCTTCGTGAGGTTGGTTTCGTTCGCTGGCGCCGCCGCGCGGCGGCGTTGCACCGAGTTCAGTCGCTGTCGTTCCACGGCTCGTCCCATTCCTTGTCGTCGAGCGTGAGCGCGGTGGACGGCCGGTGTTCGACCGCCGCGACGAGCTGCTGCGCGATGCCCGTCCACGTGAAGAGGCTGCGGGCCTTGTGCGCGCCCATGCGCGAGAGCCGGCTGCGCAGCCGTGGATGCCGGAAGATTTTCGCCATCGTGATGCCGAGGTCCTCCTTGTCGAAGGGATCGGCAAACAGCGCATGCCGCCCAAACGTCAGCGCACGATACAATCCGCCGTGCACGGTCACCACCGTCGGGGTGCCCGACGCCATCGCCTCGATCGCCGTCATCCCGAATGGCTCGTAGCGGCTGCACAGCACGAACATGTCCGCCGCACGGTAGTAGTCGGGCAGCTCCTCTTCGCTGATGAACGTGCCGAATTTGATCCGGTCCGCCGCCGGCGACCGCGCCGCAAGCTCCTTGTATTCCGCCAGCAATCCCTGCTCGAAATCGTTCAGCTCCGTGCCGCCGATCGCCAGGTGCAGCACCGCCGTCGGCTCGCGTTGCGCCACCAGGGCAAACGCCTCGATCAAAAGATCGTAGCCTTTGTTGCGCGCCAGCCGCCCCATCGCCAGCACGACCGAACCCTCGTAGCCGAACCGTTGCCGCAATGCGACCCGGCTGGCCTCGCCCACCGGGAAGAACCGGTTGTCGTCGTAACCCGGCGGCACCATGCGCACGCGCTCCGGCGCCACCCCGTAATCCTGAATGATGAAGTCGAGCTGCGGCGGGGTCGTCGCCACCACCAGATGGCAATCCGCGTAAAGCTTCCGCTCATCGCGCACCCGACGGTTGAAATTATACTGCTTCTCGAATTTCGCGCTGTCGCCCGGATAATCGCGCTCCATCTGCCGCTGCTTCCATAGACCCAGCGAATGCGGCGTGTGCACATGCGGCACGTCGAGCACCTCCGACATGTGCTGCCCCGCCACCCCGGCGTCCCAATAATGGCTATTGATGAACGCGTATTTGAGCCCGTGCTTCTGCACGAAACGCAGCGCATGCTCGCCCCATTCGTCCAGATGCTCGACCAGATATTCCTTCGGCAGGAATTCCTTTCCGCCACAGGGTATCCGGATCACGCGAACCCGGTCGTTCACCACATCGAACTCCGGTTGGTCCTCGAACCGCCGCGTCCAGATGTCCACCTCGTAGCCGAGCTGCGCGAGTTTCTTCGAGAGTTCGATCACATAAACCACCTGCCCACCCGTATCGGCCGCGCCCAGCGGCGGCACGGCCGCGACATAGCCGTGGGTCGAGATCATTGCGATGCGCGGGAGCGAACTCTCCGCATTTAATACATGTTTCGTC
The DNA here is from genome assembly GCA_023430825.1 of Verrucomicrobiota bacterium. Classification (GTDB taxonomy): domain Bacteria; phylum Verrucomicrobiota; class Verrucomicrobiia; order Opitutales; family Opitutaceae; genus Opitutus. The sequence goes on along the minus strand of JAEYYL010000054.1, from coordinate 4,128 downwards.
ATAAAGCTTGGAACCCCATGGTGCGTTTCGCACCGGGGTGGGTTCCCCGCGCAGCAGCGACGGCTGCTCTCGGCGCAGGTGGAAACCTCCCAGGTCGGTCAACCTGCCGCAGGGCGCCGTCCACCGACAACCCCCGGTGCCTTACTTTTGCGTCAGGTCCTGCCTCCCGGACTTTTCCCGGCGTAACAATCGTGCGACACGCGCCGTCTCGGGATGGCGACGGTAGGGAAACGGCTCATATTCCAAAGCGGCGTCTCCCGCTCCCGATCGATCCCGTTTCCGCGGGTTCCTTTACAAGTCCACCCGCTTCCGCCGACACTGCCGCCGACCACCGACCGACCGACTCCTCTTCGCCATGGCCTCCTCTTCCTCTCCTTCTCCGACCGCCGCGCTGCGGCCCGCACCGATTTTCAACTGGCTCGACGAACGCATCGCCGGCGTTCTCCTGCACCCCACCGCGCTCCCCAGTCCTTACGGCGTCGGTTCGTTCGACGACGAGGCGCACCGACTGCTCGAATTTTTCGCCCACGCCGGCGTCAAGGCCTGGCAGCTGTGCCCGCTCGGCCCGACCGGTTACGGCGATTCGCCCTACCAGTGTTTCTCCGCCTTCGCCGGCAACCCCTACCTGATCGACCCCGCTGCTCTCGTGCGTGCCGGACTGGTGGGCGAGGAAGCGTTGCGCGCGCTGCGTCAGCTCGATGGACCCCGCATCGACTTCGGCGGCCTCTATCGCGTCAAGCTGCCGATCCTCTTCGCCGCCCACGCCGCCTGGCGCCGCGCGCCCGCCCGACCGCTGCCCTACGGCGACTTCACCGCGTTTCAAAAACGTCACGCCCACTGGCTCGAGGGCTACGCGCTGTTCTCCGCGTTGAAGGAGCACTTCAACGGACAACCCTGGTGGGAATGGCCGCGCGAGGTTCGCTCGCTCGCCGCCGCCCAAAAATCTCCGCTGGCCGCGCAGGTCGCCACCCGCGCCGAAGCCTACGCCTTCGTCCAATATCTCTTCTTCGGTCAATGGACCCTGCTCCGCCGCCGCGCCGCCGAACTCGGCATCGCCATCGTCGGCGACGCCCCGATTTTCGCCGCGCTCGACAGCGCCGACGTCTGGGCCAACCCGGAGCTGTTCCTCCTCGATCGTGAAACCCTGCGCCCGACATTCGTCGCCGGCGTGCCGCCCGATTATTTTTCCGCCGACGGCCAGCTCTGGGGCAACCCGCTCTACGATTGGCCGGCTCACGCCGCCTCCGGCTACCGCTGGTGGCTCGACCGCCTGCGCGCGAATTTCGAACTCTACGACATCGTGCGCATCGATCACTTCCGCGCGTTCGACACGTATTGGTCGATCCCCGCCGGCTCGCCCAACGCCCGCACCGGCACCTGGGAACCCGGCCCCGGCCTGCCTTTTTTCGAAACCCTCCGCGCCGCAATCCCCGACGCGAAACTCATCGCCGAAGATCTCGGCGAACTCATGCCGTCGGTCGTCGCCCTGCGCGAAGCCACCGGCCTGCCCGGCATGGCGATCCTCCAGTTCGCGTTTGGCGGTGGCGCCGACAACCTCTACCTCCCGCACAACCAGCGCGCCAACAGCGTCGTGTATCCGGGAACGCACGACAACGACACGACCCTTGGCTGGTATGCGTCGGTCGGCGAAGGCACCCGCGACCACGTGAGGCGCTATCTGCGCGTGAGCGGCCGCGAGATCGGCTGGGATTTCATCCGCACCGCCTATGCCTCGGTCGCCAATCTCGCCGTGATTCCGCTCCAGGACCTGCTCACCCTCGGTTCGGACGCGCGGTTCAACACGCCCGGCACCTCCTCGCACCACAACTGGTCCTGGCGCTACCGCCCCGAACAGCTGAAGTCACTCAGCGACGGCGGCTCGACCTACCTCCGCGAACTCGCCGCCCTCTACGGCCGCGAGGGGAAGCCGAAGGAAAAGGAGAAGGAGAAACCCGCGCCCTAATCGCCAGGCGCGCCCTGGCGCTAGAGCAGTTCAAATAGAGTCGTAGCCGGAGGTAGGAGCCTGCTTGCAGGCGATGTTGATCGTTCGCACACCGAAATCGCCTGCAAGCAGGCTCCTACCTACCATTCAGAAATGGCTATATTTTTTTGAAAGCGCGCTAAGAAACGCCTCCTTCATCGCCGCACGGCGTCCAATTCGTCGTCGCGGAGCGACGCCTGAGCACACGCACTCAGCGCTCCTCCGCGTCTCCACCGCTCACGCCGCCCGCCCGCTCTGCGGAAAACAAATCCGCCCCACCGCCTCGTCGAAATCCGCCGCCCCGCGGATGATCTCGATCTCCAGCCGCAGATAATACAACGGTAGCGCGCACACATAGCCGTCGGGAATCCGCACCGCATCCTTCTCGGTCGTCACCAGACACTCCGCCCCCTGCTCGCGCGCCATCCGAAACAACGCCTCGAAATCCTCGTCCGCGTAGCGGTAGTGATCGAGAAACCGCTCTCTCGCGACAAGCTTCGCACCAAGGTCGCGCAGGAATTTCTCGAAACTCTCCGGCGTCGCGATCCCGCTGAACGCCAGCACACGCCGCCCTTTCAAGAAGGTCAGCGGCTCGCGTCCGCCCGGCGCGTCCGCCGCCACGCCGAAACGCTGCAGATAACGCGGTCGGTGCGCGCATTCGATGATGTCGACGTCGGGATTGTGCTCCTTGATCAGCGCCTCGAGTTCCTCGTCGCGCTCGCCGTTCGACTTCGTGAGAAACACGTAGCTCGCGCGCTTCAGGTGCTTGATCGGCTCACGCAAAATTCCGCGCGGCAGCAGGTGGCCGTTGCCGAAGGGATTCGTCTTGTCGACCAGCAGCAGGTTTAGCCGGCCCTTCAACGGAAGATACTGAAACCCGTCGTCGAGCACGAGCGTGTCGCAGCCGAATTTCTTGATCGCGAACGCGCCCGCCTTCACGCGGTTCTTGTCCACCAGCACGATCACGCCGGGCAAATTGCGCGCGAGCATGAACGGCTCGTCGCCCGCCTCCTCCGAATCGAGCAGCACGCGCTCGCCGTCGCTCACGATCTTCGGCGGCGGCTCCGCGGTGTGCGTCAGCGCGAACCACCACTTTTTCCACAACGGCGCCGACTTGCTTTTGTAGCCGCGGCTCAGGATGGCCACCTTCCGCCCGCGATCGCGCAAGGCCTTGGCGAATTTTTCCACCACCGGGGTTTTACCCGTTCCGCCCACCGTAAGATTGCCGACCACCACCACGAGACAGCCCAGCGGCTGGTCATGCAGGATGCGGTTGCGATACAACCACCACCGCGCCTGCGCGATGCCGTTGAACAACCACGACAGCACTTGCAAAAAAGCGCCGTAAACCGCCGCACCGGTGTCCGCCCGCCGGCCCAGGATCACGTCGATCGTGTAGAGCTCGAGCGCGTTGACCTTCTTTTTGACCCAGGGCTGCGACATGGTTGGTGCGAATGAAGGTTGACCCAACGGCGAGCGTAAACTGTTTTCCGAGGCGCCTACGGGCACGCACCATGAGCTACAAACTCTTCATCCCCGGCCCCATCGCCGTCTCGGAAAAAACGCTCCGCGCGATGGCTCAACCCATGATCGGCCACCGCAGCACGGACTTCGTCGCGCTCTACAACGCGATCCAGCCCGACCTGCAGGCCCTGTTCTACACGAAGGATCCGGTGTATCTCTCCACCAGCAGCGCGTGGGGCTCGATGGAAGGCGCCGTGCGCAACGTCACGAAGAAGAAGGTGCTCAACTGCATGAACGGCGCGTTCTCCGATAAGTGGAACGACGTCGCCCAGCGCTGCGGTTTCGCCGCCGGCGCGCTCAAGGCCGAATGGGGCCTCCCCGTCGATCCCGCCGCCGTTCACCGCGAACTCGCCACCGGCGCCTACGACGCGATCACGCTCATCCACAACGAAACGTCCTGCGGCTGCATGAGCGACCTCGAGGCGATCATGGCCGTCGTGCGCGAATTCCCCGACGTCATCTCGATCGTCGACACGGTCAGCTCGTTCAGCGCGATGCCGATCAAGAAGGACGAGCTCGGTATCGACGTTTTCATTACGGGTTCGCAAAAAGCCCTCGCACTGCCGCCGGGCCTCTCGCTCCTCTCGGTCTCGAAGCGCGCGCTCGACCGCGCCGCGACGCAG
>JAEYYL010000321.1 GCA_023430825.1 Verrucomicrobiota bacterium | reverse complement strand
GAACCCGACGTCCTCGTCGGGTTGGAGGAAAGAACGGAGCGCGATTCAACCCGACGGGACGTCGGGTTCCACCCTGGCGGATACTCCTAGAAACGACGGGCGGAACTCGTGAGAGTTGCGAGCGAATCGACCACGAGGGCGTCGTTGGGCCAGAGCGGAATGGCGTGGGCGACGCCGGCGCGGAGGCCGTTGAGGCGGGCGCGCGTGAGCTGGAGTTCGGCGTAGTTGCGGGTTTGCTGCTGCGATTCGTGGGCGACCATCGCAGCGGTCCAGGCGGAGACGGCCTCGGGCGCGGAGACGTCGACCAGCAGCGGCAGTTCGCGCGGCTCGGCGTCGGCGGTGACGGCGTAATAAAAGAGGTGACCGACGGCGTGGGGCGGGGCGTCGCGGAGTTCGGCGAGCCCGCCGTAGCGCGCGAGGCGCGCGGCGTCGCGGACGAGTTGCGCGAGGCGCCAGTGATCGGGGTGCTGGTTTTCGACGAGCGTGGGCGCGAGCAGGATCGCGGGGCGCAGGCGGCGGATGATGGTGGCGAGTTTGATGGCGTGTGCCGCGCGGACTTCGAGGTGCGCGTCGCCGTCGAGGGTGACGAACTCGAGCGTGGCGCCGAGGAGCGCGGCGGCCTTTTCGGCTTCGGCGATGCGCTGGGGCGGCGTGCCGCGCGTGCCGGCTTCGCCGTGCGAGCAGACGACGAAGTGGGCGGGGCGGCCGGTGCGGGTTTCGCGGGCGATCACGCCGCCGCAGCCGAACTCGATGTCGTCGGGATGCGCACCGAAAGCGAGCAGCGGAGGGAGATCAGGCGGGGAAGTCGGCATGGGCTTCGTCGGAGCGGTCGATGGGATCGCGATTGATGAACGTGATTTCGGGAGCGTCGGCCTTGTTCAAGTAGGCCTGTTCACCGGCGCCGGCAATGTAATGCGTGCAGTGGAGGATCGACTGCATCCAGCGCAGGCGGGAATCGCGCGTGGGCGAGATCTGTTCCTTGGTGACGGGCTGTTCGGGCAGCGTGACGTAGGCGTCGCCGCCCTCGTGGAGTTTCAGGCGTCCGTCGAGGAGGCGGGCGCGGACGATTTCGCCGGCGTGGGAAACATCGGCGAAGTAATCGGTGATCTCGCAGGCGGCCCGGCGGACGGCGGGATCGCTGGAGCGGACGACGCGGATGCCGTCGAGGAGGCCCTGGCGGCGATACATCTCGAGGCAGAAATCGGCGATGTTGGGGGCGTCGTTGGTCTTGAAGGCTTCGACGGCGGCGGGGCAGACGTAGGCGCCGAGCTGGCGGGCGGTGTTGTCGCGCCAGCCGGCGGGGATGGTCTTGAGATGAAGCGGGGTGAACTTGCGCTGAAGCTTGTTGGAGAAGGCGAAGTTCATGGTGAGCGGCGTATCCGTCTTGCGGTGACGCAGCGTGGTCTGGGTTTCGCGCGGATCGTGGTCGCTGTCGTGGCAGAAGAACACGATCTCGCCGCCGATCTCCTGCTGGAGGCGGCGGGCGGTGACGAATTTGGCGTAGAGAAACCGGCGCGGAAAAAAGCCGCAGGGTTGCTGGCCGAAGCAGATGACGGGGGCGGACATTAAGACGGGAAAACGGTTTTAACCACGAATGGACACGAAGGGACACGAATGAAAGGCACGGTGGACCGGGGCTCTGGATTCCTATTCGTGTGCATTCGTGTCCATTCGTGGTTTCACGGTTCGAAATCCGTGTTCATCCGTGGTTAACTTTTTTCTGGGTTCCGATCACGGTTTGCAGGATGAGGCTGAAGAGCATCGTGGCGGCGCAGCCGATGAGGTTATACCAGAGGTAGGAAATCGTGAGCGAGGCGTAGAGGACGAAGACGAGCAGCTGCGCGGCGATCGCGCCCCAAAACACGGCGTGGCCGCCGATGCGTTTGAGGAAAAACGCGACGAGAAAAATCCCGAGCACGACGCCGTAGAAGATCGAGCCGAGGATGTTGATGGCCTCGATGAGGTTTTCCGCGAAACTGGCGAAGAGCGCGAAGCCGATGGCGAAGAAGCCCCAGAAGGCGGTGAACCATTTCGCGACGCGGACGTTGCGGCGCTCGTCGTGTGCGGCGAGCGGGCGGAGCTGGCGCCAGAGATCGATCGTGGTCGTGGTGCCGAGGGCGTTGAGTTCGCCGGCTTTCGAGCCGAGGGCGGCGGCGATCATCACGGCGACGAGCAGGCCGATGGCCCCGTGCGGGAGTTCGGCGAGGATGAAGCCGATGAAGACGTAGTCGGAGTCCTTGGTTTTCGCGCGTGGATCGGCGGCGAGAAGCGCCTGTTTCGCCTCGGCGCGGACGGCGTTGGTGGCGGCGTCGGCGGCGACGAGGTCGGCGCGGGCGGTGGCGAGGGCGATTTCGTCGTCGCGGTCGCGGGCGGCGAGCCAGGTTTCGATTTTCGCCTGTTTGTCGGCGTGGAGCGCGGCGTGTTTTTCCTCGATGGCGCGGAAGGTTTCACCGTGGGCGCCGGCGGCGTGACGCTGCCATTCGACGCGGTTGTAGAAGACGGGGGCGGGCTGGAATTGGTAGAAGACGAAGACGAGCGCGCCGAGCAGCAGGATGAAGAACTGCATCGGGATCTTGAGGACGGCGTTGAACATCAGGCCGAGGCGGCCCTCGCGCAGCCGTTTGCCGCCGATGTAGCGCTGGACCTGCGACTGGTCGGTGCCGAAATAGGAGAGCGAGAGAAAGAGGCCACCGAGGAGGCCGCTCCAGAGCGTGTAGCGTTTGTCGGGATCGAAGGAGAAATCGACGGCTTCGAGTTTGCCCATCGCGCCGGCGAGATCGGCGGCGCCGTCGAAGCCGAGGCCGTCGGGGAGACGGAGCAGCACGACGACGAAGGCGGTGACCATGCCGCCGAAGATGACGGCCATCTGCCATTTTTGCGTGAGGCTGACGGCGACGCTGCCGCCGGTGACGGTGTAAACGATCACGAGCAGGCCGGTGCAGATGATCGTGAGATCCAGCCGCCAGCCGAGCACGGTGGAGAGGATGATCGCGGGCGCGTAGATCGTGACGCCGGAGGCGAGACCCCGCTGGAGGAGAAACAGGCCGGCGCCGAGGAGGCGGGTTTTTCCGTCGAAGCGGTGGCCGAGAAATTCGTAGGCGGTATAAACGTTGAGCCGGCGGTAGAGTGGGAGGAAGACGGCGCAGACGATGATGAGCGCGATGGGCAGGCCGAAATAATTCTGCACGAAGCCGATCCCGCTCTCGAAGCCCTGCCCGGGAATGGAGAGGAACGTGATCGCGCTCGCCTGCGTGGCCATCACGGAAAGGCCGATGGTGCCCCAGCCGGTGGTCGCGCTGCCGCGGAGATACGTGTTGAGGTTGTCGGTGTGGCGGGTGCGCCACGCGCCGTAGGCGGCGATGCCGACCATGGTGCCGACGAGCACGATCCAATCGATCAGGTTCATGCGTGGGCGTGCGTGAAAATTGTCAGCAACACGACGACAAGGACGAAGGTGGCGAAGACGAACGCGTAAACGCCGCGCCACGTGCGGAAGCCGGGGACGCCGGGTTCGGCGTCGTCGTTGGGCGGAGGAAGAGATTCGGGCGCGGGAGCGGGCATGAGTGGTGAAGAGCGAGCGTTATCTTAACGCGTCGGAAGGGCTGGCGGATGCGACGGGCGCGGCGGATGGGGGATAATCCGCCCTACCTGGAAGGCCTTGCTCATTTTCCGAGCGAAACGAGGTTCGCGAAAAGGCGATAGGCGCCGGGGACGCCGGCGGGGAGCTGGCGGAAAAACGAGAGGCCGGTGTAAACGAAATAGCCTTTGCCGTGTTGCGCGACGAGGAGGCCGCTGCGGAGCGGCGGTTCGCCCGGATCGCTCGCCGCGAGGATCGCGGTGTAGTGGGCTTCGTCCCAACTGCTGGGAAAATACGCGCCGCGCTCCTGCAGCCAGCCATCGAAATCGGCGGGGCCGATTTTGTTCGGGGTGTTGAGTGCGGGATGGTCGGGCGCGAGAAACGTCACAGGCGCGGTTTCGTCGGTGACGCGCAGCTGCGGCGCGGGGCCTTCGATCGAGAGCGGATACGGCCCGAGGGCGACGTCCTTCAAGTCGGTGGGGCGGTTGTATTGCGCGACGACGGTGCCGCCCTGCGCGACGTAGGCGAGGAGGGCGGGCAGGTGCGCGGGGAGATCCTTGCGCTCGTTGAAGGCGCGCACGCCGAGCACGACGGCGTCGAAGGCGCGCAACTTTTCCGGCGTGAGATCCGCGTTGCTGATCGTCGTGACGGTGCAGCCGAGTTGTTCAAGGCTTTCGGCGATGGCGTCGCCGGCGCCGGGCAGATACCCGACGTTTTTCGCGTGGGTCGAGACCTCGAGCACGGTCGTGCGGAGACGGGCGCGCGGCTGGAGCAACTGGCGCGGGAGATGATCGTAGCGAACCTCGGCGCGCAGCGTGTGAAACTCGCCGCCGTTGACCTTCGCGCGAAGGCCGAAGGTGGCGCGGCCGGGTTGCTTCGGCGCGGTGACGTCGAAGGTGACGCGTTGCGTGGCGCCGGGCTTGGCGAGGTGAAATGACGGCGCGGCGGGCGCGGCGACTTTCCAGCCGGCGGGCAGCTCGAGCGCGAGTTCGCCTTTCGCGTCGGGGATGGCAGACGTGACTTCGGCTTCGATGCGACGCGTGGCGCCGGGCGCGAAGAGCGCGACATCGGAGGCGAAGCGCAGCGAGACGGGCGGGATTACGTCGAGCCGGCGGCGCAACGCGCCATCGAGCTGAACAGGTTCATCGGAAACGACCAGCGCCTGGCCGGCGATTTCGAAGAGGAATTCGACAGGAAACACGGGTGGATTTTCCGGCAGGCCGATGAGCGCGGGATCGTCGACGCGCGCGATGCCGGCGGCGCTGTCCTCGCGGAGCCAATACGGTTGGGTGAGCGGGGTGTCGGTGGGGAGGGTTTGCTCGACGTCGCGGGAGGTGGGCTGGCCGGGAGCGAGCGCGAGCGGTTTCTCGTGTGTCGTGCGCGCGGCGGGGTAACGCAGGCCGATCCAGCGCACGGGGACGTTCGTGGCGCGGACGGTGGCGGTGTGTTGCAGCGCGAGCGCTGCGCCGGGAAGGACTTCGGCAGACGGGACGGTCGTTTCGACCGACAGACCGAGACAGGCGACGAGGATGCGGTCGAGTTGGGCGCGTTTGTCGGCGACGAGCGGATCGGTGGGAAGCGCGGCGAGTTTTTCGCGCAACGCGAGGAGTGCGGGAATGCTGGCGGCGGGCGCGGCGGGGTCGAAGTGCGCGGTCGCGTCGGCGACGAGTGGCGCGATCGCGGCGCCGCCGGGAATGCGATTCCAGGAGAGATCGACGCCGTCCATGAGATCGGTCGTGGCAGGCTCACCGGCGAGCAGCATGAATTGTTGCACGCTCGGGCCGCTCGCCACGCGGTCGGAGAAACGGCCGAGGCCCTGGGTTTTGTGCATGCCGCGGCTGCGATTCGCGAGGGTGCCGAAATGTTCGCCGGTGACGGGATCGTGGCCGCCGATGTCGAGCTCGACGATCGGACCTTCGAGTCCGCCGGTGCCGCGGCCCCAGGTGAAGACGTTCCAGACGACGCGTTTCGGCTGCCAGGGGGCGAGACCTTGCGCGAGTTGTTCGGGATACGCGGTGGGATCGCCGGCGAGTTTGAACGCTTCGACGGCGAGGATGGCGGAGGCGGTGTGGTGTCCGTGTCCGCCGCTGCCGGGCGGAATGGGGAAACGGGTCACGATGACATCGGGACGGAACTGACGGATGACGCGGACGACATCGGCGAGCACTTGATCGCGATCCCAGAAGCGCAGCGTTTCCTCCGGGTTTTTGGAGAAACCGAAGTCGATGGCGCGGGTGAAGAACTGGCGGCCGTGGTCGATCTGGCGGGCGGCGAGCAATTCCTGCGTGCGGGCGACGCCGAGGCGTTCGTCGAAATCGCGGCCGAGCTCGTTCTGGCCGCCGTCGCCGCGCGTGAGCGAGAGATAAGCGGTGCGATAGCCGCGGCCGCGCGCGAAGTAGGCGATGAGCTGGGTGTTTTCGTCGTCGGGATGCGCGGCGAGGTGGAGGACGGTGCCGAGCTGGTTGAAGCTGCGGAGTTCCTGCGCGATGGCTTCGGGTGAGGCGGGCGGTTGGGGAACTTGCGCGCTGGCGGAGGAGGCAAGAAGCGCGGCGGCGCAGAGCGCGATGGCGGGCGAAGCCGCGGTGCGGGCGATCGGGAAACGTTGGAACACGCGGGAGAGTTGCGAAAAGACGGAGAGGCGTCGCATCGACGGCAGCGCGGAGGCGGAGAGAGGTTGGGACGGGAAGGTGTGGCTGGGCAGACGCAAGGCCGGTGGAAGAGTTTCGGCGGCGCGGAGCGGCGGCGACTCGCACTATAGCGCGGGCGGGCGAAAAAAGGGCGGGTCGGAGACCCGCCCTGCCGGGAGGAACGCTTATTTCAGCGTGGCGAGGAGGGCGTTGTTCAAACGCGTGTATTCCTCGGCGACGGGGCCGCCGTATTTTTTCGCGAGCTCGATCGACTGGTTCGCGGCGGCGGTGGCGCCGGCCCTGTCGCCGGTTTTGGCGAGCAGGCGGGCTTTGTGGTAAACCATGTAGAAGGCGTTTTCCTGTTCGGCGATCGCGGCGTCGAACCAAGTGGCGGCTTTCTTCAGATCGACGTCGTGATCGAGATAGAAGATCGCGGCCTGGAAATAGGGTTTCTTCGGCGCGTCGGACGCCATGACGGCTTCGATTTGCGGCACGAGCGAGGCGGTGAGGTCGAACTCGAGTTCGAGGGGGACGCGGGTCTTGTCCCACGCGAAGTAGAGCGTCGCGGAGTCGTCGCGGAGATTCGACACGGAGAACGAGAAGGTTTCGATCGACGACGGGAGCGAGACGGGCTTGGCGGTGACGCGGGCGACGTCGTTTTTCGCGTCGTAGGCGTAGGCGCCCCACTGGGACATCGGCTTGTGGAAGATGACGGTCCACTCGGTTTCGCCGGGGATGGAGAAGAGTTCGTAGGTGCCGGCGTCGAGTTTCGTCCCGTTGACCTTCACGGGCGTGCTGAAGGAAATCTTCGTGGCCTGGTTGGCGCCGGTGCGCCAGACTTGGCCGTAGGGCACGAGGCCGCCGAAAATCTTCCGGCCCTTCACGCTGGGGCGGGAGTAATTGATCTCGATGTCGGTGACGCCGGCGCGCTGTTTCAGCGTGGCGGCGGGGCTGGGCGCGGGGAACTCGAGCTTGGGCGCGGGGGCGGTTTGCGCGGAGATGAGGAGCGGGGCGGTGAGCAGGCCGAGCGCGGCGAGGAGGAGACGGGAGGTTTTCATGAGTTGGGAGTGAACAGGATGACCCGCTGTCTGTTAGCGCGCCTCATGCAAAACACAACTTTGTGACGCGGAAGAGCGTTCGCGATGAACGCGGGTCATGAGCAAGAACACCGGCGGAGCCGCCTATTCCCGCGGAAGACGAAAATTTTCGGGGCGCGGGGTCGGGCCGCGCGAGGTCTCGTCAGGCCAACGGGAGCAGGCGCGAGGCGAGAAACGTGAGGATCAGGCCGGCGACGGAGAGCACGGTGGCAAGGACGGTCCAACTCCGCAGCGTTTCCTGTTCGGTGAGGCCGCCGAGTTTGCTCACGACCCAGAAGCCGCTGTCGTTCATCCACGAGCAGCCGAAGGCGCCGAAGCCGATCGAGAGGAACACATACATCGGGTTGAAGGGCAGGGCGGCGTTGAGGGCCGGATCGATCATCGGCCAGAGGATGGCGGAGGCGGTGATCATCGCGACGGTGGCGGAACCCTGGGCGACGCGGATCACGAAGGCGGTCGTCCAGGCGAGGACGATGAGGTCGAGGTTGTAGGTGAGCGCGAGGGATTTGATCGCGTCGCCCACGCCGGCGTTGCGCAACATGGCGCCGAAGGCGCCGCCGGCGGCGGTGATGAGAATGATCGTGGCCGCCGTGGCGATCGGGGCGTCGAGGATCTGGCCGAGCTGACGGAAAGAGAGTTGGCGCTGGCGGGCGACGACCCACATCGCGATCACGGCGCCGAGGACGAGGGCGATGTTCTTGTTGCCGATGAGGGCGAGAATTTTTGCGATCGAAGCGAAGCTGTCGGGACCGCCGAGCAGCGCCACCGCGCTGGGATAACCCGCCGCGACCTTGAGAAAGGAACCGGCGCCGATGAGCAGGATCGGCAGCATCACGGGGGCGATGCTCCAGAAGAATGACGGGAGTGTGCTCTCGGGTTTCCGGGCGATGACGTCGAGTTCCTCGAGCGTGATGCCGGGCGTTTCGCGCAGCGGCACCTCGTGGCGGCGGTCGATCCATTTCACGACGAAGTAACCGATGAACAACGGCAGGATACCGGCGCCGATGCCCCAGAAAAGCGAGAGGCCGGGATCGACGCGGAGATTGTCGACCATCGCGAGCGGGCCGGGGTGCGGCACGGTGAGGCTGTGCGTGAGCACGGCGGCGCCGCAGATCGCCATGACGTAGAGCAGGTAATTTTTCCCCGTGCGGAGCCGCAACGCGCGGGCCAGCGGAATCATCAGCATGAACATCGTGTCGAAAAAGATCGGGATCGACAGGAAGTAGGTGCTGACGAGCAGCGCGAGGGCCGCGCGTTTCTCGCCGAAGATGGCGAGGAAACGGCGCACGACCTTGTCGGCGCCGCCGCTTTCCATCAGGCAGAGCCCGATGATCGCGGCCAGGCCGATCGAAAGCGCGATCGAGCCGGCCGCGCCGCCGAACTCGACCGCGGTGAGCTCGACGGCTGCGACCCAGGAGTTCGCGCGCGCGTCGTCGCGCATCATGGCGGGCAGCCGGTCGATCGCCGCCGGGGAAAATTCCTGCGTGAGAAACCCCGCGAGAAACGCCGCGAGGATCAGCGCGAGAAACGCGTGCATGCGCAGCCGCGCGATGGCGACGATGATGAAGACGACCGAGATCGCGAGGACGGCGAACGGCCAGTGGCTGACAGGCGCGGCGGGGGCGGCGGCGAGCAAAAGATTCATGGGGTGGGGGAAAGCTCCGCGAACTGCTGAGGATTCGCGCGCAACACTCAAGTTTCGATTTAGGCGCGCGGGGTGCGCCGTCTTCCTCGCGGGCCCCGTCGCCCGGTTGTCACCACAGAACGGATACATGGCGGGCGAACGCGTTCGAAGTGGCGGGCGATTCACGGCGGACGATGCGAGCCGGCCCAGTCGTGCGCGCCGTGGGCACGCACGAAGATCGAAAGAATTTCCGGAAAGTTGGGAAAAAAGGCTTGAACTAATTCATACTAAATCAATCTACATTACGCATGAAGCTTTCCAAGAAGGGTGAATATGCCCTCCGTTCCATCATCAGTCTCGGTATTGCGGCCGAGGTGGGGCGCAACTTGGTGCAAGTTTCAGAGCTTGCTGATAACGAGCAGCTCCCGGTGAAATTCCTCGAGCAGATTCTCCAGACAATGAAGGAGGCCGGCTTGGTCCAGAGCGTGCGGGGCAAATACGGCGGCTACCGGCTGGCGAAGCCCGCGCGGGAGATCGCGATCGGCCAAGTCGTGCGGCTGATCGATGGGCCGCTGGCGCCGATTGGTTGCGTGAGCCAGAGCGCTTACGAGCCCTGCACCTGCCCGGATGAGGCGCACTGCGGGTTGCGCATGCTGATGCTGGATGTGCGCAACGCCATCGCGAACATCCTCGATCGCTACACGCTGGCGGACGTCGTCGA
>JAEYYL010000027.1 GCA_023430825.1 Verrucomicrobiota bacterium | reverse complement strand
GTGCGCGGCCGCATTGCCGCCGGCGGCACCGATCACGACGGCGGCAGAGTTGAGCGCCGCAGCTTCAGACGTTCCGGTCGTCAAGATCGACTTCGCCTTGCCGGCGAAAGAATCGGCCGCTGAAGAGGCGCTCGCGAAGCGCTTCTTCAATCAGCCGGAGGAGCATCGCTATTCCGGCATGACGACTGCGGGTTGGAGCGCGAAGTGGCAGCTCTTCGCGGATGCGCTGATCGCAAAAGCAAAGTCGCAGAGTTTTGATTCGCGCAGTTTGGAGCTATGTCTCCGTGCGCTGAATCGCGGCCGCAATCGACAGACGATGCTCTGGCCAGCTCGCGATCAGGAGTTTTTTCCGCCGGGCACACCGCAGGAGCAAATCGATACGTTCGAGAAGAAGGCCGAAGAGAAGTATCAGCTGGCACTGAAGGAGAGAGAGAAGAACCCGGACCAGTGGTATGACGAAAGCCTGGCAGTTGTTCCAGTCGCCGCATACCTCGGGCGACACTCGAACGGCGATTGTTGGATTGTCGTTTGCAAGTGGGAGATGATCTCGAAGCAGGAGGCGATGCCACTTGCGCATATTATGGTTTGGGCGCTCGACACGAGATCCGCTGCTGTTGTCGGCTATGTCTCATGCGACTGACGGTCACAAAAAGCCCAACTCCGAGAGTTCTGTGTCGCAGCAGCCGACACCGGACTCCGGTTGAACAAGCCCGTCACGAGTGACAGCGGAGGCAGCGTGCGCCGCTTATGCGTTTTGTATTTGAGCGGTCGATACCGCTGAATCGCGCGCGAGGCCGGATTTGAGACCCGCGTTGCCGGGCATGCGCGCAGATCGTGCCGTCATTGCCGCGGTCGGCGAAGGAGAAACCGGCATCCGTAGTGCTTTTGTGGGGACGCCGGCCAGGCTCCGCCCGGCCGGTGGGCGGGCTGCCGGCGAAGGAAAAGAGGGCATCGATGGGCTTGGCTTCATCGGCTGCAGACAGGCGGTGCACGGGCCAGTCGTCCGATGCGCACCAGCGCGAACGCACCGCAGTGCGGACAGCACAGGTGCCACGGCGGTGGCGTCTCCCCCTTCGCGCGAACGCATTTTCCAGTTGTTCGAACGGCTCCACAGCCCCGCCGATTACCCAGGCACCGGCATCGGCCTCTCCCTCGTGCGCAAGGCCGTCAGCCGCATGGGAGGCGCACGACGATCACCACGGCGAGGAGCGTGTGTGAAGGTCGCCGCCACCTTCGCGCATTGGCGCTTGGGGTTCAGCCCTTCTCTTGGCGCTCTTCGCGATCTTGTAAAATCCGCTGCTGACAACGGCCGCGCGGAGCTTGGCCCTCCTGTCCGATGCTTTGTCCTCGGCGCTCTCCGCGTCCCCTGTGTTTCAAGCTATCCAATCCGTTTTAACCCGGAGGTCGCGGAGAGCGCGGAGGGAGCAGGCGCTGGGACCGGCGGCACGCGCATGGAGGGAGAATCGATCTCGGGATCCCGACCGCGCGCACGGGCCATCTTCGCCCATTGGCGCTTCGGGTTCAGCCCTTCTCTCGGCGCTCTTCGCGATCTTGGGTGAAACTTCTGGTGACACGGCCGCGCGGAGCTTGGCCCTCCTGTCCGATGTCTTGTCCTCGGCGCTCTCCGCGTCCTCTGTGTTTCAAGCTATCCAATCCGTTTTAACCCGGAGGTCGCGGAGAGCGCGGAGGGATCAGGCGCTCGAGCTGACGGCACGCGCATGGCGGCGGAACCGATACCGCGATCGCGCGCACGGGCCTTCTTCGCGGTTTCGGGCTCCGGGTTCAGCCCTTCACTTCGCGATCTTCTGTAAAACCTGCTGCTGAAGACGGCCGTGTCGAGTCTCGCCACGGCGGCCCGGGGCTGATCTGTATCGGACGCGTTTCACGCCCGGTTCACGGTAACTCCCGCAGAAAAATCCATGGCCAAATACCTGATTTCATTCCCCAGCGCCGCGATGGTCGTGCCCGAGGGCGAGTGGGCGGCGGTGGTGCGAGACTCGCATGAGGCCATCGACGAGGCGAAGGCCGCCGGCGTCTATGTCTTTGGCGGGGGCATCGACGAAACGGTGCCACCGGTGCGCGTCTCCGCGAACGGCGCGATCGCCGAGGGCGGCTACCCGTGGGCGCCCCCGCTCAACGGTGGCTTCACCGTGCTCGAACTGCCTTCACGCGACGACGCCATCCGCTGGGCCGCGCGGATCGCGAGGGCCTGCCGTTGCGATCAGGACCTGCGTGTCTTCGGATATGACCCACATTCTTGAGGAGGTAGAGGGAAGCTCGCGATCCAACGTGGACCGACGAACATGAAACCCGCACGGGAAACGTCTCACGTGAAAGACGCGTCCACAGCCGCGACGCTGCGGCGACTGGAATGGGCGCGCACGGCGATCGGCTGGGGCGTGATGGCGGCCATGCTGGTGGTGGTCTGGCGCGGCGTCGTGGCGTTCGCCGAGGAACGCGATGCGTGGCTCGCGATGCGATGGCCGCTTGTCGTCGTCGCGGGATTGATCTGGGGGTTCGCGCGGTGCGCACGAGCCATCGTCGCGCGCAGGGGGAGGAAGCGTCCGTGAGACGGAGCTCCGCTTACCGGCGAGCGATTCGCGGGGGGCTCTGGATTTGTCTGGCGCTGGCGATGGCGGGCTGCTGGGTGGCGCGCACGGCGCACGACCGGCCGGAGTTGCGCGCGAACATCGGGCGTCGCGCGATTCTCGTGGAAACGCACCACCTCTGTCGCGACCGGGGCGGCCGGCTGCACCTGGTGAAAGACGACTTGCCGAAAGGCTACGCGGTCGTTGCGACGCTGGCGGCCGGGAGCGCCTTGCGGATCGAGGATGTCGTCTATCGCATCTCCGACCCCGGCCGGCGCGATTATTATGTGATCCGGATCGAGACGGCGGCGGGTTTCGTTACGATGGAGGTCCCATCGGCCGAGCGCAGTCGGCCGGCGTGGCGTTTCGAAGGGTGAGCGGCGGCGGACCGGGCCGCTGGCGCTGAGATTGAGCTTCGAGTGGCGGCTATGCTTTGGCGGCGTCGAGGCAGGCGCGTTTCACGGCGAGGACATTCTCCGTGGGGGTGCCGAAGGGAACGACGGCGGTGCCCATGATGAAGCCGGGCAGATCGCGGCCGCGCTTCGCTTCGCGGAGAGCGACTTCGTAAATCTCGTCGGGCGTCGACGTCTCGATCAGCCGGGGCGAGATGTTGCGCCGCATCGACCGACGGGCGCTCTGGCAGACGGCGGACCACTCGTCGAAATCGGCGGTGAAGTCGCAGAGCAGGTTATTCGCTCCGGTGCGGGTCAACACCTCGGCGATCGGCGTGGTGTTGCCGCCGATGATCAGCGGCACGTCGCGCACGCCCTGCGTCGCGGCCCAGGCCACGTAGTCGGTCGTGACCGGCAGCACGAACTCCTCATACATGGCGGGCGAGAGAAGCTCCGGCGACGCCTGCGAGTCGAACACGATGAGTTCCACGCCGGCGTCGATGTAGGCTTTCGAAAATTCCTTGATGATGCGGCCCGCGTAGGCGAGGACGCCATGCACCCAGTCCGGTTCGTCGAGCGCGGCGATGAAAAGCGCCTCGGCGCCGACGAGCGAGATGGCGAGGGAGAACGGGCCGGAGACGGCGCCACGCAGCCAGTAGTCGTCTCCCACGGCGGCGCGGAGCTGGCGGGCGGCGGCGAGGTTGACCGGCATCCGGCCGTCCTTGAGCGGATTGGGCAAACGGGCGCGCGAGAGGTCGTCGCCGACATGGACGATGTGATTGCCGGGCTTGATGCCGGGGATGCTGGTGTCGTCGCCTTCGTAGAACGTGACCGTGCAGCCGACGGCTTCGGCCTCGAGATTGTAAACGTCGACGCCGATCGCGAGCGCGTCGGGTCGAATGGCTTCGAACTCGGCGAGGAGCGCGCGGGCGAGAAGATCGCCGTCGCGGGCGATGGCCGACGGCGTGCTGCCGATGAACGAGGCCTTGTGCTCGTAAATCGCCGGGAGGAAGAGCGGGACGGGGCGGGGTGTGCCGCAACGGAGAACATTTTCGACCTCGGCGCGGGTGGCCGGGGTGTGGGAGGCGGTCGAAGGGGGCGGCATGGGGAGGCCGCCAGCATGCCTGAAATGGGGTTGCCACGTCTTGGCCGTTTGGGTTGTGGTGCATTGGCAAAACGGGCACAACGATGCGTTCTCCTCCGGCGGTTTCCCGGCCTCTTGCAGTAGCGGTCCCGCAGCGCGGGGTATTCTTCGCGGAGAGCGTGCACGCGGAGCGCTTCGAGATGGGGTGGAGGCGCGATCCGTTCCACAAGTGCATCTATGTGCTGCGCGGTGCGACGGCGCGCGTCGAAAAGGATTCGGCGGCGCCGGCGATCCTGCGGGCGGGGGCGGTCAGCCTGGTGCCGGCGGGGGTGGAGCACCGGCTGGTCGATCAGGAACCGTGCATCCTGTTGCTGCTGTGTCTCGGGGACGGGTTCGTTGCGGGCGACGGCGAAATTGCCGAGCTGTGGCGGACGCTGACGGCGCGGAGCGGGCCGCTGGTGCTGGCGGCGTGGTGGCGGCGACGCATCGAGGATCTGTTTCGCCATGCGGTGCTCGAGCAGGCGATGAACCAGCCGGGTTGTGCGATCGCGTTGAAGGCGGCGGCGGCGCAGGTCCTGGTGCAGCTCGCGCGGGTGCGCACCGACCGGCGGGGCGGCGATCGGGAACGGCGGGTGGCGTTTGTCGCGCGCGAGATGGAGGAGTCGCTGTTCGACGAGTGGGATCTCGATCGGGGGGCGGTGCGCGCGGAGATGTCGCGGCGGGCGTTCAGCGCGCATTTCCGCGCACTGACGGGGCAGACGTTTCTCGAGCGGATGACCGAGCTGCGGCTGAAGCATGCGGCGCGTCTGCTAGAGCAGGGGAATCACTCGATCGTCGGAGCGGCCTTCGCGTCGGGATATCAGGATCTTTCGCATTTTTACCGGCTGTTTCGCGCGCGGTATGGGATGACGCCGAAAGCGTGGGCGATGCGGAAGCGGTAGGCGGGGATAAATCAGATCCGGATCGATCAAGGCTTGTCACACAGAGGACACCGAGCGCCGACACAGAGGGAGCAGGAGGCCACGAGGTGTTAGCTCGCATTCATCACACTCCCGATTGTCATCGCGAGTCCGAGGCTTGGCCGCCTGTGGCGGGAACGAGGGCGTGGCGATTCAGCCCCTCGAAAGGCTCGGACCCTGAGCTGGCCGAAGGGGCTAGCCCGGATACGTCCCACTTGAATCAACCAAGTCATGGTTCACAGAGGGCACTGAGCTCTGACCCAGAGGCAGCAGGAGGCCACAAGGTGTTGGATGCGTTTGTTGCGAAAACGAGGCGGATTGGAAGGGCAGGCCAGATAGGATCGGTGAATTCTCCTCGGTGAACTCCGTGTCGGAGTTCTGTGCGCTCTGTGACCACTCGTTTTCTTCATCATGGGTGTGATGGATGCGGGCTAGAGGTGCGCGCGGGAGCGATTCGCCGCACGTCGG
>JAEYYL010000021.1 GCA_023430825.1 Verrucomicrobiota bacterium | reverse complement strand
AACCGCTGCGGGGGGGGAACTTGGCGCCGGGCGTCGCCGGACCGCCGGCGACACGGAAGCGCTTCATGACGCCTTGGAAGCCTTTACCCTTGGTGACGCCGATGACATCGACGAGCTGGCCTTCGGCAAACGTCGTGACATTCACCACGTCGCCGACCTTGAGGGTCGGGGCCTCGGTGAGGCGGACTTCGCTGAGAACGCGAGGGGCGTTATCGAGATTCGCCTTTTTCGCGTGGGCGAGTTCGGCGGCGGAAGTGTTTTTCGACTTCTTCTGCGAGAAGCCGATTTGCACGGCGTTGTAGCCGTCGGTTTCCGTGGTCTTGACCTGAACGACGGCGCAAGGGCCGGCTTCGACCACGGTGACGGGCACGAGCACATTTTGTGCGTCGTAAACCTGCGTCATTCCGAGTTTTTTACCTAGAAGCGATGAGATCATAGGCTAAGTGGTAGGTGGAAGTTCCGTTTAAGAACCTACTTTAGCGAGGGGCCTGGCGGTGCCGAAAGGCACACAGGCAACTGCTACTGTAGAGTGGAAAACCTGGGTGGGTTATACGTTGATGGTGATGTCCACGCCGGACGGCAGATTGAGCTTCTTCAACTCGTCGACCGTTTGGGCGGTCGGCTCGATGATGTCGATCAGACGCTTGTGCGTGCGGGTCTCGAACTGCTCCATCGACTTCTTGTCGACGTGCGGCGAGCGATTGACCGAAAGCTTTTCGATGCGGGTGGGCAGCGGGATCGGACCCGAAACGCGCGCGCCGGAGCGCTTGGCGGTTTCGACGATCTCGAGGGCCGATTGATCGATCACTCGATAGTCGAAGCCCTGAAGTTTGATGCGAATGCGTTGACCTTTCATGGGAGGCAAAGAACGGGTGTTAGGTGCGGGCCGGAGCTTTCGAGGAGGTCTCGACGATTTTCGCGAGGAGCGAATTAGGCACTTGCTCGAAGTGCGACGGCGTGATGCCGGCGCTGGCGCGGCCTTTCGAAAGCGAACGGATGTCCGTGACGTAGCCGAAGAGCATCTCGAGCGGGACGAATGCGTTCACGATCGCAGCGCCGTTCTTGTTTTCGATGCCCTGGATCTGACCGCGGCGACGGTTGATATCGCCCATGAGGTCGCCCTGATACTCTTCCGGCGTCGTAACCTCCACGCCCATGATCGGCTCGAGCAGGATGGGAGTGGCCTTCTTCATCGCTTCCTTGAAGGCGAAGATCCCCGCCATCTTGAACGCGAGTTCGGACGAATCGACCTCGTGGAACGAGCCATCGACGATGCGAACCTTGACGTCCACGACAGGGTAACCCGCGACGACCCCGTTGTTGGCGCCTTCGAGAATACCGTCGGTCGACGGCTTGATGAATTCCTTCGGGATGACGCCGCCGACGATTTCGTTGATGACCTCCACGCCCTTGCCCTTTTCATTGGGCTCAAGCTTGACAACGACGTGGCCGTATTGGCCTTTGCCGCCTGACTGGCGGATGAACTTGCCCTCGCCGTCCGCCGCTTGCGCGATCGTCTCGCGGTAGGCAATCTGAGGCTTTCCCGCCGTGGCCTCGACCTTGAATTCGCGCTTCATCCGATCGCGAATGATGTCGAGATGGAGTTCGCCCATGCCAGCGAGGATGGTCTGGCCGGTATCGGTATCCGTTTTGACGCGGAGTGTGGGGTCTTCCGCCACGAGCCGCTGCAGGGCGTTGGACATCTTTTCCTGGTCGGCCTTGGAGTTGGGCTCGATCGACATCGAGATGACAGGCTCAGGGAAGGACGGCGGCTCGAGACGAATGTCGAAATCTTCGTCGCACAGCGTGTCGCCCGTGATCACGTCCTTGACGCCAACGAGGGCGCAGATGTCTCCGGAATAGGCCACATCGATTTCTTCGCGATCCATCGCGCGCATGAGCACGAGACGCGAGACGCGTTCGCTGCGCCGGGTGCGGGGATTGTAAAGCGACGTGCCCTTTTTCAGCGTGCCCGTGTAAACGCGATAAAACACCAGCTTACCGACAAAAGGATCGGTCCAGAGCTTGAACGCGAGGCCCGCCAGCTTGCTGTTGTCATCGGCGGGAGCGAGCACTTCCTTCCCATCGCTATCTTCGCCATTCATCGGCGGGACATCGATCGGGCTGGGCAGATAGTTCACGACGCAATCGAGCAGACGCTGAATCCCCTTCTTCTTGAAGGCGGAACCAGGCACCACACCGGTGAACTGAAGCGAGATCGTCGCTTTGCGAACGCCGAGCATCAACTGTTCGACCGTAATCTCTTCACCGCCGAGATATTTTTCGGCAATGGTATCATCGAAGTCCGAAACCGCCTCGATGAGCTTGTCGCGATATTCCTTCGCCTGCTGGCGCATGTTCTCCGGAATTTCCGAGGTGACGGGCACCATCCCGAGCGGATCCTTCGTCTCGTCGAAAATATAGGCGATGTTCTGCACCAGGTCGATCACGCCGCTGAAATTCTCCTCCGCCCCGATCGGCAGGAATAGGGCGTGGGCGTTGGCCTTCAGCTTCGTGCGCATCTCCTCGATCGCCCGGAAGAAATCGGCGCCCGTGCGATCCATCTTGTTGATGAAAGCGATACGAGGAACCCGATACTTGTTCGCCTGGCGCCAGACGGTTTCGGACTGCGGCTGCACGCCAGCGACCGCACAAAACACCGCGACCGCACCGTCGAGGACCCGCAACGAACGCTCGACCTCCGCGGTGAAATCGACGTGTCCCGGAGTATCAATAACGTTGATACGCTGCTTGATTCCCTTCCACGGGCCGCACGAAGCGTTCCAGGCGCAGGAGATCGCCGCGGCGGTGATCGTGATGCCGCGCTCCCGTTCCTGCTCCATCCAGTCCGTCACCGCCGTGCCCTCGTGCACCTCGCCCATCTTGTGGACGGAACCGGTGTAGAAGAGGATGCGCTCGCTGGTGGTCGTCTTGCCGGCATCGATGTGCGCGGCAATGCCGATGTTGCGCGTCCACTCCAAGGGGAATGGGCGGTCCTTGGCGTTGGCGGAAGAGATCTTGGCCTTGTCGGTGACGATCGTGATGGCCGGTGCAGCAGTAGCAGACATGAGCAAAAGGGGGCCGGACTGATTACCAGCGGAGGTGGGCGAAGGCGCGATTGGCCTGCGCCATCTTGTGGGTGTCTTCCTTCTTTTTGACGACGTTGCCCGTGTTGTTGTAGGCGTCGATGATCTCGGCGGCCAGGGCATCCTTCATCGGCATGCCTTTACGGCCACCGGCGGCGTCAACGATCCAGCGGAGCGCGAGGCTCTCCTGGCGTTCGTAGGAAATTTCAATCGGAACTTGATAGGTCGCACCGCCGACGCGACGGCTCTTCACTTCAAGCCGGGGACGGGCGTTCTCGAGCGCACCGAGGAGCAGATCGACTGGGTCGCCCTTCTCGAGCTTTTCGGAGACTTTCTCAAACGCGCCGTAAACAATCTTTTGAGCGATACTCTTCTTACCGCTCTTCATGATGACGTTGACCAAGTGGGCAACGAGCGGGCTGTTGTAGCGAATATCCGGTTCGACCTGGCGTTTATCGGCTCTGTGACGGCGTGACATGACGAGATTGGGTTAAAGCGAAACGGATTACTTGGCGGCCTTCGGGCGCTTGACGCCGTATTTGGAGCGGGAGCGACGACGCTTCTCGACGCCGGTCGCATCGAGGGTGCCGCGAACGATGTGGTAACGGACGCCAGGAAGATCCTTCACGCGGCCGCCGCGCACGAGCACGATCGAGTGCTCTTGGAGATTGTGACCCTCGTCCGGGATGTAGGAAATCACTTCGTTACCATTCGTCAGGCGAACCTTCGCGACCTTGCGGATGGCGGAGTTCGGCTTCTTCGGAGTGCGGGTCATGACCTGCACGCACACGCCGCGGCGGAACGGATTGCCATCCAAGGCGGGAGATTTCGACTTGGTGCGCACCTTGCGGCGGCCTTTGCGCACGAGCTGATTGATGGTCGGCATACGAGTGGTGAAGAGTGAAAATTGAAGAAAAGGGGAAAACGCTACCGGGGCCGAAAAGCGCGGCAAGAACTTTTTGGCGAAAAGTAGTTGTCGTCGTGAAATCCGGGATTCGAGCCCCGATTCGCGAGTGACAAAAGCGTTCTTCGAACGAGTCCGAAAACGCGCAATAGAAGCAGTGGGAGGGACGAAAATCGGGCGCGCGGTTGCGAACACAAGAACAATCTCCGAGATGCTGTAATTCGCGCAAAAAAATGCCCGGCGGTGAAGCCGGGCAATAAACCGCATGGAGCAAGCTCAACATGCAGTTTTGGCGGGAGGGATACGGAAGCTCGTCGAATCACCGGCGCATGACAAGCGTTTTTTTCAACCTCTTCCGTGGCGCGTAGCCATCCTCCCCTCGCCCGCTCCGGTGAAGTGGCCGCCAAGGAAAGAAAAAGCCGCGGACTTTCGTCCGCGGCTTTGAAGTTCTTACATCGAGCCTCGATCAACTCGCCTCGGTGACCGCCGGCTCAGGCTCAACCGGAAGCTCGGCGCCGAAGGGCAGCGTGATCTTGAGGTTCTTGTAGCGGGGCAGACCCGTGCCCGCGGGGATCAGGTGTCCCATGATGACGTTTTCCTTAAAACCCTTCAGCATGTCGACCTTGCCCAGCGTCGAGGCGTCGGTGAGAACGCGGGTCGTCTCCTGGAAGCTCGCCGCCGAGATGAAGCTCTCGGTTTCGAGCGACGCCTTGGTGATACCCAAGAGGATCGGTTCCGCCTCGGCGGGTTTGCCGCCGGCTTCTTCGATGCGCTTGTTTTCCGCGAGGAACGCCGCGCGGTCAACTTGCTCGCCCCAGAAGTTCTCCGTGTCGCCCGGATCGGTGATGCGGACTTTGCGGAGCATCTGTCGGATGATGATCTCGATGTGCTTGTCGTTGATCGTCACGCCTTGGAGACGATAGACTTCCTGCACCTGCGAGATCAGGAAGTCGTAGAGCGCGGACGGTCCGAGGATTTCCAGGATTTCGTGCGGATCGGCGGCGCCTTCGGTGAGGTGCTGACCTTTGTGCACGACGTCGCCGGGTTGCACGATGATGTGCTTGCCGGTCGGGATCAGATGCTCCTCTTCCTGCGCCGTCTCGTCGTTTTTGACGACGAGCTTGCGCTTGCCGCGCACGGTGCCCTCGAAGGAAACGATGCCGTCGATGCGAGACATCTCCGCGGCGTCCTTGGGACGACGAGCTTCGAAGAGCTCGGCGACGCGCGGGAGACCGCCGGTGATGTCCTTGGTCTTGGAGGCCTGACGCGGCGTCTTCGCGAGCAACGCACCCGGCTGGATGATGTCGCCCTCGTTGACGGCGATCTGCGCGCCGACAGGAATCGAGTAAGCCGACAGCGGCTTGTTCTTCGCGTCGCGCACCTCGATCTGCGGGTTGAGATCTTCCTTGTGCTCGATGACGACCGTGGCGATGCGGCCCGACGACTCGTCGAGTTCGCGTTTCACCGTGACGCCGGGGATCATGTCCTTGAACACAAGCGTGCCGCCCTTCTCGGAGAGGACGGGAATGTTGTAGGGATCCCATTGCGCGAGGACTGCACCCTTCTCGATTTGTTCGCCGTCGCCGACATGCAGGAACGAACCCACCACGATGTTGTAGGTTTCGAGTTCGTGATCTTCAGCGTCGAGGATCTGAATCGAGCCGGTTTTATTGAGGACGATCGCAGCGCCATCGGCGGTTTCGACGAGGCGGAGCCCCTTGTATTTGACCTTGCCCGTTGCACGCACGCGAATTTCCGGGGTCTTGAAACCGCCGGACGCGACACCACCGATGTGGAAGGTGCGCATGGTGAGCTGAGTGCCGGGCTCGCCGATCGACTGCGCGGCGATGATGCCCACGGAATCGCCAATCTTCGCCACCTTGGAGGTGGCGGGGTTGATGCCGTAAGACTTCGCGTCGATGCCGTGCTGACTGATCGACGTGAGCGGCGACATGACCTTGACGCGCTCGATGCCGACTTCGTCGATCTTCGTGGCAATTTCCTCCGTGACGAGTTCACCGGAGCCGACGAGCAGCTCGGTCGGGTTCGTGGGATTATAAACGTCGTCGCTGGAGAAGCGGCCGACGATGCGCTCACGGAGGCCGACAATTTCGTCGTCGCCTTCGAAGATCGCCTTCTTCCACACGCCATCGCGGGAGCCGCAATCGTCTTCCGCGATGATGACGTCCATCGCCACGTCGCAAAGTTTGCGCGTGAGGTAGCCGGCATCCGCCGTCTTCAGCGCCGTATCCGCGAGACCCTTACGGGCACCGTGAGTGGAGATGAAGTATTCGAGAACGGTCAGGCCCTCGCGGAACGAAGACAGGATCGGGCGCTCGATGATTTCGCCGGAGGGCTTGGCCATGAGGCCGCGGGTGCCGCACAGCTGGCGAACCTGCTGCTTGTTACCGCGCGCACCGGAATCCATCATGATGTAAACCGGGTTCACCTCGTTGCGGCCTTCGTTGTTCTCCAGCTTCGAGAAGACCTCTTTCGCGATCTTGTCGGTCGTGCCGGTCCACAAGTCGATGACCTTGTTCTTCCGCTCGCCCTCGGTGATGATACCCTTGTTGAACTGACCTTCCACTTCGGCGATCTTCTTCCGGGTGTCGGCGACGATGTCCTTCTTCGTTTCCGGAATGATCATGTCGTCGATCCCGATCGAGATGCCGGCCTGCATCGCGGTCTGGAAACCGAGCTCCTTGAGCTTGTCGAGCGTCTCGACCGTGACGTGGTTGCCGGTGGTCTTGTAGGTATTGAGGATGAGATCGCCGAGCTTCGCCTTCGGAACCGGGAAGTTCACGAAGCCGAGCGGTGCCGGCCAGATCTGGTTGAAGATCACGCGGCCCACCGTGGTGCGCAGCGTCTTCTTCTCCTTGTTGCCGTAAACGGTATCGCGACCGAAGTCGGGATTCGGCACCTCGACCCAGTCGTGCTTCTTCAACGCGCCATCGGCGACGGCGTAGAGCACTTCCTGCAGGCCGGCGAGAACCGGCACGCGCGTGCCCTTTTCAGGCTTCTTGCGCGGCTCGATCGTGAGATAATACGCGCCAAGCACGATGTCCTGCGACGGCGTGAGGATCGGCTTGCCGGACGACGGTGAGAAGATGTTCGACGTCGCCATCATGAGGAGCTTGCACTCCATGATCGCTTCGAGTGAGAGCGGCACGTGGACCGCCATCTGGTCACCGTCGAAGTCCGCGTTGTAGGCGGTGCAGACTAGCGGGTGAACGCGAATGGCTTCGCCTTCGATGAGGACCGGTTCGAACGCCTGGATCGACAGACGGTGGAGCGTCGGCGCGCGGTGGAGCAGCACCGGGTGGCCCTGCGTGACTTCCTCGAGGATGTCCCAGACTTCCGGCGACTTCTTCTCGATCATCTTGCGTGCCCCGCGGACGGTGTGCACGAAACCGAGTTCCTTCAGGCGGCGGATGATGAACGGCTCGAAAAGCACGAGCGCCATCTTCTTGGGGAGACCACACTGGTTGAGCTTCAGCTCGGGACCGATAACGATGACCGAACGGCCAGAGTAATCGACGCGCTTGCCGAGCAAGTTCTGGCGGAAACGGCCCTGCTTACCCTTGAGCATGTCCGAGAGGGACTTCAAGGGACGGTTGCCGGCGCCCGTGACGGGGCGGCCGTGACGGCCGTTGTCGAAGAGCGCGTCGACCGCTTCCTGCAGCATGCGCTTTTCGTTGTGAATGATCACATCGGGCGTCTTCAACTGCATCAGATTCCGCAGACGGTTGTTGCGGTTGATGACGCGGCGATAGAGGTCGTTGAGATCGGACGTCGCGAAGCGGCCGCCTTCGAGCGGGACGAGCGGACGCAGGTCCGGCGGGATGACGGGCAACACTTCGAGGACCATCCACTCCGGGCGGGACTTCGAATGGATGAAGCCCTGGATGACCTTCAGGCGCTTCGAGAGCTTCTTCTTGATCTGCTTTGATTTCGTCGCGCGCATCTGCTCCTGCAGCTCGGCGACGGTCGCTTCCATGTCGGTCTTCACGAGCGCATCGCGGACCGCTTCGGCGCCCATCTTGGCGACGAACGAGTCATCACCGTATTCGTCGAGGGCCTGGCGATATTCGGTGTCCGTGAGGAGCTGATGCGGCTCGAGCGGGGTCTTGCCCGGATCGATGACCATGTAGTTCTCGTAGTAGATCACCCGCTCGAGCGAGCGCGCGGTCATGTCGAGCAGGAGGCCGAGGCGGCTCGGCATCGACTTGAGGAACCAGATGTGCGCGACCGGAACGGCGAGCTCGATGTGGCCCATGCGTTCGCGGCGGACGCGCGCGATCGTCACTTCGACGCCGCAGCGATCGCAGACGACGTCCTTGTATTTGATGCGCTTGTATTTTCCGCAGGCGCACTCGTAGTCGCGCACCGGCCCGAAAATCTTTTGGCAGAAGAGACCGCCCGGCTCGGGCTTGAAGGTGCGGTAGTTGATCGTCTCGGGATTCTTCACCTCGCCCTTGGACCATTTGCGGATGGTTTCGGGGGAAGCGACGGTGATGGAGACGCAGTCGAACGGGTTTTCCTCGAGGCCGAGGGCACCGCGGTTTTCCTCACGGGCGGAGGAGGCTGCGACTTCGTTGGGTTGAATGCTCATTGATGCTCCCTATGTAGTTTGTGAAAGGATACGAAAAACAATCGCGGGGCGCGGGGCATCAGGTGCCGAAACCGAGCGCGTCGCTCTTGTTGAGCTTGATGTCGAGACCGAGGGACTGGATTTCCTTGATCAACACGTTGAAGGATTCCGGCGTGCCGGCCTGGAGCGTGTTGTCGCCCTTGACGAGCGACTCGTAGATCTTGGTGCGGCCCTGCACGTCGTCGGACTTGACGGTGAGGAGTTCCTGGAGCGTGTGCGCCGCGCCGTAGGCTTCGAGCGCCCACACTTCCATTTCGCCGAAACGCTGGCCGCCATATTGGGCTTTGCCGCCCAACGGCTGCTGCGTGACGAGGGAGTAAGGACCGACCGCGCGCGCATGAATCTTGTGCGACACGAGGTGATTCAGCTTCATCATGTAGATGTAGCCGACGACGACTTCCTGATCGAGTTTCTCGCCGGTGCGCCCGTCGAGGAGCGTGCTCTTGCCGGAGTGCGGCAGCTTCGCTTCCTTGAGGTATTCGCGGACTTTCTTTTCCGGAATGCCGTCGAACACGGGCGTCGCGACCTTGATGCCGAGCTTTTTGCAGGCCCAGCCCAAGTGCGTTTCGAGCACCTGTCCGACGTTCATGCGCGAAGGCACGCCCAAGGGGTTGAGGCAGATTTCGATCGGAGTGCCGTCCGGGAGGAACGGCATGTCTTCCTCGGGCACGATCTTCGCGACCACGCCCTTGTTACCGTGACGACCGGCCATCTTGTCACCGACCTCGAGCTTTTGCTTCGTGGCGATGTAAACCTTGACCTGCTTGATCGCGCCGTCGCCGGCGTCGGCACCGGATTCGATGCCACCGATCTTGCGCTCACGATCCGTCTCGAGCTCGTCGAACTTGGTCTGATACGAGCCGATGATCTCCATGATCTTGATGCGAACCGGAGAAGGATCGATCTGAACGTGCTTCGAGACGGCCGCGAGTTTGCGGAGGAGCGTCTTGGTGATCTTGCGGTTGGCCGGAATGATGATTTCGCCGGTTTCGCCGTTGATGACGTCGAGGGGAATCTTCTCGCCGAGGAGGATGTTGGAGAGGGCCTCGGTGAGGCCTTCACGCAACTTGTCCATCTGCGTTTTGTATTCCTCCTGGATCTGCTTCACCTGGCGGCGGCGATCGGAGGGCGAGAGCTTTTCCTTCTCGAAGTCGATTCGAGAGGAAACCTTCACGTCCATGATGATGCCGGCGGCACCGGACGGAACGACGAGCGAGGTGTCCTTCACGTCGGCGGCCTTTTCGCCGAAGATCGCGCGGAGAAGTTTTTCTTCCGGGGCGAGTTCGGTTTCGGATTTCGGCGTGATTTTGCCGACGAGGATGTCACCGGGCTTCACTTCCGCGCCGATGCGAATGACGCCGTTGTGGTCGAGGTTCTTCAGCGCTTCCTCACCGACGTTCGGGATATCACGCGTGATTTCCTCCGGCCCGAGCTTCGTGTCACGCGCGGTGACCTCGAACTCCTGGATGTGGATGGACGTGAAGATGTCGTCCTTGAGCACCTTTTCGGAGATCAGGATCGCGTCTTCGAAGTTGTAACCGTTCCACGGCATGAACGCGACGAGCACGTTGCGGCCGAGGGCCATCTCGCCGAGTTCGGTCGAAGGACCGTCCGCGATAATCTGACCGGCTTTCACCTTCTGACCGAGCTTCACGATCGGCTTCTGGTTGAAGCAGGTGCCCGCATTCGAGCGCATGAACTTGCGCAGCTCGTAAACGTGCACGCCGTTCTTCGCGTCGGGCTTGATGTTGCGGGGCAGCTCCCCGTCCTTGGTGATCACGATGCGCTTCGCGTCGACGGAAGCGACAACGCCGGCTTCGTCCGCGACCGCAACGATCTTCGAGTCGCGCGCAACGCGCTCTTCGATACCGGTGCCGACGAACGGCGCCTCGGCCTGGAGGAGTGGCACGCCCTGGCGTTGCATGTTCGCACCCATGAGCGCGCGATTCGCATCGTCGTGCTCGAGGAAGGGAATCATTCCCGCCGCGATCGAGATGACCTGCTTCGGCGAAACGTCCATCAGGTCGACGTCGGACGCGGGAACTTCGAGGAACTCGCCGTCCTTTCGCACGGTGACCTTGCCGATGAAGTTGCCCTTGTCGTCGATTTCGGAATTCGCCTGTGCGATGACTTTGCCCTCTTCCTGGTCGGCGGTGAGGTAGTCGATCTTCTCGGTCGCGCGGCCGTCCTTCACGAGACGATACGGCGTTTCGATGAAGCCGAATTCGTTGACGCGCGCGTAGGTCGAGAGCGAGTTGATCAGACCGATGTTCGGACCTTCCGGGGTCTCGATCGGGCAGATGCGACCGTAGTGCGAAGGGTGAACGTCGCGGACTTCGAAGCCGGCACGCTCGCGATTGAGACCGCCCGGCCCGAGCGCGGAGAGACGACGCTTGTGCGTGACCTCGGCGAGCGGGTTGATCTGGTCCATGAATTGCGAGAGCTGCGAGCGCGCGAAGAAATCGCGGATGACGGTCGTGAGCGCCTTCGGGTTGATCAGCTTCTGCGGCGTGATCGAGTCGACGCTCTGGTCATACATCGTCATGCGCTCGCGAACGAGACGCTCCGTGCGGCTGAGGCCGACGCGGCACTGGTTGGCGAGCAACTCGCCGACGGTGCGAACGCGACGCGAACCGAGGTGATCGATATCGTCGACCACGCCTTCGCCCTTCTTGCGGCGAACGAGATACTTCGGCGCGGCGACGACGTCGCCGGACTCCAGGATGCGCTGCTCGAGGTCGACTTTGAGGCCGAGCTTCTGGTTGACCTTATAACGGCCGACGCGGCCGAGGTCGTAGCGCTTCGGATCGAAGAACAGGCGCTTGAGGAGGGCCTTGGCGTTCGCCGTGGTCGGCGGCTCGCCGGGACGGAGGCGCTTGTAGATTTCCTTGAGCGCTTCCTCTTCGTTGCGGGTCGGATCCTTCTTCAGCGCGCGGATGATCGCGCCTTCGTCGGCCGCGGTATCGATGACACGCAGCGTGGTGATCTCGTGTTTCTCGAACGTGCGGACGATCGCCTTCGTGAGCGGTTCGAACGCGCGCGCGAGCACGACGCCCTTCTGGGCGTCGATCGCGTCTTCGACGAGCACGAGCGTGGAGACGTTCTCCATGTCGAGCGCCTTGGACACCTTGAGGTCCTTGATCTCGTAGAAGAGATTCAGGAGGTCGATGTCGCTCGAGTAGCCGATGGCGCGGAGCAGCGTGGTGATGAGGAATTTCCGGCGGCGGCGGCGGCGGTCGAGATAGACGTAGAGGAGGTCGTTGTTGTCGAACTGGACCTCGAGCCAGGTGCCGCGGTCGGGAATGATGCGGAAAGAATGGAGTGGCTTGCCGTTCGGGTGCGGGGTGACTTCGAACGCGATGCCGGGCGAACGATGGAGCTGCGAAACGACGACGCGCTCGGCGCCGTTGATGATAAACGAGCCGCGCTCGGTCACCATCGGGATCTCACCCATGTAGATCTCCTCGTCCTTGATGAAGTCTTCCTCGCGGAGGCGGAGCTTCACGTAGAGCGGGACGGAATAGGTGATGCCTTCGCGCAGGCACTCGATCTCGGTGTTCTTGGCGTCACCGAGCGTGTAGGAAACGTATTCGAGCGTGAGCCGCTCGTCGTAGGAGAGAATCGGGAACACCTCGCGGAACACGGCCTCCAGCCCCTGCGGCTTGCGTTGCTTCTCGGGCGTGCCCTTCTGCAGGAAGTCGAGATAGGACGTGATCTGAATCTCGATGAGATTCGGCGGCTGGAGCACTTCGCGGAGCTTGCCGAAGTTGATGCGTTCAGAATGGGTGCGGTCGGCCATGGGATTCCCGGGTAAAATCAAACGGCGCGCACGACCGCCAGAAGGGCGGAACGGCGCGAAAAACGGACGAAAAGAACAATGAGAGAAAAGGCAAAGGACAGGCCGCGGTGAAACGCGGCCTGTCCCGAACTAAACGGAAGATGTGCGAGTAAGAACGCCAACGGGTCTTACTTGAGTTCGACCTTCGCGCCGGCCGCCTCGAGCTTCTTCTTGATTTCCTCGGAGTCGGCCTTGGAGACGTTCTCCTTGACCGGCTTCGGCGCGCCTTCGACAAGGTCCTTGGCTTCCTTGAGGCCGAGGCCCGTGATCGCGCGGACTTCCTTGATGACGCCGATCTTGTTCGCGCCGGCCTCCTTGAGGACGACGGTGAACTCGGTCTGCTCGATGGCAGCGGCGGCCGGGGCGGCGCCACCCGCAGCGGCGGGAGCAGCGGCGACAGCGGCGGTCACGCCCCACTTGCCTTCGAGGTCTTTAACGAGGGCGGCGAGATCGAGAATGGACTGGGCGGACAGCCATTCGATGACTTGGTCTTTGGTGATGTTGCTCATGGTGACTTCTCCTGGGGCGGACTAGCGGCGGCGGGAGTGCCGCGCGTTTAAGAGACGTATCCCCTAGCCTTTCCCGATGGATTTTTCTCCCGGCTCTCGCCGGAAATTGGGTGATTGGTTGCTGTTGGAGTGGCGGAGGGCTCAGGCCGCGGGAGCAGCGGGCTGCTCCTTCTTGACCTTTGCATCGAGCACGCGGACGAAGGCCGCAGCGTTGCTCGTGAGCAGGCTGAGGAATTGCGAACGCAGCGCTTCGAACGAAGGCAGATCGGCGATCGCAGAGAGATCGGCCGCAGTGATCAGCTTCTTCTCGATCACGCCGACCTTCACTTCGAGCTTCTGCTTGGCCTCGAAGAACTGTTTGAGGATCTTCGCGACGCCGGCGGAATTTTTTCCGCCCACAATCACGGCAGTCGGCCCAACCAGCGCGCTGTCGAACTCCGGCAGGCCGAGGGCCTTGGCCGCGACGCGCAGCGAGCTGTTCTTGACGACGTGGAACTCGGCGTTTTCCGCGGCGAGCTTGCCCCGAAGTTCGGCCACGTCGGCAACGGTCACTTTCGTGAAGTTCGCGAGAATGACGTAGTCGGACTTCTTCAGGTGAGTCTCGACCTCGGCGATCAGGTAATTTTTTTCGGCTCTCATGGTCGTGACTCCTTTTAGTATTTGCTGAACTCGGACGAAGCGATGCGCAGGCCCGGGCTCATGCTCGAGGAAATGAAAATGGACTTGATGAAGTTGCTACCCTTGAAGGTCGCAGGCTTCGCCTTGCCGATGGCGTCGATCACAGCCTGCGCATTCTCGAGGATCTGCGCGGTGGTGAAAGAGCGCTTGCCGACGCCGACACCGATGTTGGCCGTCTTGTCCATCTTGAACTCAACGCGACCGGCCTTGACGGCTTTAATGCCGGCGGCGACGTCGTCGGTGACCGTCCCGGATTTCGGATTGGGCATCAGGCCCTTCGGACCCAGGACGCGGGCGAGCGTGCGGACCTGCTTCATCGCCTCGGTCGTCGCGATTGCGACGTCGAAGTCCAGCCAACCCTCGTTGATCTTCTGCATCATGTCCTGCAAGCCGGCATGATCCGCCCCGGCCGCAATGGCCGCTTCGGCATTGTCGGTGAAGACAAGCACGCGGACTTTTTTACCGGAGCCGTTCGGCAGCGGCGTGGTGCCGCGGACGTTCTGCTCGCCGGACGTGGCGTCGACGCCGAGGCGGAACGAGAGCTCGACGGTCTCGTCGAACTTGGCCTTCGGGAATTTCGCGAGGATTTCGACCGCGTCAGCGAGCGGATAATCCTTGGTGAGGTCAGCGGCCTTGACGGCGCTGTTGTAGCGTTTGCTGTGCTGTTTTGGCATGTAGGACTCCTTGCGGTGCGAACGTCAGTGAGACTCCCGCGTTGAGTTGGGTTTTGACGGAAATTGGAGGGCGGGAATCGAGGAGCGAGCGAGCGGCGCCAGATCGGCACTCCACCGTCGCGCCCAAACCCACCCGAAGGTCAGTCGACGACCTCGATGCCCATGTTACGGGCGGTGCCAGCGATGACCTTGATGCCGGCCTCCTCGTCCTTCGCGTTCATGTCGGCCTTCTTGATCTTCCAGATCTCGGCGCACTGCTTGCGGGTGACCTTGCCCACCTTGTCCTGATTGGGCTTAGCCGAACCGCTGGCGATGTTGGCGGCCTTCTTGAGCAAGACAGAGGCCGGCGGCGACTTGAGGATGAAGGTGAAGCTCTTGTCGGTATAGACGGTGATGACGACCGGCAGGATCATGCCGTTCTGATCCTTCGTGCGGGCGTTGAAGTCTTTGCAGAACGCCATGATGTTGACGCCCTGCGCACCGAGCGCGGGACCAACCGGCGGCGCGGGATTCGCGGCACCGGCGGGAAGTTGGAGGCGGATGTAGCCTTGGATTTTCTTGGCCATTTAAGTGAGGGTGGCGGGTGGATGTTTTGTCGTTGGGCGAACGTCGGCGGTGACAAAGAGGCGTCGCATCACTCGGTGTTGCGTTGCACCTGCCAGTATTCGAGCTCGACCGGGGTGAACCGGCCGAAAATGGAAACAGAAACCTTAAGCTTGCCGCGCTCCGGATCGATCTCGTCGATGCGGCCCGTCAGCGAAGCGAACGCGCCGTCGGTGATCTTCACTTCCTCGCCGACCGTGTATTGCACCTTCGGCACTTCCTTGCCGTTCGCGGCTTCGATGCGGGCGCGGATTTCAACGATTTCGGACTCGCGGAGCGCCGCCGGGCGATCACCGCCGACAAAACCGATCACGCCCGCAACTTCCTTCACGAAATACCACGGCTTGTTGATGACCTTCTTGTCCTCGCCGTAGAGGCGCATCTGGATGAACACGTAGCCCGGGTAGAGTTTGCGGACCTTCGTGGACTTCTTGCCGCCCTTGACTTCCGACACCACCTCCGTGGGCAGGAGCACTTCGAAGATGTAGTCCTCGAGTTCCTCGGCCTTTTTGAATTTCTCAATGTAGGCCTTCACTTTGTTCTCCTGGCCGGAGAGCGTGTGCAGGGCGAACCATTGAGCGTCGGCGGGCGCGGTCGTTTGAGCAGACATGGGCGGAGACAAACGTTAGCTGACCAGACGCGTGAAAAGATCCACGAACTGGTAGAGGGAGAAATCGCTGATGCTCGTGAAAACACCGAGGATGGCCGCGGCGACGACAACCACGATCGTCGAATCGCGCAGCTCCGACATCGTCGGCCACGTGCACTTCTTGAGCTCGTCCACGATTTCGATCGCGAAGATACGGACGGGACTGAACGGGTTTTTCATGAACGGTAAGTTTGGCAGGCGCGGAGGGAATCGAACCCCCAACCAACGGTTTTGGAGACCGCTACTCTACCAATTGAGCTACGCGCCTGTGGGTGGTCCTTTAGACGACACAGCCGAGGCCCCGTAACGAGGCCTCGGCGAAGTCGAAGTTGAACGAAATCGCTGAGACTTACTCGATGATCTCCGTGATACGACCGGCACCGATGGTGCGGCCGCCTTCACGGATGGCGAACTTCTGGGTCTTCTCCATCGCGATCGGGGCGATCAGCTCGATCTCCACCGCGATGTTGTCGCCCGGCATGATCATCTCGACACCCTTCGGCAGATTGACGACGCCCGTCACGTCCGTCGTGCGGAAGTAGAATTGGGGGCGGTAACCATTGAAGAACGGCGTGTGGCGGCCACCCTCGTCCTTCGAGAGAACGTAGATCTCGGCCTTGGCCTTCTTGTGCGGGGTGATCGACTTCGGCGCCGCGAGGACCTGGCCGCGCTCGATGGCGTCCTTTTCGATACCGCGCAGGAGGATGCCGACGTTGTCACCGGCTTGGCCGCTATCGAGCAGCTTGCGGAACATTTCGATGCCGGTCACGACCGAGGTAACGGTGTCCTTGAGGCCGACGATCTCGACGGAGTCGTTAACCTTGATCACACCGCGCTCGATACGACCCGTCGCGACGGTGCCGCGGCCGGTGATCGAGAAAACGTCTTCGACGGACATCAGGAAGGGCTTGTCCATCTCGCGCTGCGGCTCGGGAATGTCCGTGTCGATCGCATTCATGAGATCGGCGATCGCCTTCTCACCCTCGGGCTTGCCTTCCAAGGCTGCGGTCGCCGAACCACGGATGATCGTGGTCGTGTCGCCCGGGAATTGATACTTCGAGAGAAGCTCACGGATTTCCATCTCGACGAGATCGAGGAGCTCGGGGTCGTCGATCAGGTCGACCTTGTTGAGGAACACCACGATCTTCGGCACGCCGACCTGGCGGGCGAGAAGGATGTGCTCGCGAGTCTGCGGCATCGGGCCGTCAGCCGCGGACACCACCAAAATCGCGCCGTCCATCTGCGCGGCGCCGGTGATCATGTTCTTCACGAAATCGGCGTGGCCCGGGCAGTCGACGTGGGCGTAGTGGCGCTTGTCGGACTGATACTCCACGTGGGCAACGGAGATCGTAACGATCTTCGAAGCAT
The DNA here is from genome assembly GCA_023430825.1 of Verrucomicrobiota bacterium. Lineage (GTDB taxonomy): Bacteria > Verrucomicrobiota > Verrucomicrobiia > Opitutales > Opitutaceae > Opitutus. The sequence continues at coordinate 9,426 of JAEYYL010000021.1, read as the reverse complement.
CACGCACCGTTCCGCCCTTCGCGATGTCGGCGTAGGTCTTCACCTCAGCGAGACCTTTGCGAGCCTGGACCGCGAGAATCGAGGTCGTCAGCGTGGTTTTACCGTGGTCGACGTGGCCGATGGTGCCAACGTTGACGTGCGGTTTCGTGCGTTCGAATGAGGCTTTAGCCATGGGAGTTCGGAGACGTTAGTGGGTTATGATGAAGTTTTGACCTCTATTTTAGCGTCGCGGAAGTCGCGCGACGTTTGACCTGGAGCCCAGAACCGGATTCGAACCGGCGACCTCGTCCTTACCAAGGACGTGCTCTGCCAACTGAGCTATCTGGGCAGACCAAGGGAGGGATCAAAAAACGAAAAGAGGGGAGAAAGTGCGACCCGCAAAAAATCAGGTCAACAGCAAACTTGCTCTTTTTTGCCAGCAAACCCGCTCCCACAGCCCGTCGCACGCCCGCCCGTCCACCTCACGGCCCGATTCCCACACGATAAAATCCCGGCCCCAACCGCTCGCCGACATGCAACACCTCGCCGAGGTATTCCTGAAAATACATGTCGACTGCGGCGACCGTGGAGCTGTGCGTCAGCACTGGAGATCCCACCACTCCAGCGCGATCAACGGCGATCAAGAACTGCAACGGCTGCCAAGGGCCCTCCGCGGGGGGACGGGCTCCGCTCAACGCCCGAGCAAAAACCAGCTCCCCATCACCGGCCGAGACGACTTCGATGAACGCGGTCCGAAGGCTGAGCGGCGCCACGCCTTCTCCCGTTTGACCAAAGCCCGCCAATGGCCGAACTGAATCGCCCTTCGCAAATGCGTCCCCTACCCGCTGAGGCACCTCCACCACCGCTGGCCAGCGCAGGGTCAAATCGTTCTCCGCATACTTCAGCTTCGGCGCGAAACCGCGGAACGCGCTGCTCAACTCCCGACGCGTCCCCGCGACAAACGCCTCCTCCGTCGCATTAAACCGCGTCGGCAGGAACAACGGCGTGGGATCCCGCATCGCCGCCTCTTCGCTCACCCATCTTTCCGCCTCGTGCACCAACGTCACACCGGGAAGCGGCGCCCCCGCCCCCGCCGGCCGCCCCGTCGTCGCGCCCTCCTCGATCGACAGCTGGAACGGCCCGATTATTCCCAAGCACACCGCCACGGCCACCGCCCCCGAAACCAGCCACCTGCGCCCGCCCCTCCAGCCAGTCGCCACGTCAACGCCCTCCCGCTTGGTCGCCCGACGTCTCCTCCGCGCCCACCACAATCCGGGTAAACCCCGCCTCCTGCGCGGCACTCACGATCTCCGCCAGTTGCGACAACGGCACGCCTGCGCCCGCCCGCACCAGGAGCGACGGCTCCCGCAACTTCGCCGCCTCCCCTTTCAGCCATTCGCGCAACTGCGCCCGGCTCAACAAGCCATCCGCCGCGAAAATCTGCCCCGACGGCAGCACGCTGATCACCCGCTCCGTCACCATCGCCCCGCTCCGCGCCCCCCCCATCTCCGGCAGGCGAAAGTCCACCCCCAAGCCCGGCGCCAGCACGAATCGCGAACCAAAGAGGGAAAAAAACAGCACGATCAACGCCCCGTTCACAAAAAACAGAAAATCGAAATTGCGCGGCTCGCGCCGCAGCCGCGCCGCGAGATCGAGCGGCCGGGTGATCATGAGCGTTTCTCCTCCACCGTAGCCGCCGCCCGCGCCGAAGTCTCCGGCGGCGCCTTGCGGTATTCAGTCAGCAAATACTTCATGATCTCGTTCCCTGCCCATTCCACGTCGCGCACGATCGCCCGCACGCGACCCGTCAGGAAATGATAGGCCAGATGCGCCGGGATCGCGAGCATCAGGCTGCCCGCCGTCGCCAGCAAAGCCTGCCACATGCCGCGAGAGAGCGCCGTCGCCGTCGCGTAATCGCGCTCGAACGCCATGAACGTCGTCGCCATCCCGAGCACCGTGCCGAGGATGCCCACCAGCGGCGCCACCTGCGCGATCGCGGCAATCGCCCCGAGCCGACGCTCCAGCGCCGGCAGCTCGATCACCGCCGCTTCCTGCACGTGAAAGCGCATCCGATCCGCATCGTCGTCGGCGTGCAGCAACGCGGCCTTCACTACCGCCGCCACCGGCCCCGGCGTCTCCTCGCACACCGTCAGCGCCTCCACGATCCGCCGTTTGCCGAGGATGTTCTTGATGCCATTGATGAACGCCGTGGAGCGGATCTGGCCGCGGTGCAGATACAGCACCCGCTCGACAAAGACGACCAGGCCCACCAGCGCCATCGCCAGCAGCACCCACATCATCGGCCCGCCTTGGGCCAAAGGACTGAATTCGCGCGCGGACATCGTGGCGCCCAGTTAGACCGCCTCCGCGGCCCACCGTAAATCCGAAACGTGCTGCGTCACGGTTTCGCCTCCGCCAGATTGAAACGCGCCAGCCGCGCGTGCGCGAGCGTCTCGCCGTATCCAAGTTTCGACTTCACCAGCAGCAGCCAGGCCTCCTTCGCCTGCTCGAGCTTGCCCTGCTGCTCGTAAAGCGCGCCGAGCTCCAACAGCGTCCGCGCCATCCAGAAGCGGCCGCGGTCGCCCAGCCGCGCCGCGGTCTCCGGCGGGAGAAGGAACTCGGCCACGACGTCACGCCACCACACCGTCTCCGCCCGCGCGATCTCGTCCCGCCGCACCCGCAGGAAGCCGAGGTTGAACCCCGCCTCCACCCGCGCATCCAGCGGCGCATCGACCCGGTCCCGCACATGCTCGAACAACACCAGCGCACTCTCCGCATGCGCCGGCTCATTCGCCGATTGAGCATTGTGCGTCTCCGCCAGCGCGAGCTGCGCGAGGGCGACGTCTCGTCGCTGCGGAAACTTGTTCACCAGCTCCTCATACACCCGCTGCGCCGCCGGAAAATCGTTTCGCTTCCGCAGCAGGTCGCCCTGCTTCAGCCGCGCCGGAAACACCAGCTCGCTTCCCGGATACGTCTGCACCAGGTCCTCGATCAGCCGGTTCGCCTCCACGAAATTCGAATCCTGCCCGCGCCGTTCCGCCTGCAACGCCGCCTGGAACAACGCGAACGGCGCATACGCGTTGTCCGGAAAATCCTCCGCCAGCTTCATCAACAACTGCTGCGCCCGCACCGCCTCGTCCTTCTTCGCGTAGTGCTCCGCCTCGTCGAAATACGAATGCACCGCCGCATCCGAACGCGGAAACTCCGCCCGCAGCCGGTTCAGGATCTCCAGCGCCTGCGCGTCCCGGCCCAGCGCGAAATTCGCTTCCGCTCGCAGCAGCGCCCCCAGGCTCGTGATCTCCGCCCGCAGAGCCGGCGGCACGCCCTCCAACACCGCGGCGAAGCCCTCCACCAGCTGCAGCGTCTGCTCCGGCTGCCCCGCCGCCGCCGCCAGCCGCGCCTGCATCCATACCATCCGCGCGCGCAACTCGGCCGGCAGACCAGCGCCGCCGCCCTCGCCCACCAGCAACCGGCTCACGCGCGCGAGCGCTTCGCCCGTTTGCCCCTCCGCCTGCAACGCCCGCGCCAGGTTCCACTCGACCTGCCAGCGGTTCACCTGATCGAACGCCGGATCGCGCGCCAGCTCGTCCAACAGCGCCGCCGCCGCATCCGGCGACCCCGCCTCGATCTCCGCCAGCACGCGTTGAAACAACAATTCCCCCGGCGCCACGCCCGCCGGCGGGTCGTTCAGCACCCCCGCATACGCGTCCGCCGCACTGCGAAAATCACGCGCCCGGAACCACGCCTCCGCCGCCAGCAGCCCCAGCGCCGCCCGCTCCGCGCCCGCCGGCAGTTCCGCCCGCGCCCGCACCGCGTTGTCCGCCGCCGTCCGATAACGCCGCTGCTCCCACGCTGCCGCAGTCAGCACCCCATACGCCTGCGCCTTCCACGGCGTCCCCGGAAACCTTTGCAGCAGCGTCCGCGCATCCTCCTCCGCCTGCGCGTAGCCTTCATTTGTCCGCTGCGCCCGCGTCTCCGCCAACGCCACTTGAGCCCGAAACAGCAACAAATCCTCCAACATCGGATGGGCCGGCGTCAGCGCGATCAATCCGTCGAGCAGCCGGCGAAACGCCGCCAGCTGCGCGCCGCCGGAGGACGCCTGCGCCAGCACCTGCAGCGCCACCCGCTGCTTGTCCCGATCGCTCCCGCGCTCCAGCAATCGTTCCAGCGCGTTGCGGCCCGCGCCGTCGCTCGCACCCGCGATCAAGCCCAGCAGCAGCCGCACGTCGTCGATCTCCGCGCGCTCCTCCGCCGGGAGCGACACCAGCTGTCGCTGCAACACCGCGACCGCCTCCGCCTTCCGCCCGACCGTGTCGAGCATCGCCGCATACGTGCGCGCGATGTCGTAGCCGACCCGCCGTCCTTCATATTGCTCGAGGCTCCGCCGCGTCGCTTCCAACTGCACCTCGCTCACCGGTTCGCCTCCCCGCAGCCGGCTCTGCTCCCGCTTCATCATGAACCGCGCCCGCGCCAGCGGCGACACCGCCGCCTCGATCGCCTGGTTGAACAGGATCACCGCCTTCCCATGCTCGTTCTCCGCCGTCGCGATCATCCCCTGCAAAAAGAAATGCCAGCCCCGATCCGCCGCCGACAACTGATCGATTCGCGACGCATCCCGCTGATTCCGCGCCGTCGTGATGAAATTCTGCTGCACCGCCGACAACCCCCGCCGCAGGTGCCACGCCGCCCCCCGCGGCTCGCTGAGCGCTTCGAGCACCCGCTCCGCTTCCGCGCCCTGCCCCTGATCCAGCAGCGCCGTCGCCAACCCGAGCGTTGCCGCCTCTCGATTCACGCCCGCCCGTTCCGGCTCCGCCAGAAAAGTCCGGTAGATCGCCGCCGCCGCCGAGGGAAACCCCAACTCCTGCGCCCGTTGCGCCGCGACCAGGTCGAGCATCCGACCGCCCGGCGACGCGCCCGATTCCGGTGCAGGTTCCACCAACGGCGGAGGCGGATTCAACGGCGCCTGCGCGCGCACCGGCGCGACCATCGCAGCGAGCGGCAGGACGAGAAGAATTCGAAAACGCATGACGGCGCGCGCAACTTGCGCCGCCCGCTGGAAACAATCAACCGCGTTGTAAATCGTTCCACCTCGCACCACGCTTCCTCCGGCGCACGCTGCGCGCCTGGTCTTCGCAACCCTCATTCCTCCCATCACATGAGTGCACTCATCGTCCTCGGCATCCTCGCCGCTCTCGTCCTCGTCCTCGGCCTCTGGGTCGTCGGCATCTACAACACCCTCGTCGGCCTGCGCAACCGCTTCAAAAACGCCTTCGCGCAAATCGACGTCCAGCTGAAGCGTCGCTACGATCTCATTCCCAACCTGGTCGAAACCGCGAAGGGTTATCTCAAGCACGAGCGCGAAACGCTCGAAGCCGTCATCAAGGCCCGCAACATCGCCGCCTCCGCCGCCCAAGCCGCCGCCGCGAATCCCGCCGACGCCAACGCCATGAAAAACCTCGGCACCGCCGAGACCGGCCTCGCCGGCGCACTCTCCCGCCTCATGGTCGTCTCCGAGGCGTATCCCGACCTCAAGGCCAACCAGAACATGATGCAGCTCACCGAGGAGCTCACTTCGACCGAGAACAAAATCGCCTTCGCCCGCCAAGCCTACAACGACAGCGTCATGACCTACAACACGACGCGCGAGACGTTCCCCAACGTGATTTTCGCCGGCATGTTCGGCTTCCTCCCCGCCGAACTCTTCAAGATCGACGACCCCACCGAGCGCAACGCCCCCAAGGTCCAGTTCACGTGACTAACAGTAGCGAGTCGTGAGTAGCGACTAGCGAGCATCTGTCCGGCTACTCACTACCCGCTACTCGCTACTTCCCCCAGTGGACTTCTTCGAAGCCCAGGCCCGCGCCAAAAAACGCACGTCGCGTCTCGTCGCGCTCTTCGCGCTTGCCGTCCTCGGCACCATCGCCGCGACCTACTTCGCCGCGGTGTTCGGACTCGGCTTCCTCGCCGAACAACAGCGCGCTCAAGCCGACGCCTACGCCTACTCCGCCTCGCTCGGTTCGCCGACACTCTGGCAACCGAAGCTCCTCCTCGGCGTCAGCATCACCGTCCTCGCCGTCGTCGGGCTCGCCTCGCTCTCGAAATGGGCGCAGTTCTCCGCCGGCGGTTCCGCCGTGGCCGAAAGTGTCGGGGGCCGACGTATCGATCCCAAAACTACGGACCTCCGCGAACGCCGCCTCCTCAATGTCGTCGAGGAAATGGCCATCGCCTCCGGCACGCCCGTCCCCGCCGTTTACATCCTCGACGACGAACCCGCCATCAACGCCTTCGCCGCCGGCCTCACCACTTCCGACGCCGTCGTCGCCGTCACCCGCGGCACGCTCGAGAAACTCACGCGCGACGAACTCCAGGGCGTCGTCGGTCACGAGTTCAGCCACATTCTCAACGGCGACATGCGGCTCAACCTCCGCCTCACCGCCCTCCTCTTCGGCATCCTCGTCCTCGGTCTCGCCGGTCGCGGCATCCTCTGGAGCATGCGCTACGCCGCCGCCGGCCGGCGCTCCCGCGACAGCAAAAACTCCGGCGGCATCCTCATCGCCATCCTCTTCGTCGGCCTCGCCCTGATGATCGTCGGCTACATCGGCTACTTCTTCGGCCGCATGATCCAGGCCGCCGTGTCACGACAACGTGAATACCTCGCCGACGCCTCCGCCGTCCAATTCACGCGCAATCCTTCCGGTCTCTCCGGCGCCCTGAAAAAAATCGGCGGCTACGCCCTCGGCTCGCGCCTGCAAACCAGCAAAGCCGCCGCCATCGGCCATTTCTTTTTCGCGCAAAGCTTCCGCTCCGGCCTCACCGGCCTCTGGTCCACGCACCCGCCGCTGCGTGAACGCATCCGCGCGATCGAGCCGCAGTTCGACGGAAAAATGTTCGAGCCGCCCGAACGCGTCGACGTCGAGCGCGAATCCTTCGTCTCCGCCGGCCTCCACCCGCCGAAACCCAAAGCTCAACCACCCAAACTCGAAGCCTTTTCCGCCGCCGCCGCGATTGCCTCCATCGGCGCGCTCACGCCCGAACAGGTCTCCGGCGCCGAATCGCTCCTCGCCGCCCTGCCGCCGCCGCTGCGCGACGCCGCGCACTCCGCCGACGCCGCGCCGATCCTGCTCTACGGCCTGCTCCTCGACGCCGCCCCCGCGATCCGCCAGCAACAGCGCAGCCTCGTCGCGCATCACGCCGGCCCCGACGCCCTCGCGCAACTCGACACGCTCACGCCACACCTCCTCACCCTCGGCGCCGAACACAAACTCCCGCTCGTCCAGCTCGCCCTCCCTTCGCTCCGCGAACTTCCGCGCGCTGCACTCACCCCGTTTCTCGAAACCCTCGACGAACTCGTGCACGCCGACGCCGCCGTCTCGCCCTTCGAGTTCGCGCTGCAAAAACTCGTCACGCACACGCTCGCCCTCGGCCGCACGCCGAAATCCGCTGTGGCGCACTACTACTCCTTCAACGCCCTCACCGCCGAGATCGCGACCGTCCTCTCCACGCTCGCCCACGCGTCCACCGCCGACGCCGACGAAGCCCGCGCCGCCTTCGCCGCCGGCGCCGCGCAACTAAAGCTCATCGAGGCGCAGCTCGTCTTCGACGCCCGACCAACCGACTTCGTCGCCCTCGACGCCGCGCTCGACAAACTCGCCGCCGCGAGCGGTCCCATCCAGCAGCGCACGCTCCTCGCCGCGGCGCACGTCGTCAGCGCCAACGGCTCCGTCTCCGTCGTCGAATCCGAACTCCTCCGCGCCATCTCCGCCACGCTCGACGTCCCGATGCCCCCGCTCGCGCGCAGCGCGTAGCGGCACCGTCGGGTCCGGCCGGGCCGCGCCCGGTCAAAAACTTTCTCCGTCCGGTTCTTGGTGGCACACCGTGCGCCGCCCCATTTTTTCGGCTGGTCCATTCCGGCCCACGAGTTCTGCTGGTGCGGTGCCACCGCAAATATCGCCTGATTTGGAACGGGAACTTTTCGCCGCCGCGTTGGAATTTCGGCGCGAGGAACCGTGGCAGCATCTCGACAACGTTCACTTCCTCCTGGTCGCCGGGCCCGATGGCGGCCGGCACGCGCTCACCGTTTTGGGCGCCGGCGGCGAACAATACGGCCTGCAGCGCTACGCGGCCAACTGCGCCGCGCAATTTCTCTCGCTGGTCGAGGAATTGCCACGGCTTGCTCCGTTCAGTCCCACCATCATCTACGAGTTGCTGACCGGCCAAGAAGTCGAATTCACATCCAAGCGGGAACTCGACGCGCACGATCTCTCGCGCGCCCGCCGTTGCGATTTTCGTCCCACCGCCGGCAGCCGTCACGCCTGGCCGCGTTTCCGCGCCTTTCGTCCGAATCGCTTTCCGTGGCACCTTGACGAAACCGGCGCACGCCTCCTCCTCGTCGACCTGCACCGCGCCCTCCGCTGGGCCGAACTCGCGCCCTCGTTACCTTGGTCCGATCTCGATCGTCCCATCGCCACGCGACGGCTCCCGGTCGTAGCCCACGATCTCCCCGTCGATCGTCCGTGGACAGCAGAGGATCTCGCGTGGGAACCACTCGTGATCCCGCCCACTCCGGCCGTATCTCCCTTGGTCCTCGATCCCACGCAGGCCGCGGAATGGCGCGCGCAGCCGCTCGATCCTTCGCTCGAACTGCTCATCGATGAGCAGGCGCCTCTCATCAAGATCGAGGACGAAAACGGTGGTGCGCCGTATTTTCCCCGCGTGGGACTCTGCCTCGACTTTCGCACCGGCGTCGTGATGGGCCAAAACATGGGCGCCGCCGAACAACCCTTCGGCCTCAACGGCCTGCTCGCCTTCGCCGGCGCCCTCGCCGCCACCGGTCGTCGACCGCGACGCGTGCTGTTCACCGACCCCAACCTTCCGGCCGCACTCGCTCCCTGGTTTCAAGCCGCCGGATTAACTGCCTCGCTGGTCGATCGGCCGCCGGAGCTAGACGTGCTCTGGTCGCATCTCGGCTGAGAACGAGCCGGCGTCAACCGTTGGTTCGACAGCGGGCGCCGCCGTTCCTGCAGCCAGTCGTCCAGTGACCGCACCGCCGGATCGATGGCCGCGTCCTCACACTGCGCGGACGCTGATTTCACCAGCCAGGCGGTATCATCCAGTGGCAATCAACTCTCGCAGAGCGTGGCGGATTTCAGAAGACGCCGGCCCGCTGCCGACCGACTCAGAAACTGCACAAGTGGCGATCGCGGCACTTGCGTTTCGGATTCAGGTGATGTCGAGGCTGGAAATAAGGCGCGGAATAGCTGCGAAAACCACAGGGAGACATATTACACACCTTAAACCTGCGCTCGGTAGATGGCCCTAATTTGCGCCATCTAACCTCATTCGTCTCAAAAGCGGCAAAGGTCCATTTCGTCACGGGCATTCATTCGCCTCTCGGTTTTAGCGTGAAATGATGAGTGTAGAAATCAAACGCACTCACTATGAACGCAT
>JAEYYL010000407.1 GCA_023430825.1 Verrucomicrobiota bacterium | reverse complement strand
CGTGCCGCCGGTGGCGGCGATCCAGCCGGCGCAGTTTCACGGCGATCTGAAACCGAAGATCAACACGGAGGCGGATTTCTCGCGGGTGTTTCAAGCGACGGAGGTGGACAAGCGTCCGACGGTGCTTTCGCGCTCGACGCCCTTCGTGCCCAAGCATGTGCGGGGCAAGGCGAACGTGCTGAAGGTGATCCTGTTGATCGTGATCGATGGGGCGGGAAGCGTGACGAGCATCCGCGTGGCGAGCTCCTCGGGCAACGCGCGGTTCGACGAGATCGTGGTGGAGAACGTGCGCTCCAGCTGGGTGTTTACTCCTGCGATGAAACAAGGCCGCCGGGTCCGCTGCCTTTTGCAGCAGGCGGTGACGGTGACCTGGCGCCGCGGGGGCTCGCCTTTCGAATCATGAAACGACGTTTCATTCCTCTCATCCTCGCGGCGGGGGCAGCGGCGACTGCGTCCGGTTCCGAGCTCGACCGGCTCGTGGGATCGGATGTCGCGGTCGTTCGCGAGGAGGTGGGCCGCCGGCAGGATCGGGCGCCGAAGCTGGATCCGAAGCGGATCATCAACGAGTCGAATGCTTTTTTGAAGGAGCGGGAGCCGGAGATGACGGCGGAGGAATTCGCGCTTTACGAAAAGGTCATGACGATGCTGGGCACGAACCCGGCTTTCGCGATCCGGCTGCTCGAGGCGATGATGGACGAGAGCGAGAAGCCGAGTCCGGCGTTCGAGTTCATTCTGGGGAACGCGTATTACGCGGCGGGCGAATTCGAGTCCTCCGAGCGGCACTATCGGGGCGCGGTGGAGCGATTTCCGACCTTTCTGCGGGCGTGGAACAATCTCGGCGTGCTTTATTATTCGACGGAGCGGTTTGCGGAGGCGGTGCCGTGTTTCTCGCGGGCGATCGTGTTGGGCGACAAGGACCCGACGACGTATGGGTTGCTCGGTTACTGCCTGGAAAAAGAAAACAACATCGTTTCGGCGGAGATGGCTTTCATGCAGGCGCTGGCCGGTGCGCCCGACAACATGGATTGGAAGGAAGGTCTCCTGCGCATTTACACCGCCGGCCGCCAGTTCGGTCGCGCGGAGCCGCTGGTGAAGAGCCTGATCAAAGAGAACCCGCAGGAGACGCGCTTCTGGCTGGCTTACAGCAACATTCTCCTCGCGGAGGAACGTCGGCTCGAGGCGATCGCGGTCCTGGAAGCGGCGGTCGGGGTGGGGGTGGCGGGGTGGGAGGAGACGGCGTTGCTCGGCGATCTCTATGCGGAGCAGGAGCTCGTGCCCGAGGCGCTCGCGATTTACGAGAAGCTGCTCGCGGTGGCGCTGCCGACCGGCGAGCGGAAGCTGCTGCACTATGCGCAGGTGTTGATCGGCGACGGGAAGATCGATCGCGCCGAAGAGCTCGTGCGGCGCCTGGAAGCTGTGGCGGTCAGCGACGAAGCGCGGCTCGGCCTGCTGCAGGCGAAGGCCGACATCCGGATCGCGCGGCAGGAGTGGGCGGCGGCGCGCGAGGAGCTGGAGCATCTGCTGAAGCGTTCGCCGCTGAACGGTCGCGGGTTGTTGACCCTGGGTCGGACGTATGCGGCCGAAGAGGACTGGCCGCGGGCCACGCTCGCGTTCGAGGCGGCGTATCGCGTGCCGGAGGCGACCTACCGTGCGAGCCTCGAGCTGGCGAACCTCGAGCTGAAAAACGGCCGCTATGAACGCACCATCCAGTATCTGGAGAAAGCGCTCAGCCTGCAGAAAACGGCGGGCGTGGAGGACTACCTGGGCCGCGTGCGATCGCTGGTGGCGAGCACCGCCTCGCCCTGAACGGCCGACGATTTTTGCCATGAAAACACGCACGTTCACCCTCCTGTGGGCCGGAATGATCGCCGGGTGCGGCGCTTTCGCCGCGACCCCTGCCACGCCTCCGCCGGCCGCTGCTTCCGCCGGCGAAAAGACGCACACCTTGTTCATGGGCGCCGATATCTCCGTCGAGCTCGACAAAGTGTTTCATCGCGTGCGCGACGTCTCGCGCAGTTCGTGGGTGGTGAACGTGAAAGGCCGCCCCGAGTTCATTCCGACCCAGCAGCGGTCGCTCAATCTGCGGGTGGAGCGCTCGCTGAAGTTGACGGAAAAAAACGCGACGGTCGGGAATTTCAAAGGCGAGCGCACCTACACGCCGGGCAACGATCCCCGGCAACGGGCGCTGGTCAACCAGCTGCAGATGTCGGCATTCGTCAGCGAGCAGTCGATGGCGGCCGAGCGAGATTTCCTCCGGGCGCAGAATGACAAGGTCTGGGCGGACATGGGCGATAGTCGCAACCCGACGGTCACTGCGCCCCCCGATCCGGAGGGGGCCATGCAGAAGATGACGGCGGCACAGGATTTCACGATGAGTCAGATGACCGATCCGCGATTTCATCAATCGATCGGGGAGGAGCAGATGAAGCTGAACAATTTCGACGCGATCGAAGTCGAGTTCGAGGTCTCGTCGGCCAGTCCCCTGCCGAATCCCTACATCGTGGTCGTGGCGCAATTCCGCGAACCGGACGCAGCGCCGAAAATGGCCCGCCACTGGATTCACGCTCAGTCCATCGACCCGATCGACGCCACGCCGCGGAAGATCAGTGTGAGGCGCGGGGGATTTCCGCATGGCTATACGCTCGACAAGGTCGACGTGCACGTTTTCGACCAGGGCAAGGAGGTCGCGACCAACCTTTCCCCCAAGCGCGTGCCACTCACGGGGGAAGAGGCTTTTCAGTATCTGGTGATCGAGCACATCGGAGGCAACAAAGGGAAAACCGTGCCGGCGATCCCGGCCATGGCCAAACTTCCGCCCGAGTTGAAGACCCGCCTCGCCGAAGGAAAGGGTCAGAAGGTTTATTACGTGAAGGTTTCGAAGGATGGCGCCGTGACGGAGGCCTACGAGGACGAAGCCTACTCGCGAAAGATCGAGGATCCTTTCTTTGCCGAGGCTGTGAAAGGCATTTTGTTCAAGCCGGCGCTCGAAGCCGGAAAGCCCGTCGAGGGCAAGGCCAGGATCGACATCGCCAAACTGCAGCTCTGAGTCGGGGTCATGCGGTTGAGAGTCGAGTGCTGAGGGTTGAGAGAAATCGCCGACGGCGTTGCCACCCTTGCCACGGTGACGCGTCTTGCTAGGCTCTTCCCTCCCCCATGTCGTTTCCCTTCCGTTTCCGCACGGCAGCCATGGCTGCCGGTCTTTTTTTCTGTCTTTTCCCCGGCCTGCACGCCGTGGAAATCGAGGTCGACGAGAGCGCGCCCGCTCCCGTTCGGGGGGTAAAAGATCCGGGCACGCGCGTGGCGGCGCCCGAGATCGCTCCCGCCTCCGATGAGGCCGAACAGGCGCTCGAACGGATGAAACTTCCGCCGGGCCTGAAAGCCTCGCTCTGGGCCGCCGAGCCGATGCTCGCCAATCCGGTCGCGTTCAACTTCGACGAACAGGGCCGCATCTTCGTCGCGGAAACCTATCGCTATCGCTCCAGCGTGCTCGATATCCGCGATTACCTCTGGATGCTCGAGGACGATCTCGCGTCGCGCACGATCGAGGATCGCGAAAAACTCGTGGCCGAAAAACTCGGCGCCGAAGGCACGCGCGAGCTCTCGACCGAGAGCGAAATCCTGCGGCTGCTCGAGGATCGCGACGGCGACGGCAAGGCCGATCATTCGGCGGTTTATGCCGACGGCTTTAGCTCCGTGCTCGACGGCATCGCGTCGGGCGTCCTAGCGCGCCGCGGCGAAGTGTGGTTCACCAACATTCCCAGCCTCTGGAAATTCACCGGTCGCGACCGCGCCGAGACCCGTGAGGAAGTCAGCCGCGGCTACGGCGTGCGGTTCAATTACACCGGCCACGATTTTCACGGGCTGATCCTCGGCCCCGACGGCAAACTCTATTTCACCTGCGGCGATCGCGGCACGCACGTGACGACGAAGGAGGGCCGCGTGATTTTGGTCCCCGACACCGGCGCGGTGTTTCGCTGCAACCTCGATGGCAGTGAACTCGAGCTCTACGCCACGGGGCTGCGCAATCCTCAGAGTCTGCTGTTCACCGAGAACGGCGACCTGTTCACCGGCGACAACGATTCCGACCAGGGCGACGAGGAACGTCTCGTGCACGTCGTCGAGGGCGGCGACAGCGGCTGGCGCATCGGCTACCAGTTCGCGCCGCGCGGCGATGCCGGCCCGTGGAATGCCGAGAAGATGTGGCACCTCCGCCACGAGGGCCAGGCGTCGTTCATGCTGCCGCCCGTGGCGATCATCGAGGACGGTCCGTCGGGCATTGCATATTATCCGGGCACGGGGCTGAACCCGTCGTTCGCCGGCAACATCTTCATCACCCATTTCAAGGGCAGCATCGCGCGCAGCGGCATCTATGCCTACACGGTGAAACCCGACGGGGCGTCCTACGCGATCGCCGACTCCAAGCCGTTTCTCACGAATTCGCTGCCGACGGACGTGCGGTTCGGTCCCGATGGAAAACTCTACTACTCCGACTGGGCGGAGGGCTGGCCGAAGTCGAAGAAGGGCCGCATCTACACGATCTTCGATCCGCAGCACGTCGACACGCCGCTGGTGAAAGAAACGAAGGCGCTCATCGCGTCGGACTTCACGAAGAAGACGCCGGCCGAACTCGTCCGCTTGCTCGCGCACGCCGACTGGCGCGTGCGGCTCGAGGCGCAATACACGCTCGCCGAGCGCGGCGCGCCGAGCATCGCGGCGTTCGCCGGCGTGCTGGAAAATTCAGCGCCGGGCCATGCCGGCCTGCACGCCACCTGGGGGCTCGGCCAGCTCGCCGCAGCGCATCCCGCAGCGATCGCCGCCGTGCAACCGCTGCTGCAGCACGCCGACGCCGAGGTGCGGGCGCAGGCGGCGAAGGTGCTCGGCGATCGCCGCGTGGCCGCGGCGCACGACGCGCTCGTCGCCGCGCTGCGCGATGCGAATGCGCGCGTGCGCTATTTCGCGGCGGTCGGACTCGGGAAACTCGGCCGCGCCGACAGCGCCGCGCCTCTGCTCGCGTTGTTGCGCGAGAACGACGACCGCGATGCCTACCTGCGTCACGGCGCGGTGATGGGCCTCGTCGGCACGAAGAATTTCGCGGCGATCGCCGCCGCGGCGAAATCGGACTCGCGCGCCGAGCGCATGGGCGCGGTGCTGGCGCTGCGCCGGCTGGAACGGCCGGAGATCGCCGGATTCCTGCGCGATCGCGATCCGCTCGTCGCGCGCGAAGCGGCGCTCGCGATCAACGACGCGCCCGTGGCGACCGCGCTGCCGGACCTTGCGGCGGTGATCGAGCAACCGGTCGACGACGAACCGACGATGCTCCGCGTGATCAACGCGCACTATCGCCTCGGTCAACCCGCCAACGCCCGCGCGCTTGCCGCCTACGCGGCGCGCGCGGACGCGCCGGCGAAACTCCGCAGCGAAGCGCTGGCGCAGCTCGCGCTCTGGCCGAAACCGCCCGCGCGCGATCGCATTGTCGGCGTGTTTCGTCCGCTGGCGGAGGCCACGCGCGACGCCGCGCCGGCCCGCGATGCGGTGGCGGCCGTGGCGGCGCGTCTGCTCGCAGCGGACAGCCCGGAGGTGCAGACCGCGGCGGTGGCCGCGTTTCAGGCATTGAAGGTCGAAGGCGCGATGGACGCGCTCGTCGCCGTCGTGCGCGACTCGCAACAGGGTGGTGCCACGCGGGCCGCTGCGCTGGCGACGTTGAGCCGGTTGAAGGATTCTCGGCTCGGCGAACTGGTGGCGTTTGCCGGCACGACGGACGCGCCGGAGCTGCGGCTGGCGGCGTTGCCGATCGCCGCGCGCCTCTCGCCCGAGACCGCGGCGCCGTTGCTCGAGCGCCTGGTCACGGATGGCAACGCCGCCGAGCAGAAGGCGGCGTATGTCGCGCTCGGCACGTTCGAGCATCCCAGCGCCGACCCCCTGATCGTGCGCCAGCTCGATCGGCTGGCCGCGGGAAAAATCCCCGTGGGCGCCCAGTTGGAATTGCTCGAAGCGGCGGCGAAGCGGTCCGATCCGCGGGTGAAGGAAAAGCTCGCGGCGCGCGATGCTGCGCTGGCGGCGAGCGACGACCCGCTCGCGCCGTTTCTCGTGACGCTCGAGGGCGGCGATGCGCGCAAGGGCGGCCGCGTTTTCTGGTCTCAACCGGTGATGGCCTGTGTGCGTTGCCACGCGGCGGGCAGCAGCGGTGGCGGCGATGCGGGGCCGAATCTCGCGGAGATCGGCGCGAAGCGCGACCGGCATTATCTGCTCGAAGCGATCGTGAAGCCGAACGCGCATATCGCGCCCGGCTTCGACAGCGTGGTGCTGACGTTGAAGGACGGAAAGATCGTCGGCGGCACCGTGGCGGAAGAAACGGCGGACCGGATCAATCTTCGCGACGCCGACGGAAAAATCGTTCCCATCGAGAAATCGAAGGTGACGAAGCGCGAAGGTGCGCCGTCGTCGATGCCGGAGATTTACGGCCTGGTGATGACGAAGGCGGAGATTCGCGACATGGTGGAGTTTCTCGCGAGCCTGACCAAGCCGGCGGAAGGCGCGGCGGGCGCGCAGGTGCCGCGCGCGATTCGCCATCTGTAGCGCTGAAGCGGATACGCGGCGAACCGAGCGCGGCCGGACCCGGTCGCGCTCTTCCCCGCGAGGATTCGAGACGCATCGGTTTCGACTCGGGGGGTCGGGGCCTGCTGGCAGGCGAACGTGGAGGACGAACGATCAACATCGCCTGCAGGCAGTCCCACCCCCAGCGATGATGCCCGCCGGGCTATCGCTCCAATTTTTCCAGCGGCGACTCGGCGGGGCCGGAGATGACTTCGCCGGTGGGTTGGAAACGCGAGCCGTGACAGGGGCAATCCCAGGTTTTCTCCGCGTTGTTCCAGTCCACGATGCATTGCAGATGCGGACACACCGGTGAACAGAGGCTGACCCGACCCTCGGTGTCGCGGAAGGCGGCGACCTTTTTCCCGTCGAGCTGCAGGATTTTGCCTTCGCCGTTCGCGAGCTGGTCGACGGAGTCGCCTTCGCCGCGCGCGAGCCAGTCGCGCACGAGATGATACGGGTAGTCCTTGTTTTCGACGAGATACGTCCACGTGCCGCCGAGGAGTTTCTTGCGATGAATGTCGAAGAGATCGGCCCACGGGTTCTCGCGGTCCAGCAGCTTGTCGACGGCCATCATCGCGCTCAGCGTGCCGAACGTCATGCCGTTGCCGGCGAAACCGGTCGCGGCAAACTGCCGCTCGGCCGTTTCGCCGATGAAGGGCAGGCCGTCGTTGGTCTCGATGACCTGACCCGACCAGCGGTGATCGATGACGATGTCCGGCACGTAGCCGCGCAGGCGGTCCTCGAGTTTTCGATACGGCAGCGTCGTGTCGGTTTGCTGGCCGGTCTTGTGATCCTCGCCGCCGAAAATGACGTAGTCGTGATCGTCGTGCGGTTCGACGCGGAGATAATCGTAGGGTTCGTTGTTGTCCCAGAAACATGCGACGGGCAGGCGGCCCTTCGGGATTTTCCCGCCGATCGCGTAGGAGGTGTAGAGCGAAAGTTTCGTTTGAAACAGCAGGGCGCTCAGCGTGCCGGTCGCGCCCTGCAGCGGCGTGTGCGTGGCGAGGACGAGATACTGGCCGTTGATTCGGAAGTCGCCGCTTTTCACGGCGGCCGGGTCGCTCGCGATTTCGTCGGCGTTCGTTTCTTCGAAGACGTGCGAACCTTCTCCGGGAATCGTCTCGAGCAAGGCGCGGAGATATTTGCGCGGGTGAAAGATCGCCTGATGCGAGAACTTCACGCCGGGCACGTCGAAGAGCGGCACGCGCGACAGCAACTCGGCGCGAATGCCGAGGTCGCGCGCGGCGTGCGCTTCCTGCTCGATCTCTTCGATCAATTTCGGATCGGGGTCGTGCAGCGGCGCGTGGAGATAGCCGGGCACCCAGTGGAAGTCGCAGGCGATGTCTTCGCGGCGGATGTTTTGGACGATCTGGTCGATCGCGGCCATGCCGGCGTGCCAGGTGGCGCGGGCCGCATCGCGGTTGAAGTTGCGCGCGATCTCCTGGAGGCGGATGTCGGTGACCGCGGTGAGGTGAGCCGTGGTGTGGCCTGTATCCACGGAAGCACAACGTCCGCGCTCGACGAGCGCGACGGTCTTGCCTGCCTGCTTAGCGAGGTAGGCGGCGGTGATGCCGGTGATGCCGCCGCCGACCACGATCACGTCGACCTCGAGGTTGCGATCGAGCTGGGGGAAGGAAGGCAGCGGGGCGGACTCGATCCAGTAAGAAGAGGTGTCCATGCGGCGATGGACCGGGGTTCCGCACCGACGTTCGCCGGGAAGACCGGGCTGTCGTCATGGAGGGAACAGCTTCCGCCGGGCGGAGGAGATTCAAGCGCGCACAACCGGGAGAGTTCCCCATGACCCGGGAGGCAAACGGCGCAGCGTCGGCCCGGGGAATCCTCCCGATTTCCGCGCGGTCTGCCGCTCGATGCCGCAACGATCGCCGCGCGCCGAGCCGACCTGTCTGGAAGAAGTGCTCGATCGCATCGCGGACGCGGCGGAGGAGCGCGAAACGGTGAACTTGGGACAGATGCTCGAGGCCGTGGGGCGGCGGTCGTTCGGGCCGTTGCTATTGTTGGCGGGGATCATCGCGGTTTCGCCGCTCAGCGGTATTCCGGGGATACCGACGACGCTGGGCTGCATGGTGGTGCTGATTACGGGCCAGCTGTTGATGAAACGGGAGCATTTCTGGGTGCCGCGCTGGGTGCTGCGGCGATCGCTGGGACGGGACAAGCTGGAGAAAGCGGTGCGGTTCATGCGTCCGCCGGCGCGGTGGGTGGACCGGGTTCTGCGGGAGCGGCTGACCGTGCTGACACAGGGGCCGGCGACGCATGGGATCGCGGTGCTGTGTGCGTTGATCGCGGTGACGATGCCTCCGCTCGAGATCGTGCCGTTCGCCGCGAGCACGGCGGGCGCGGCGTTGTCGGGCTTCGGGCTGGCGTTGATCGCCCGGGACGGGCTGATGGCGATCGGCGCGCTGCTGTTCACGGGGCTGGCGGCGGTGGTGGCGGCGTTGTCGCTGGGCTGAAACGCGCAGGCGGGGAGATTGCCCGGGAAAAATTTCCCACCGCGGAATCGGCGGGACTCCGAAGGACGCGGGGACCGCGCCGGTGTAGGATGGGCGATGGACAACGAACAAAGCTGGATCGCAGACCGCCGCTCGCCGCGGGGGCTGCGCGGGCAGGTGGTGGTGATCACCGGTGCGTCGAGCGGAATCGGGCGGGCCGCGGCGCGGGCGTTTGCCAGGGCGGGCGCGCGGCTGGTGCTCGCTGCGCGCAATGAGGACGCGCTGCACGCGGTCGCGGCCGAGTGTGCGCAACGCGGCGCGCATGCGCTGGTGCAGCGCACGGATGTCGCCGAGGCCGGCGCCGTCGAGGCGTTGGCGCGCGTAGCCGCTGAGGCGTTTGGCCGGATCGATGTGTGGATCAACAACGCGGGCGTGGGGATTTTCGGGCCGTTCACGCACGCGGGCATCGAGCTGCACCGGCGGGTCGTGGAGACGAATCTGTTCGGCACGATGAACGCTGCGGCGGCGGTGCTGCCGTATTTTCTGGAGCAACGCCGCGGCACGATGATCACGAACATCTCGCTCGGCGGCTTCGCGCCGGTGCCGTTCGCGGCGGCTTACACGGCGGGGAAGTTCGGGCTGCGCGGGTTCATGGCGGCGCTGAGGCAGGAAGTCGCCGACGTGCCGGGCATCCGGCTGTGCTCGCTGTTTCCTTCGGTGATCGACACGCCCGGGTTCGAGCACGGGGCGAACGTTTCCGGGGTGGAGTTAAAATCGGTGTGGCCGAGATTCGCGCCGGAGACAGTCGCAGCGGCGATGGTGCGGCTTGCGTTGCATCCGCGGCCGGAAACCTGCGTCGGCTGGCCGGCGCGGCTCGCGAAAAACGGCTACGGCGCCGCGCCGGCGACGGTCGAACGCGTCACCGGCGCGCTGTTTCGTTCGTATTTGCGGCGCGCTCCGGCGTCGGAGCGAACCGCCGGAAATTTGTTCGCGCCTTCCGAGGGGCGGATGTCGCCGCGCAGCGGTGAGAATGGTTCGTCTGCGCGCCACAGGACGGGGGCTCGCACGCTCGCGTGGGCGGGGCTGGCGGGAGTGGGCGCGGCCCTCGCGGTCGCGGGGCTGCCCCGTCGGGCGACGGCGAGCGAACGGCGGTCGGCGAAGGGCGACTTCGCGTTTGGCGGCTGGGGCGTGTGAACCGCAGGGCGCCGTCAGCGGGAACGGCGGGGATTTTTTTCGAGCCGATCGAAGGTAAACAACGCGGCGTCGGGGTTGGGTTTCCCCAGGCAGGCGTCGCGCAGCAGGCGCGCCGCGATCTGACTGAACGTGATACCGTTTCCGCCGTAGCCGAGGGCGTAGAGAATGCGTGAACCGGGCGCCGCGGGCCCGATGCACGGCAGGCCGTCGGTGGTTTCGGCGAACGTGCCGGTCCACGCGTAGTCGGCGCGAAACGCGAGTCGCGGGAAAAGCTCGGCGAAGCGCGCTTCGAGCCGGCGGGTTTTCGCGCGGAGCTGGCGGTCGCGCCGGCTGGGATGGGCGAACGGTTCGTCCTCGCCGCCGAAGACGATGCGGTGATCCGCGGTCGTGCGCAGATAAAAATACGGCCGCGCGGTCTCCCACATGAGGGCGCGCACCGGGGCAAGATCGGCGGGCGGAAACGGCCGGCTGGCGATCACGTAGGTCGAGTGGAGCTTGATCAGTTTGCTCGTGACGAACTGCCGCGACTCGTAGCCGGCGGCGACGATGACGTGGCGCGCGCGCACGCGCGGGCCGTCGGCGGCCAAGAGCGTGACGCCGTCGGAGGTGTCGCGGAGCGAGCGGACGCGCGCGGGTTGAAACAGCTGGAAGCGACGGTCGCGCAGGCAGCGGGCGAGCACGCCGCGGGTGAGGGCGAGGGCGTTGACCTGCGCGGAGCCGGGAGCGGTCAGCGCGCCGGGGGCGTCGAGTTCGTAACGCTCGCGCAGCGCTGTCGCGGACAAGGCCTCGGCGGGGAAGCCGATTTGGGCGGCGCGTTTCGCCTCGCGGCGCAACTCGGCGGCGTCGCGGCGGTTGCTGGCGACGTAGAGGGTGCGACGCGGGTCCCATCCGCAATCGAGGTCGAGACCGCGAATGAGGGCGCCGAGGTCGCGGATGGCCTTTCGGCCGAGTGCGTAAACGCGCCGCGCCACGCGGCGGTGGTGGAGCCGCGTGAGGTCGGCGATCGAGGTGTCGGTCTGATAAAGGAGCAGGCCGGTGCTGGCGGCGGTGCTGCCGAAGCCGGGCGGACGTTTGTCGAGGACGACGACGCGCAGGCCGGCTTCGAGCAGTTGATGGGCGACGAGTGCGCCGGTGATGCCGGCGCCGACGATCGCGACGTCGCACGCGAGATCGCGACGCAGGCGGCGGCGGCGCAACGCCGCGGTGGGTTGAGAAACCCAGAACGGTTTTCCGGTGCGGAGATCCATGAAGCGGGACGGAGCCCCAGACCGCGGAAACGCCGGTTCGTTCGGCGGTGGCTGGACGAAAACGAGGCCGGTGCGCTCGAACATTCCGTGTGGCTGGTCGGGACGGCTCTCCGAGCCGCCCGCGATCACAGCTGGAGCTGCGATCGCTTTCGGACGCCTCGGAGAGGCGTCCCTACCCACTGAATATAAGTTGCGGCGTTTACGGCGGGCTACGCTAGTCGGCGCGCAGCGCTTCGAGCGGGTCGAGGCGGGCGGCGCGGCGGGCCGGAAGCCAGCAGGCGACGAGGGCGGCGAGCCCCACCGTGACCGCGGCGAGCAGCAACGGCGGCGCGGCGATGCCTTCCATGCGGTAAACGATGGATTTCAACGCCGACGAAAGTCCGAGGCTGCCGGCCAGGCCGAGCGCGAGTCCGGCCGCGACCCAGCGTCCGCCCTGGGCGAAGACGAGGCGGGCGATCTCGCTTTTGGGTGCACCGATGGCGATGCGCACGCCGATCTCGCGCGTGCGCTGCTGCACATGATACGAGAGCGTGCCATACAGCCCGACCGCGACGAGGCCGAGCGCGGTGGCCATGAAGAAGTTCACCAGCCCGGCGACGGCGCGCTGGCTCTGCGTGGAGCGGCCCACGACGGCACGCATCGTGCGCAGATCCTTCAGCGCGAGTTCGCCGTCGATCGCGGCGAGCTCGCGGCGCAACAGCGGGCCGAATTGCGCAACGGGCAGGGAGGTGCGCAGGACCAGGTGCGCGGTGTTGCCCCAGTGCCCCTCGGGCGTGAGATACATTTCCGGCTGCATGGGAGCGTCGGCGCTCCATTGCTTCACGTTTTCGACCACGCCGACGACGCGCGCCACATACCAGGGCTTGTCGGGCGTGTTGCCGCGCAGGATTTCGCCGAGGGGGTCCTTGTCCGGCCAGGCGCGATCGACGAGTTGCTGGTTCACGACGACGCCGCGGATCTCGCCTTCGCGATCCTCCGGCCGCAGGCCGCGCCCGCGGAGCAGGCGCAGGCCCATCGCGGCGAAGTAGTCCTCGGTCACCGAGGAGCGCTCGACCTGCATGCGCGGTTGCGTGGGATCGTAGGTTTCGTCGTTCACCAGCGCGTTCGTGTTGCTGCCGCCTTCGAGCGGGAGTTTCGAAGTGATTGCCGCGTGCGAGACGCCCGGCAGCGCCTGCAGCCGCTCGGTGAACGCATACCAGAAGCGCACGCGGTCGGCGTTTTCCTTGTAGCGCGGGCCGCGCAAGGCGACTTGCGCAGTCACGACGGAGTCGGTGGCGAGCAGCTGGTTTTCCTCCACGAGTTTCAGGTAACTGGACGAAAACAGGACCGCGCCGTTCGCGAGCACGAAGGCGAGGGCGACCTGGATGACGATCAGGCTGCGCAACATCCGGTGGCGCGAGGGCGAGCCGACGGCCCCGCGGGCGTCGCTGCGCAGGACGGTGGCGAGGGACGTCCGCATCGCGGCGAAGGCTGGCGGCAGGCCGGCGAGCAGCGCGGTGACGAGCGTCGCGCAGATGGCGAAACCCAGGGCCGCGGCGTCGACGGCGATGGCGGCTTTGCGGGCGTCGGTCACGGGAGCGATCGTGCGGAGCACCTCCACGCCGGCGAAGGCGAGGCCGACGCCGAGCGCCGCGCCGGCGAGCGCGAGGACGAGGCTTTCGGTCAGCGCGAGTTTCATCAGGTCGCCGCGCGACGCGCCGAGCGCGACGCGCACGGCGAACTCGCCCTGACGGCGGGCGCTGCGGGCGAGCAACATGCTCGCGACATTGCCGCAGGCGACGAGCAGCACGAGCGCCACGGCTCCGAAGAGCGTCCAGACCTGCCCGCCGAGGTCCTTGGTCATCTCGGTGTGCAGCGAACGCACGAGCAGGGGCTTGCGTGTATTGGAATTTGGATACAGCTCGGTCAGCCGCCGGCCGAGGGTCTTTACCTCGGCGTCGGCGCCGGCGATCGTCACGCCGTCGCGCAGCCGGGCGATGCCGAGCAGATAATGGCTGTCGCGTTGGGTTTTCTCCTTGTCGTCGAAGGCGCGCGGCATCCAGAGCTGGCAGTCGGCGGTGCGCAGCCAGGGGCTGACGAATTCGAAATCCGGCGGCATCACGCCGACGACGGTGGCATCGGTGCCGTTGAGCCGGAGCGGCTGGCCGATGGCGGCGGGATCGCCGGCGAAAAGCTGGCGCCACAAGCCGTGGCTGAGCACGACGACGGGAGGGGCGCCGACCTCGTCGTCGGCGGGTTCGAGCCAGCGGCCGAGGAGTGGACGGACGCCGAAGGCGCGCAGGACGCCGGCGGTGGCGGTGACGCCGGTGACGGACTGGGCGTTTTCGTGGCCGACGTTGACCGATTGCGGCTGGTAAACGCCAAAGGCGCTGAAGCTGGTGGTTTGTTCGCGCACGTCGATGGCGTCGGCGGGTGACAGGGGCCAGCTGTCGTCGGACCAGACATGCACGATACGGTCGGCCTCCGGATACTGGAAAGGGGAGAGCACGAGCGCGCGCAGTGCGCTGAAGATGGCGGTGGAGGTGCCGATGCCGACGGCGAGCGTGAGCACGGCGATGAGGGCGAAACCGCGGGATTTGGAAAGCGCGCGCAGCGAGAGGCGAAGGTCGGAGAGCATGGGAGGCCTCCGGGAGAACACGGCGCGCGGCGACGCGTTACGAAGATTGTGAAGAAACGCGGCCGGTTGGTCCGGGGCCGGCCGCCGCTATTTTTCGGGGATGATTGAAATCTCGCGGGGAATATGACGCGCCCGGCGATGCAAAAGATTGACTCCGGTATCGCAGGAAACTGTCTATGTTTCCGCAACTCACTGGCTTGCCTGCGCGGTTACCCCCGGCCCCTGGCCGCGCCGCTCAGTCGATCGGTGGTCGGTTTGCACCCCGCCGTCTCGTTTTCCGCCATTGGATGGTTGCTCCGATGGCGGGCGCGAGCGGCAAAACCCCAGAACCCATGATGAGAACAAACAACGTCAGTGGAACGGACAAGCGAGGCGGGAAGCGTTGGCTTCTGCCTTTGATTGCGTTGGCGATCGGCCTTTGCGTGCCGATTTATTCCTATGCGGCGAGCGAAGCGGAGTGCACATGGTGCCACAACACGTGCAGCTCGAACGCGTCCAGCGCCTACCAATATTGCTACGCGTCGATGATCGCTAACCAGTATTGCACCTATTATCCGTATCCGTGGGGCTGCAGTTACGACTATGCCGCCTATAATCAGTGCATCAACGAAGTGAACGCCGTTCACCAAGCGTGTCACGACTGGTGCGGCCAGCCGGGCAACGGTTGCACCGACTAATGCGTTGATATTTCGAGGACCCATCCGCTCTGGCTGATGGGTCCTCTTTTTCGTGCCGCGATCCGGGACTTGAACTTGTGCGAGCCGCACAACACGGCCGTGGCGCAGTTGGTTTGTCGGGTTGGTTCGTCTGTCCGCGTTAAATTCTTCCGCGCCGCTGCGCGGCTTCTCCCATGTTCAATCGCTTGATCCTGTTGTTCTCCCTGCTCGGAATGGTGCTGGCTCTTCACCTGTGGGTGCAGAAGGAACGAAACTTCGACCAGGGATGCTGGGGTGTCGGCCAGCCGGGCGCGGTCGGCGCGGCGTCGTCCGCGCAAGGCTGCACCAATACCGAGCTCCAGAAAGCGAGTGAGCTCTTCGGAGTGTCGGTCGCCGCATGGGGCTACGCGTTTTATTTTTTCGTGGGCGCGATGGCGTTGGGAAAAGTCCTGCTGCCGGAGACGGCGGCGCGGCGGTGTCATTCGGCCTCGGAGGTGGCGGTGGCGCTCGCGTTTCCGTATTCGTGTTACCTCGTCTATGTGCAGGCCTTCGTGGCGCAGGCGTGGTGTCCGCTTTGCCTGGTTTCGGCGGGGCTGACGACGGCGTTGTTCGCGATCCACGCCTATCAATTCGGGAAGGGCGGTCACGAGCCGATCGCCGAGGCGGCTCGGCCGGCGGAGATCGGGTATGCGGCCGGGATGGGTTTCGTCGC
This sequence comes from Verrucomicrobiota bacterium, assembly GCA_023430825.1. Lineage (GTDB taxonomy): Bacteria > Verrucomicrobiota > Verrucomicrobiia > Opitutales > Opitutaceae > Opitutus. The sequence goes on along the minus strand of JAEYYL010000407.1, from coordinate 4,281 downwards.
GATGGGGGCGCTCGCGGCGTTGATGATCATCGTCAACCAGGTGGGCACGCGCCGGTTCGATGAAGGTGAGAACGCGAAGCAATTCACCGCGATGGTGGGGCGCTCGTTGCCGACGTTTATCGAGCCGAGCCGTCTGATGGAGATGAAGCCGGCGCTGGTGAATCGCGAGATGGCTCCGCTGCGGCAGGAGGAGTGGCTCGCCGAGGACACGCCGGTGGCGGGCCATCGCGAGGGCGTGAAGGTGGTGGCGTTTCTCGATCCGAACTGCCCGAGCTGCACGGCGGATTTTTCGCGGCTGATGACGCTGGCGAAGCAGGGCAAGGAGCGGGTCGCACTCTCGGTTTTTTCGCGCGTGCTGTGGGATTACTCGCTCCTGCAATCGCAGGCGCTCGAGCTCGCCCGACAGGAAGGAAAATATTTCGAGATGTGGGCGCTTCAATTCGAACGGCGGAAGCAAGGCGGCCTGAAACTCCCGGACATCGAAAAACTTTTCGATGAACTCGGCTTGAGCACGGCCGGACTGGAGGAGCGGCTGGCGGCGGTGCGGCCGGCGGTCGTCGCGGCGCGCGACCGGGCGAAAGCGGCGGGCATCAACGGCACGCCGACGATTTTCATCGAGGGCGCCGCGGTGGACAACTCCAGTCGTGACGAACGGAGCCTGAGCAAATTGATCGAGCAAGCGGCGGCCTTTCGCCAGCAGCGGAAGAGCGAAGGCGGGCCCGCGAAGCTGGCGGGTGCTTCGCCGTCGATGTGAGGCGCGTGAGGCGATGCACGCGTGCCGGCGGGGATCGGGCCGAGAGCGCTGCGCGCGGAGAGGGTGGTTCCTGAACCGCGACAGCGGTTCGCGAATTCCATCGCCGGATCTTTGCCGCAAAGAGGCGCAAGCGGCGCAAAAAAAAAGAGAGTCTTCGAGACATTCGCGGGATGTCCCGGCGACGAATTCAGCCCGCATTCATCACACTTCCGATTGTCATCGCGAGCCCGAGGCTTGGCCGCCTGTGGCGGGAACGAGGGCGTGGCGATCCAGCTCGATGGATTGCTTCGTCGCTTCGCTCCTCGCAACGACAGGATAGTTTGAGGGCAAGCCTCAGGGTGTAGTGGGTTCACCAGGAAGTGTGATCTATGCGGGTTCGTCGGGATGAATCACACTTCGTAGAAGGCGCGCGACAGTCCGCAAATGGCGCCGCGGCTCCATGATCTATGCGGGTGAGGAATTCGCCGCGTCTCAATTCGCGCGGACGCGTCGGAGAGGCGTCCGCATCGACGATGCCGCGTCACCCGACTCGCCGGGTGAGTGTTTCGCGTCGTCAGCCGGCGGCGCGGGCGGGAACGCGGGCGAGGGTTTTCTCGAGCGCGGCGAGATTGATTGGCTTCGTGAGGAAGTCGTCCATGCCGAGTGCGAGACAACGCTCCCGTTCGCCCTTCAACGCGTGCGCGGTGAGCGCGACGATGTAGGCGCGCGGAGTCTCCGGGCGTTCGCTGGCGCGAATGCGGCGGACGGCTTCGTAGCCGTCCATCACCGGCATCTCGAGATCCATGAGAAGGACGTCGAAGCGGTGTTGCAGCAGGGCGGCGAGGCCTTTCTCGCCGTCGTTGACGAAGTGAGGTGTATGACCGAGTTTGCCCAGGAACGCGCCGATGACCTTCTGATTCACGGGATTATCCTCCAGGACGAGCACCCTGAGGCTGCGGCGCGGCGATGCGGTTTCGGGAGGCGACGCGGGGGCGGGCGACGGGGTGGCGAGTGCCGGGGCGGCGCGAACGGTCGCGGTGAAACGCGAACCACGGCCTGGCTCGCTGGTCAGGCGGAGCGAGCCGCCCATGAGTTCGCACAGTCGCCGCGTGATCGAGAGGCCGAGGCCGGTGCCGCCGAAACGGCGCGTGGTCGAGGCGTCCGCCTGACTGAACGGCGTGAAAATGCGCGCCTGGTGTTCGGGCTCGATGCCGATGCCCGTGTCGACGATCTCGAACGCGAGGAAGTCGGGTCCGGCGAGCGAGACGTCCAGGCTGACGCGGCCGGCGTGGGTGAATTTGAGGGCGTTGCCGAGGAGATTGGTGAGAATCTGCTGGAGCCGCACCGGATCGCTGACGATCTCGGGCGGAACGTCGTCGGCGACGCGGGTGGTGAACTCGAGTCCTTTTTCGGAGGCCAGCGGTTCGAGCAGGCGCCGGGTGTGCGCGACGACGGCGCGGAGATCGCACGCGATCTGTTCGATCTCGAGTTGGTCGGCCTCGATCTTCGAGTAGTCGAGCACGTCGTTGATGATGACGAGGAGCGAGCGCGTGCTGTGGTGGAGGAGGTCGAGGTATTCACGCTGCTTGGGGTCGAGCGCGGTCGACTGCAGCAGCTGGATGAAGCCGACGACGCCGTTCATGGGCGTGCGAATCTCGTGGCTCATGGTGGCGAGGAAGCGCGATTGCGCCTGGCCGGCGGCTTCCGCGGCTTCCTTGGCGAGGCGGAGCTGGGTTTCGGTTTCCTTCCGACGGGTGATGTCGGTCAACACCAGCACGCGGGCGCGCGGACGGGCGGCGCCGGGTTCGGTCACGTCGAACAACGACGCTTCGAAATCGAGCGGCTCGATCGTGATCTCGCGGCGCGGCGGACGCGTGCTGGCGAAAAGCGCGACGAGGTCCGGCCAGCGGCCGAGCACGGCGGCGGCGGGGCGGCCCATCACCCGGGCGTTCTCGAGAGCGAGTGTGGCGGCGGCGGCCTGATTGTAGTCGACGATGCGGTGATCGGCGTCGAACACCAGGATGCGATCCTCCAGCCGTTCGATCAGGGCGGCGCGAGCGACGGGCGCGAGGTTGAGCATGCGATGCCGGAGGAGCGCGAAAGCGATCAGCCCGCTCGTGAGTGGAAAGAGCGTCGGAGCGTAGTTGAGGCCGGGCGGCGAGGTGAGGCCGAAGAGATGGAGCGCGTCGACGGTCCACCCGATCGCGGCGGCGACGAGGAAGATGAGCCGGCCGCGCCGCTCCCACGCGGTGTGGTTTTTTCGCGGATAAAGCAGGAGGAAGATGACCGCCCACACCGCGTAATTGTAGAGGTAGTAGATGATGCCCCAGGGGCCGAAGGCATTGCGCAGCACCGGCAATCCGCCGCTCGCATCGACCCAGAAGGAATGGCGGAGGAGGGTGTTTTGCCCCGGCCCGGGAAACCACAGCAGCACGAGGGTGACGACCGGGACGAGCAGGACGGCGGGGATCATCCAGCCGCGCAAGAGCGGCCGGCCGCGCGTCATCCGGTGAATCATCTCGAACCAGGCCGGCGCATAGAAGCAGAGCAACGAGCAGCGGATCTGGAAAACGAGGAGCTTGTCCTCGAGCGAGGGCAGGCTGAGTTCGATGGCGTAACCGAGAGCCCACGAGGCGTTGAGCAGCAGCGCGACGCAGAACGGGCCGGACGTGATCGTCCGCAGCCGGCTGCGAACGAACAGTGCCATGATGAGTTCGAAGACGCTGGAAAAAAGGAGAGCGGTGATCTGCCAGGCCACGCGCTGCTATAAACGAGGGAGAGCGGCATCGTTGCCAAGGGAGATGAATGCCGGTGCTTTTCATCTGTGTCGTTTTCCCGCCGGCGAGGCGCGGCGTGCCAGTCGCTGAGCGGTGTCGCCGGCGAGACCGGGTCGAGCGAAGGGGAGGCGCGCGTCCCGCGCAGGTTACGGCCGTGCAAATTTTGCAGCTGGCAGGCTCTTGGCCCTCTATTTGCTTTTTTTGGGCACGAAAGCGGGTTACGATCCGCGTCCGTTTCAATCAGGACTGCCATGAAAAAAACAACCAAAGTCACGAAAACGCTCACCCCGGCGAAGAAAACCACGAAGACCGTCCGCAAGACGCCCACCGTGCCCGCCGTCGAGGTGGTGCCCGCGGTGGTTGTCACGACGATTTCAGCGAACGTCGATGTCGGCTTCGGCAATTCGCTCTACCTCCGCGGCGAGGGCCCCGGCCTAAGCTGGGACCAGGGAGTGCGCATGGAATGCGTCTCCGACGACCGTTGGTCGATCGCGCTCGGGGAGGCGGGCCGACCGTTCGTCTTCAAGTTCCTCATCAACGACGAAACCTGGAGCACGGGCCCGGACTACACGGTGTCGCCCGGCACGACGGTGACGTTGACGCCGTCGTTCTAAAGCGAGTGTCAGGCGCGCGCAATCGAAGGTAGGTGGCGCGCTCGGCGCGCCACATTGCGCGCGAGCGCGCAACCTGCGCTCCGGGTGCGAGGGGCGGCCCCGGGGTGATCGCGGACGGCTCGGAGAGCCGTCCCGACCAGGACGGCTCATGCTAGAT
>JAEYYL010000404.1 GCA_023430825.1 Verrucomicrobiota bacterium | reverse complement strand
AGCCGCGGCGCCCCCGCCGCGCGTTCTGCGGAAATCAACGCGGCGGGGGCGCCGCGCCTCCATCGCTTTCTCCGGCGCTCCACCGCTCTATTCCTCCTCGTCCTCGCCGCCGGCGCCCCGCTCGCCGCTTCGCCGGTCGTCCTCAGCCCCGACACCCTCCTCGCCGACCCCGCCGGCGATCCCGCGTGGCGCGACTTGTTCGGCCGCCTCTCGCCGGACAAAAACCGCGTCGCCTCCTTCGCCGAGCGCCGCACGTTCCCGTTTCGCAAGACCCCCGTCACGCTCACCGGCGAAATCCGCCTTTCCGCCGAACACGGCCTCAGCCTCACCTATCTCGGCGAAAAACCTCACACCATCGTCGTCGATCGCGAGGGCGTTCTGTTGCGCGACGCCCGCGGTCGCACGCGCACCGCGCCCTCCGACCGCCGCGCCGACACCGCCACCTCCGCCCTTTTCGACATCCTGCGTTTCGATCTCCCCGCGCTCGCGCGCGACTTCGTTATCCACGGGCTCCGTGATGGCGACGCCTGGGCGCTCGGTTTCGTGCCGCGCGACTCCGGCAATGCCGAACTGCTCGGGAGCATCGTCGTCCACGGCGAAGGCCCGCGGCTCGAGCGCATCGCGATGATCAAGTCCGACACGCAGCGCATCGACATCGAGATCGGAGAAACCCGCGACGACGTCGTGTTCTCCGCCGAAGAACTCCGCCGCTACTTCCGCTGACCCGCCCCGATGCCGCCGAGCCGACAGAAACGTTTCGCGCGCATCCTGCTCGTCCTCTTTGCCGGCTTCTGCGCCGTGTGGCTCGCGCGCCTCGATTACCGCGCCAAGATTTCCACGAACGTCCTCGATCTCATCCCGCCCGAGGAACAATCGCCCGAGATCGGTCTTGTCCGCAGCTTCGCCAACGACGTGCAGTCGCGCGTGATGCTCTTCGCGCTGCGCGATCCCACCACCCCCGGCGCCGCGCCCCACGCCGCCGCCGCGGCGTTCGCCGCCACGCTCGCGGATTCGCCCCACTTCGCCGAAGCGCTCGTCATCGGCGACTCCACCGATCAGCAAAAACTCGGCCGCGAGATTTTCGAACGCCGTTTCGAACTTCTCCTCCCCGGCTGGCTCGGCGAACGCCAGCGCGAGTTCGCCGCCACCGGCCAGCCGCCCGCACAGTTCTCCGCCTGGCTCGCCGAGCGCGCCGCCAACGATCTCGAAAATTTTCTCAGCGAACCCGAGGCCTCCGCGATGCAGGACCTCGTCCTGATGGACCCGCTGCTGCTCGTCGCCCGTCTCGCGGGACAAGCGGACGTCCTCTCGCCACCCGCCGCCCAAACCGCCACGCACGCTCTCGTCTGGGCGCGCATCCACGCCTCGCCGCTCGCCGAGGAAGGCCAGCAACCCGTCTTCGACGCCATCGCCGCCGCGCTCGCGCAAGTGCGCGCCACCGCACCTGGCGTCGAACTCCAGTGGTCCGGCATCAACCGCTTCGCCGCCGCCAGCCGCGCGCGCATCCAGTCCGAAATCCGGCTGCTCAACCTCTTCTCCATCGCCGGCGTGCTCGTCGTCGCCGCGATCTTCGTCCGCCGCATTCACCAGATTCTGCACCTCCTCCCGGTGATTCTTCTCTCGATCGCGGCTGCGTGGACGTTCTCCACCCTCGCGTTCGACCGCCTGCACATCCTCGTCTTCGTCATCGGCTCGCTGCTCAGCGGCGTCGCCGTCGACTACGGCGTCTATATCTACATGCAGCCGGCGCGGCGGCCCGACGAGCCCTACACCGAAAAACTCCGCCGGCTGCTCAAACCGCTGCTCGCGAGCTGCCTCACCACCGTCGCCGGCTTTTCGCTTCTCCTGTTTTCCGATCTCCCGTTGATCCAGCAAATCGGTTTCTTCGTCGCCGCCGGCCTGCTCGGTGCGCTCGCCACCGCGATGCTTTATTTCGCGCAGCTCGACCGCCCGTTTCTCGCCAGCCGCGAGTTCGGCAGCCTCGGCTCCGCCCGGGATCATCCAGTGCTCCGCTGGTTCCCGCGCGTCCTGTTCGCCGCCGCGCTCGTGGTCGTCGCCATCGGACCCTGGCAACTGCACTGGCGCGACGACGTGCACGCACTCGATCTCCCCGCGCCCGAACTGCACCGCAACGAAGCCGAACTGCGCGCCCTCTTCGGCGAAACCGCCGACCGCAGCGTGTATTTGACTTATGGTGACACCGTCGCGGACGCCCGCCAGCACCTCGCCGATTTTCACGCCCACCTCGCGCGCACCGCGCCGGACGTCGCGCTCTCCAGCCTCGGCCTCCTGCTCCCGACCCAGGCCGACTGGCGCGCCCTGCCGGAACGATTCGAAGCGCTGCGCGGCTTCCCCGACGACTTCCGGGCCGCGCTCGATCGCCACGGCTTTTCCGCCGACTCGTTTTTTTCGTTCTTCAACGCCTGGGACCGCGCGCGCGCCCACCCACCGGCCGGCGACTACGACGACCTTGCTGCCAGCGTGCGAACCCTCCTCACCGGACCGCTCTCGCTCCTCGCCAGCAGCCAGCCGCCTTTCTGGTTCATCACGCTCGCGGAACAGCCCGACGCTCCTCCGCCGCCCTCCGGGCTTTTCACCGTCAGCGTCGGCCAGCTCCAATCGCTCAACGAGCTCTTCACCCGCTACCGCTGGTCCGCCCTGCAACTCAGCCTGATCGGACTCGGCATCGTCATCCTCAGCGTGTTCCTGATCTATCCACTCCGCCGCGCGCTGCGCATCGCGCTCATCCCCGCGGGTTCCTGCTTCCTCGTTTTCGGCGTCCTCGGTCTCGCCGACCAAACGCTGAACCTCTTTCACCTGCTCGGCGCTTTTCTCGGCGTGTGCCTGTCGCACAACTACGCGATCTTCTCCGCCGACAACGCGAGCGCCGGCGGCGCGCCGCCCGTCGCCATCCGCTTGTCCGCGCTCAGCACCGCCACGTCGTTCGGCGTGCTCGCGTTCAGCCAGATTCCGGTGATCCACGCGCTCGGCCTGACCGTCGCCGCGATCGTCCTCACCGCCCTCGCCGCCGCGGAACTGGAGCCGCTCGCCCGCCGCCGTCCTGCGTGAGAAAGAAAAACCTGAAGGAAACCACGGATGGACACCGATGAATACGGATTCGGACTTGAACCACGAATGAACACGAAGGCACATGCATGAAGGGCCGTGCTGATCCGAGCCTTGAGGCTCCATTCGTGTCCGTTTGTGTCCATTCGTGGTTCAAAACGGTTTGGGTCCGATCCGAATCCGTGTTCATCCGAGTCCATCCGTGGTTAAGAAATGAGCCAGCTTCGCCACGCGCGAGTCATGGGTCGTTTCACTGAACCAGTCCGCATGAGCGCGACCCTCCTCCACACTTGGCTTGAAACGCTGTCGGACGCCCCGGACGCAGCCGCCTTGATCGACGCCACGACCGGGCGCACACACACGCGCGCCGAACTCGACGCGGCCGCGAACGCCTGGCACGCGCAACACGCCCCGCTGGCCCGCGGCCACGCGATCGCGTTTGCGGAGCCGAACGGTCCCGCGTGGTGGCAGGTATTTCTCGGCGTGTTGAAGTCCGACGCCATCGCCGTCCTGCTCGATCCCGGCGATCCGCCCGCCGCGCAACGCGCCACCGCCCGCTCCGCCGGCGCCGGTTTTCTCTGGAGCGGCGGCGCGCTCGAACCGCTCGCGCCGCGACCGCGCCGGCCGCGCGATGGTCGCCGACTCGTGAAACTCACCTCCGGCTCGACCGGCGAACCGCGTGCCCTGCCGTTTACCGACGCCGAAATGCTCGCCGACGGCCGCCAGCTCTGCGCCGGCATGCGCATCGCGGCCGACGACGTGAACCTCGGGCTGATTCCCTGGGGCCATTCCTACGGCCTCGGCAACCTCGTGCTGCCGCTGTTGCTGCAGGGCACGCCGATCGTCCACGGCGTCGCGCCGATCCCGCACGCCATCGCCGCCGCCGTCGCACGTTCGCGCGCCACCGTGTTTCCCGCTGTGCCCGCGCTGCTCCAGGCGCTCGCCGAATCCTCCGTCGCACCGCACGAGCTCGCGAGCCTGCGCACCGTGATCTCCGCCGGCGCACCGCTCGCGCCGGACGTCGCGCGCGCGTTTCACGCGAAATTCGGCCGCAAGGTCCACAACTTCTACGGCTCGAGCGAAACCGGCGGCATCGCCTACGACCCGACCGGCGATTCGGCCGCTCTGCGCCGCGGCGTGGGTCAACCGCTCCCGGGCGTCACACTCACCTTCCACCGCGGCAAACGGTTCACCGTCGCGAGCGACGCCGTGTTCACGCTCGGCAACCGCCGGCCCGGCACGCACCGGATGGCCGACCTCGGCGAACTCGACGCCGCCGGCGAACTCGTCCTGCTCGGCCGCTCCGGTCGCACCGTGAAAATCGCCGGCCGCCGGCTCGACCTCGCCGAAGTCGAGCGCGCGCTGCGCCAACTCCCCGGCGTGCGCGACGCGTTCGTCTCGCCGCACGCGGACCGCGCCGATGCGCTCGCCGCCGTCGTCGCCACCGACCGTCCACCCGCGGAACTTCGCGTCGCGCTGCGCGATCAACTCGCCTCGTGGAAAATCCCGAAGCGTCTCGTCGCGCTCCCCGCCTTCCCGCTCACCGTCCGCGGCAAAACCGACACGCGGCGCCTGAGCGCACTCCTCGCGCCCTCCCCTCCGAAATAGGCGCCTGCTTGCAACCGATTCCGTTGTGGCTCGCTGCGTGAGCAGCGGGATCGCGTTCGCCTGCCAGCGGCCGCTCAGCCCGCCACCACCGTCGCCTCGATCTCGAGGTCGAGCGCCGCGCGACAGATGTCCGCGCGCAAATACGTCACCACATCCGCCGGGGTGAGCAGCGCCTGCTCGAGCCGCGTCCGCACTCTCGCCAGATCGCGCGCGTGCCGCAGATAAATCTTAAAATGCCGCCGGCTGCCCGTGCCGCTCGCGAGCCGCTCGCCCAATCCCGCCGTCGCGGAAATCAACCACAGATTATCGAGCGTGCAGTCGAGCTGCGCCTCCAGCGCACCCGGCGCCACCGTCTCATGTCCCTTGATCGCTGCCGTGCCCGAAATGAACGTCAGCCGCCGCTCGCCGTCCACCGCCGCCGTCGCCCGCGCAAAACTCGGCGCGCGCGGTCCGTGCTCCGCCGGATAACGATAGGCCGGCACTTGCGCCGGATTCTCGAAATGTCGCGGCGCCTTCTCCCCCGCGACAAACACGATCCATAGCCGGTCGCCATCGCAACCCACCGCCGACGCCGCCGGCAGCTGTTCGACATAGCCGTCGCCAAACGCCCCTTCGAACGCCAGCGAGCGTCCTGCGCAAAACGCGCGATAATTCTCCTGCCCCGCTTCCACCGCGTTGATCCGCGGCACGTAATTCCAGATGCGCACCAGCGGCTTCCCGCCACACGCCGCCAGCACGTCCGCATACAGGGCGCGCGTGCGCTCGACGAGGTCCTCCGCCACGAACGGCACGGACGCTCGACCGATCAGCAGCGAACCCGAACGCCACAACGCAATGCCGTGCCGCGGCTCGCGCGCCCTCGCCGCGCCGAAAATCACCTCCTGCGCCTCCCCCGCCAGCACGGGCAGCGGCAGCGTCACCGTGCCCGCCGCTCCGGCTTCTCCCCGGCCGAAACGCACGCTGAAATCGCGCGTGGGCTCCGCGGCGATCCCCGCCCCGTCTTCCCTCCTCGGTTCAGCGGCCATGCGCGGCGTCGCCCCGACCTCCCGCACGCAAACGCGCGCCCGTCCCAGGGAAGGGAAAAAACCAAACCGCCACTCGGGAGATTGAATCCATAAAAACGTTTTTCGTCGGCGGTCCATGGCCGCCGCGATATCGACACGCGAAACGCAATCCCGCTCCCCGGCACCGGTCAATGCAAGGGATTTTCCCGCTTGTGCGTGCGCCGCGCGCCCGCCAACACCCATGCGCCCCCCGCGATGACGACCTTCGAGCTCTCCGTGCTTTTCTTCCTGCAACTGGCGGTGGTCCTCGTCGCCTGCCGCAGCGTGAGCTGGATCGCCCTGCGCTTCGGCCAGCCCCCTGTCGTCGGCGAGATGATCGCCGGCGTGCTGCTCGGGCCGTCGCTTTTCGGCTATCTCTGGCCTCAGGCCCAGCAGGCCGTTTTCCCCGAGGTGTCGCGCTCGATCCTCTTCGCCGGTGCGCAGGTCGCGCTCGCGCTGTATATGTTCACGGTCGGCCTCGATTTTCGCCTGGACCTCGTGCATGCGCGGCTGCGCAGCGCGCTCGCGATCTCGGCCTCCGGCATCCTCGCGCCGTTCCTGCTCGGCTGCGGCGTGGCGTGGTTCCTGTTGCAACACGGCGGATTTTTCGCCGGCGGCGTCACGGCGTGGCAGGCGGTGCCGTTCATGGGCGCGGCGATGGCGATCACCGCGTTCCCGATGCTCGCGCGAATCATCTTCGAACGCGGACTCTCCGGCACGATCGTCGGCACCCTCGCGCTCGCGGCCGGTGCAATCGACGACGCCGCCGCGTGGGCCGTCCTCGCCCTCGTGCTCGCGAGCCTCGCCGGCGATCCTTCCATCGCCTTGATCGCACTCGGCGGCAGCGCGCTGTTCATCGTCGTCCTGTTCACCGTGGGACGACGACTGCTGCGCTTCATCGCCGATTTCGCCGCGCGCGATGCCACCTCCGAACGCACCGCTTTCGGGTGGATGATGGTGCTGCTGATGCTCGCCGCCTGGTTCACCGACACGATCCGCCTCTACGCCGTTTTCGGCGCCTTCTTTCTCGGCATCGCCGTGCCCCGCGGCGCCTTCGCCACGCGGCTGCAAGCCGCGATCGAACCGCTCACCACGCTGCTTCTCCTCCCGTTGTTCTTCGTCTATTCCGGGCTCAACACCCGCTTCGATCTGGTCAACGAGCCGTTCCTCTGGCTCGTCGCGCTCGCCGTCCTCGCCGCCGCCGTCCTCGGCAAGGCCGGCGCCTGCTACGCCGCCGCGCGCTGCTGCGGCGAAACGCATCGCGAGGCGATGGGCGTCGGCTCGCTCATGAACGCCCGCGGCCTGATGGAACTCATCATTCTCAACATCGGCCTCGAGCGCGGGATCATCACCCCGACCCTCTTTTCGATCCTCGTCTTCATGGCCATCGTCACGACGCTGATGGCCACGCCGATGTTCAACCGCTTTTACCGCGCCGCCGACGGCTCGCTCTTCAAGGCATGAGCCGCGCGCGCCGACCTTCCCTCCGCTGGGCGATCCTGGTCGGCGTGCTCCTGCTCGCCGCCGGCGTGCTGCTCGCGCTCCACTGGGACTTGCGCGCGCAGTTTCAGCGCACCGTGGGCTTTTTCCGCGACGCCGGGCCGCTGCCGTTCTTCGTCGCGATGGCGTTGCTGCCGGCCGCCGGTTTTCCGCTCAGCATGTTCACCGTCGCCGTGGCGCTGGTGTTCGTGCCGACCCTCGGGCTCGGCCCCGTCCTCGTCTGCACGGTCGCGGCCGTGGCGGTCAACGTCACGGTGTCCTACTGGATCGCCGCCCGCGCGCTGCGCCCCCTCGCCGCGCGCCTCGTCCGACACTTCGGCTACAACCTGCCCGAAATCCAGCCGCATGCCGCCTGGCCGATCATCCTGCTCGTTCGCATCGTCCCCGGTCCCCCGTTCTTCGTGCAGAGTTACCTTCTCGGCCTGGCCCGCGTGCCCTTTCGCACCTACCTCACGCTCTCCACCGCCGTGCCCGCCGCGTATCTGGTCGGGACGATCGTGCTGACCGATGCGCTGGCGCGAAACGACTACCCGACGATGGCCGCGGCCGCGGCGCTGTTCGTCGTCGTGGGGGGCGGGGGGGGGCGGGGCCGGCCCCCCCCCGGGCGGGCCGGGGGCGGGCGCG
>JAEYYL010000364.1 GCA_023430825.1 Verrucomicrobiota bacterium | reverse complement strand
CCCGCCCCCGCCACGCTCCAAGACGTCGCCGATCGCGCCCGCGTCCACCGCTCCACGGTGGCGCTTGCGCTGCGCGACGATCCCCGGATTTCCGCCACCACCCGCCGCCGGGTGCAAGCCACCGCCCGCGAGCTCGGTTACCGCCTGAATCCACTTGTCGCCGCGCTGATGCGCACCCGCCGGTCGGGCAAGCCGCTCAAGCACGTCGCGCTCGCCTACGTCACCAACTATCCAACGCGATTCGGCTGGCGCCGCGAACACCATGACCGGCCCGACTATTTCCCCGCCGCGGTCGAACGCGCCGCCGACTTCGGCTACAAGGTCGAGCACTTCTGGATGCGCGAACCCAAGATGACGCCGCAGCGCTTCGCGAGCATCCTCGCGGCCCGCGGCATTCATGGTCTGCTCGTCGGACGCCTCCCGCCCGGCGAGCGCACGCTCGAGCTTCCCTGGGAACGTTTCTCGACCGTCGCGCTCGGCATGACCCTTCAGGCGCCCCTGCTGCATCATGTCACCGAAAACCACTTCGAAGCCGCCGGCCTTGCGATGCAGCAATGCATCGAGCGCGGCTATCGCCGCATCGGCTTCGTTTTCTCCGAAGCCAACGACAGCCCGCGCGTCGGGGAGCGCTGGCTGAGCGCCTACGCCGGCGGGCAGCTCAAGCTTCCCCCCGCCGCCCGCGTCCCCCTCTGCCCCGGTGACCCCGCCACCCGGGAGGACTTCTCCCGCTGGTTCTCCAAGTTCCGCCCGGACGCCCTGCTCGTCACGCACGCCCGCCCCGTGCTTCTGTGGCTTCAACAGCTTGGCCGTTCCGTCCCACGCGACGTGGGGGTGGTCGACCTCGCTGGCGATCATCCCGAACTGGCCTGCGCCGGGGTATATTGCGAGGCGGCCAAGATCGGCAGCCTCGCCGTCGAGATGCTCATCGGCCTCATGCACCGAAACGAGCTCGGCATTCCCGCGGCGCGCCACGAGATCCTGCTCACCGGCGAGTGGCGCGAAGGTCTCACTTTGCCTCGGCGAGACTGACCCGTTTTCCCCGGTTGGAACCCGGGGTCCTCGCCGGGCGCTTCCGGACTCAACACTCCTTCATCCGGGGACGCTCCTCGCGCGAACAAGGGAAAGCCCCGCGACCCGACGACAGCAGCATCGGCTTCGCGCGCATACCCGCTCGTTTCGTGCGCCAATTCGACAATGCGCGCATTCGACCCACTTGTCGCGCCCGCCGCCTGCGAGTGCCATGCGCACCTCGCTCCCCCGCCCTTGGAGTCTTCCGGGCCCAACCCCAACCCGCTTTTTCCGTTTCAGAGTGCTTTCCGACCTGCGCGCCGGCGTAACCACGTGAGCAATACACCCGCGCGCCGCCATCCCGCTTCCGCCAACCCACTAACACCACCATGAACCACCGTCTGCCACCCCGCCCGCTCGCCCTGCTCTGGACCCTCGTGTGTTGCGTCTTGATCGCCTCGTCGTCTTTCGGCCAGGCCACCGCGCCGGCTCCTGCCGAGGACGAAGTCGTCACCCTCTCGCCGTTCGAAGTCACCGCTGAAACCAACGGCTACTTCCAGTCGAACACGATGTCCGGCACGCGCCTCAATTCGAAAATCGAGGATCTGGGCCAGTCGATCACCGTGATGTCGAAAGAGCAGATGCAGGACTTCGCGATGCTCGACGTGAACGACGTGTTCGACCACATGGCGAGCACCGAGGGCACCAATTCCTATTCCAACTTCGTGACCGACCGCACCGGGGCGGTCGTCGACAACGTCAGCCTCAATCCGAACAACGCCAATCGCGTGCGCGGGATCGGCAACGCCAACATCGCTTTCAACAACATCGAGATGACGGGCCGCGTGCCGGTGGACCCGCTCTGGATAGATTCGCTGGAGCTGAGCCGGGGCCCGAACGCCAACATCTTCGGCTTGGGCAACGCCTCCGGCACCGTCAACCAAGTGGCGGCCACCGCCAACCTCACCCGGAATTTCAACCGCGTCGAGACGCGCGCCGACAGTTACGGCGGCTGGCGCGGCTCGCTCGACGTGAACCGGATGCTCTTCCGTAACAAGCTCGCGATCCGCGCCAGCTATGCCTACCAGCACACCGCATTTATTCGTAAACCCTCCGGCGAGGACACCCGCCGCCTCAGCCTCCAGGTGAAGGCCCGGCCCTTCAAGAACACGACGATCACGGGCTCCTGGTATAATTACAACAACTCCGCCGTGCGGCCCAACTTCACCACCCCGCGCGATTACTACACGGACTGGTTCGACGCTGGTCGGCCGGGTTGGAATCCCGTCACCCGTCTGGTCACGTTCGCCGATGGCCGCGTCATGGGCAACGGCAACGTAGTCGGCTCCACCACGCCTTATACGGCGGCACCTTCTTTCATCACCGGCGGCGCGGAAACGCGTTCGCCCTTCCAAATCGGCGCACCCGGCGAAGCTCCCTATTGGACCATCGCTCGATATACCGGCAATCCAGCCAGCCCAGCGGGAAACAACTACTCCGTGACCGATCCGTTCTCCGCCTCCGCCGTCGGTGTCGGCCTTCTGACCACGGGTCCATCGGACACCTATACCGCGACGCAGCAGCCACTATATAATTCGGTCGCCCAGCCCATCTCTGACCGCTCGATCTACGATTGGACCGAAATCAACCTGATGGGCAACAGCAAGGCGTGGGACGACGTCGACATCTACCTTGCCCAGATCGATCAGATCATCCTGAACACCCCGCGTCAGACCTTGGCCGCCCAAGGCACTTTTCTGCGCGAGGACTCCAAGCGCGTCGAAAACCAGCCCATGGGCCGCGCGAGCGTGAACAGCAACGTCGGCCAGCTCCAGGTCGATGTGAACACGCACTACCTCGACGGCACGCCGAACCCCTACTTCGGCCGTCCCTACCTCCGGAGCAACGAACCTTATCTGCGGAATGACCCCAAGGTATGGGACACCGCGCGGGCCCAGGCCGTCTATCGCATCGATCTCTCCCAAGAGCCGAGCTGGCTCAAATGGATCGGCACCCAGCAGATCCTCGGCTATTACGAATACAAGGATCGCAAGAACTATAGTTACAACTACCGGCACACCGCGCTGGACCTCGACACACCCTACCTGCAGCGATACGCCAGCATCAACGCCCCGTTGGGCTATCAGTCGAACAGCAACCTCCTCCCGCAGTATCTCAACGCTTCCGGCGCGCTGCAGCCGTTGAACAATTACGCCCGCCTCAACGAGCAATACTATGTCGGCAGCACCGTAGGCGGACCGATCGAATACGCTCCGAGCTACTTCCCGGAAGGAGCCACGCTGCCCTATGTCTGGGGACCGTCGGCCACCCAGATCTTCAAGGACGAGACCACGGTCGGCTGGACCCCGGGCGCCGGCGGTGGTTTCTCGAATCTCAACACCGTCGTGAAGACCGTCGGCGGCGTGCTTCAGAGCACGTTCCTCGGCGGAAAACTCGTTGGCACCTTCGGCTTGCGCGAAGACACCGTGAACGATCGGAACTCCCCGTTCCC
This sequence comes from Verrucomicrobiota bacterium, assembly GCA_023430825.1. GTDB lineage: Bacteria > Verrucomicrobiota > Verrucomicrobiia > Opitutales > Opitutaceae > Opitutus. The sequence goes on along the minus strand of JAEYYL010000364.1, from coordinate 4,916 downwards.
GCTGCTCACCTCCGACCTTCGCGACTACGACTTCAGTTCCGCCAATCGCTGGGACAGCACTTGGCGCGTCGCCTCGGGCAAGACCGAGACCATGTCGGTTGTCGCCCGTCCCTTCCGCGACCTGCGCTTCATCCAGTCCCAAATTCAAACGCGCTCCGGCGTCAGCCGGCTCCTGGCCGAGACGCTCGGCGGCCTCGGTCTTACCTATAACAAATCCGACAACTTCGTTGCGCAGGGCCCGGCCTACGATCTCTTCCTCAACAAACTGCCCAACCAGACCGGCACGACCAAAGATATCGGCGTTTGGCTCACCCTGTTCGATGGAAAACTCTCCCTCCGCTACACGAAGTTCGACACACTGCAGCTCAACCTGCGCGACGGTGACATCGCCACCATGGCGCAGCGCATCCTGCGCTACGAAGGCTTTGTCGCGAACGATGCGTGGAACCTCAGAAAACAAGCCACCGCCTGGCTGAGCGGAACCGGGACCGGGGGAACCGCCTCGGATGAACAGATCGCCGCGGCCATCAAGATGCCCCTCGAACAATATACAGGTCTGAGGACCATCGGTGCCAACGGCACCTACGCCGCGGTGAACGATATGCAATCGAAGGGCCACGAACTCGAAATCAACTACAACCCCAACCGGAACTGGACGGTCAGCGCGTCGGTCACGAAAACCCAGGCGATCAATACCTCCGCCGGCGCCGCGGTGGACGATTACATCGCCGAGCGCATGCCCGTCTGGACAACCCTCGAGGACCCGCGCTACACCCAGACCACGGCCACCATCGACGGTGTGACGACGCCCATCAATGCCGCCAACATTTCCACCGGCGCCACGGGCCACCTGCTCTGGTGGAATATCCTCGGCACCCAATTCTCGTCGGGCGCGACCAACGGCGGCTACAACGCCACCAATTCGGCCGCCACCAACTTCGCCGGCAATGTCAACGCACCGATGTCCGTGTTCCGCGCCCTGATCGGCCGTCCCCGGCCCCAGCTCCGCGAATACCAAGCCAAGTTCAATACGCGGTATAACCTGGCCGGCCTCACCGATCACCGAATCCTCAAAAACGTGAGCGTCGGCGGCTCGTTGCGCTACCAGAGCAAGGGCTCGATCGGTTTCTACGGTCTTGGCTACACGGACGGCATGGATCTCAGGCAAGCGGCGAACCGCATCCTCGAACTCGACCCGAACCGCCCGATCTACTCGCCGTCCGAGACGTTCGTGGACATGTTCATGACGTATAATACCCGGATGTTCAACGGCAGGGTGCGCGCCAAGTTCCAGCTCAACGTCAGAAACGTCTTCGAAGATGGCGGAGACCTCCAGGCGACGCAGGCCTTCTTCGATGGCCGGGCCGCCACCTACCGCATCGTCGATCCACGCCAATTCATCCTCTCCGCGACGTTTGAGCTCTAGGCCGTCCCTGTGACACATCTGTGATTGTAGTCATCGCCGGCACTGCTCCCCGTGCCGGCGATTTTTGTCCTTCTCGTCAATGAAGCACGCCAGGAAATCGGTGCCCACCCGACAAACGCCGCCTCAGGTCGCGGTGCGCGCCGGAACCTGGCCGCTGGGTATCGTCTTCCTCCTGCTTCTGAGCGCCACCGTGGCCGTTTATTGGCCCTGTCTTCGCGGCGATTTCCTCTGGGATGATGCGGGGCATGTCACCAGTCCGGACCTGCAATCATGGTCCGGTTTACTGCGCATCTGGTTCGAACCGGGAGTCACGCAGCAATATTATCCGCTGCTGCATTCGGCATTCTGGCTGGAGCACCTGCTCTGGGGCGATGCGACACTCGGCTATCACCTGATCAACGTGATCTGGCATGCGACGGCCGCCTGCTTGTTCGTGGCTCTCCTGCGGCGACTGCAGGTTCCGGGCGCCCTGCTGGCCGGTTTCCTGTTCGCTCTCCACCCGGTGTGTGTCGAGTCGGTCGCCTGGATTTCCGAGCAGAAAAACACCCTTTCCGCCGTGTTCTACCTTGCGGCAGCGCTCGCGTGGCTGCGGTTCGAGGAGGAACGCCGCCCCGGACGCTACGCGATCGCGACGCTCTGGTTCCTGGCGGCATTGCTCACGAAAACGGTCACCGCCACGCTGCCCGCCGCCTTGCTGGTCGTGGTGTGGTGGCGTCGCGGATACCTCTCGTGGCGCGTCGACGTGCGACCCTTGCTGCCTTGGTTCGCCTCTGGGATCGCCGCCGGGCTTTTCACCGCCTGGTTCGAGCGGAGCGGCATCGGCGCACAGGGCGCCGACTTCGAGTTGAGCCTCGTCGAACGCGGACTGCTGGCGGGACGAGTCGTCTGGTTCTACCTCGGCAAACTGGTCTGGCCGGCGGACCTCGCGTTTTTCTATCCGCGTTGGGACATCGATGCCGGCGCAGCGTGGCAATACCTCTTTCCCGCCGCGACGCTTGCCGTGCTCGGCGCCTTGGTCTGGCGCGCCCGCCGCGGACACGGGCGCGGGTTGCTCGCGTCGGTTCTCCTCTTTGGGGGGACCCTGTTCCCGGTGCTCGGGTTCGTGAACGTCTATCCGTTCGTGTTCTCGTATGTGGCGGACCATTTCCAATACCTCGCCAGCCTCGCCCCCTTCGCCCTCGCCGCCGCCGGCATGGTGAGCGCGGCGCAGAGTGGACGTTGCGGCCTGTCGTGGCGCGGCGCACAGGCGATCGGTTGCGTGCTCATCGCGGTCTCGGGTCTGTTCACCTGGCAGCAAAGCGCCCACTACGTGAATTCGATCGCCCTGTATCGGGCGACGCTCGCCAATAGTCCGGATAGCTGGGTCGCGCATCATAATCTTGCCGCCGAACTGACGGCGCGTGGATCGCCCGCCGAAGCGCTGCCCCACGCCCTGCGCGCCGTGGAGCTGAAGCCGGACTATCCGGAAGCGCTCAGCAATCTCGCGGATAATCTCACGCGCACCGGTCGCGCCGCCGAAGCGCTGCCTTTGCTCGAGCGCGCGCTGCACGTGCAACCCGGCTATGCTCCTGCCGAGAACAATCTCGGCATCGCTCTCGTCAGATTGGGGCGCATCGAAGAGGCCGTGAGCCGTTTCCAACGCGCGATCGCACTGCAGCCTCAGCTCGCCGACGCGCATTACAATCTGGGACTCGCCGAAGCCGAACGAGGCGCGTTCGCCGCGGCGATTCCGCACTTCGCGGAAACCCTCCGGCTCCGTCCGGACCATCCGGAAGCCCCGCTGTATTACGGTCTCGCGCTCGCGTTGAGCGATCGGCTCGCCGAGGCCCGTCCGCATTTCGAGCGCGCCATGACCCTCAATCCGGCGTCCGCCGCACCGCGCCAGATCTACGGACGCGTGCTCTATAGAAGCGATCAAACCGACGCGGCACTCGCCCTGTTTCGCGAAGCCCTTCGGCTCGATCCCAACCTGCCCGAGGTCCATCGCGACCTGGCGCTCGCCCTGCGGCGTCTGGGCCACCTCGAGGAGGCGCAGCTCCATGCGGGCGAGGCAGAACGATGGCGTTGAACAATTCATGAATCGCCGTGCCTCTCTCATGTCTTTTCTGACCTTCTTTTCCGCCTCCGCTGTCGGAGGCGCCATCCCTTGGCAGCCGGATCGCGGCGACGGCACCTACCGCAATCCCATCCTGCACGCCGATTACTCCGATCCCGATGCCATCCGCGTCGGCGACGATTTCTGGATGGTTTCCTCGAGTTTCAGCCACGTGCCCGGCCTCCCCATCCTCCACTCGACCGACCTCGTCAACTGGCGCCTCGTCGCCCACGCCCTCCCCCGTCTCCAACCTCTGGATACGTTCGCCACGCCCCAGCACGGCAAGGGCGTCTGGGCCCCCTCCCTCCGGCATCACGACGGCAAATTCTGGATCTATTACCCCGATCCCGACTTCGGTCTCTACCTCGTCACCGCCACCGATCCGCGCGGTCCCTGGAGCGAACCCGTGCTCGTGCGACCCGGGCGCGGCCTGATCGATCCGTGTCCGCTCTGGGACGACGACGGCTCCCTCTACCTGATTCACGGCTGGGCCAAAAGCCGCGCCGGGATCGCCAATATCCTCTCCCTGCTCAAACTCACCGCCGACGGCACCTCCGTCTCCGAGGACCTTGGCGTCCTGATCGATGGTCACGCCCGCCCCGGCTACACGACCCTCGAAGGTCCGAAACTTTATCGCCGCGACGGCTGGTATTATATTTTCGCTCCCGCCGGCGGCGTGAAAACCGGCTGGCAGTCCGTCTTCCGCTCCCGCTCCCTGCGCGGCCCCTACGAGGATCGCATCGTGCTCGCCCAAGGTCGCACTCCCATCAACGGCCCCCATCAAGGCGCCCTCATCGATCTCGCCGACGGCACCTCCTGGTTTCTCCACTTCCAGGACAAACACGCCTACGGCCGCGTCGTTCACCTCCAGCCCGTCGCCTGGCGCGATGGCTGGCCCGTCCCCGGCTCGGACCCCGAAGGCGACGGCCTCGGCGAACCCGTTCTCGTCCATCCCAAACCCATTGCCTCACCCGCCTCCGCCCTCGCCGCACCGCCCTCCTCCGACGATTTCGCCGGCCCGCGTCTCGGCCCGCAATGGCAATGGCAGGCCAATCCCCGCGACGACTGGCATTCGCTCACCGAACGGCCCGGCTGGCTGCGCCTGTTCGCGCAGCCGATCGTCGCCGACAACCTCTACACCGCACCGCACCTCCTCCTCCAAAAATTCCCCGCCCCCGAGTTCGTCGTCACCACGCAACTCGATTTCAACCCCGCCCACCCCGGCGATTCCGCCGGCCTCCTCGTCTTCGGCTACGACTACGCCTGGATCGGCCTCCGCGAAGGTCAGCTCGTCCAGGTCGCCGTTCGCCACGCCCACGCCCAACCCTCCGCGATCACCCATCGCGCCCCCCTCCCGCCCACCGGCCCCGTCTTTTTGCGCGTTTCAGTCAACAA
>JAEYYL010000356.1 GCA_023430825.1 Verrucomicrobiota bacterium | reverse complement strand
CGCATGAAGCCCCCCGCCAAAAAAGCCCGCGCCCGCGCGACGCCGCCCCCGCCACCGGCGCCCGCCGCGTCTCCCGCCGCCGCGCGCAAACGCATCCTCCTCGTCGATGATCACCCGTTCATGCGCGCCGGCCTCGCCGGGCTGATCGATCGCCAGCCCGACATGATGGTGTGCTGCGAAGCCGGCAGCCCCGCGGAGGCGTTTCAACAACTGCACCGGCACAAGCCCGATCTCGTCCTGACCGACCTGACCATGCCCGGCCGCAGCGGACTCGAGTTCATCAAGGACCTCCGCGCCGCCGAGCCCGCGCTCGCCATCCTCGTGATCTCGATGCACGACGAGGCCGTCCACGCCGAACGCGCGCTGCGCGCCGGCGCCCGCGGTTATATCATGAAGGAAGCCGGCGGCGAAAACCTGCTCGCCGCTCTCCGCCAGGTGCTGCGCGGCGAAGTGTATGTCAGCCCCCGCATGTCGGCGCGCATCCTCGAAGGCCTGTCCGGCGCGCGCCCCCGCGGCTCGAGTTCGCCCATCGAACAACTCACCGACCGCGAATTCGAAGTGTTTCAACTCATCGGCCAGGGCAAGAGCACGCGCGACATCGCCGAACAGCTTCACCTCAGCCCGAAGACCGTCGATGTCCACCGCAGCCACATCAAGGAGAAGCTCGACCTGCGGGACGTGACCTCGCTGATCCGGCACGCCGTGCGCTGGGTCGAGACGCAGGGCCGCGGCGAAGCCGGCGCGCCGGAGCAATGACGGAAGCACGCGCGCGTGCTCCATCAAATCGTGCGCAACCTTCGCCAAGACACGCGCAGCGCCCGGATTGCGATTGGCCCATAGTGGCGGCATGCGAGAAGACTTGGTGCGCGCCCTGCGCTCCCAATTGCCGCAAATCCGCGAGCGTTGGGAGGCTCTGCTACATGCAGAACCGGTGAACACGCCGCTCGCCTACCCCGACGCCCTCGTCCACCTGCTCGACTGGACGCTCGAACAGATCTTCGTCGGGCTCGCCACGCTCTCCTCCCGCAAACGCCCGGGCCGCCGACCGACCTGCCCCGACTACCAGCACGATTGCGCCTGCGGCCGCAATCCGCTGCTTACCTACTTCGCCGCCGGCGACCAGGCGATGCGCGAGGCGCTCGTGCTGGCGCAGGCCGCCGCCCCGACGCTCGATCCCCTCGAACGCGACGCCGCTCTCGAGGAACTCGATTTCGTTTTCCGCCACATCGCCCGCCGCGAAATCGATTCCTTCTGCGGCGTCTGCCAGTATCGCGATGGAGGCCACCCCGGCGCGCCGGTCGCCACCGCCGCCCGCGTGCACCACTGAGCCGTTCGCCCGCGGCGTCGGATGCGCTCAACCGAGCGCCTTGATCGGCGGCAGCTTCTGTTTGAGCTGCAACACCGGCGCGAACAGGTCGCCGTGTTTCTCGATTCGCTTGAGCACCTCCTCCGGCCCGAAGGTGAGCAACCCGGCCTTTTTCTTTTTCCAGGTCGTTTCCACTTCCTCCCAGGTCACCGGCGTCGAAACCGTCGGCCGCTCCTTCGCCCGCAGCGAGTAAACGTTCACCGTCGTCTTGTGATCGTCGTTCTGGCTCCAGTCGACGAGCACTTTCCCCTTGCGCAGCGACTTCAGCATCTTCTCCACCACGACGTCGGGAAACTGCCGCTCGAGCACCTGCGCGACGGTGTGCGCGAATTTCTTCGTCGCGTCGTAGGTCGTCGGCGTGTTGAGCGGCACGTAAACCTGCAGGCCTTTCGAGCCCGAGGTCTTCGCAAAGCTCTTCAGCCCCAGCCCGTCGAAGAGCGCCTTGACCCACAGTCCCACCTGGCAACAAAGCACGATGTCCGCCGGCGGGCCGGGATCGAGGTCGAACGCGATCGCCGTGGGCCGGCCGATCGCCGGCGCCTTGTGCAGAAAGGTGTGCAGCTCCAGGTCGGCGAGATTCGCCGCCCACACCAGCGCGGGCAGGTCGTTCATCACGCAGTAATGGATGTCGCCGCCCTTCGAGCGCGGCACGGCCGCCGTCTTCACCCACTTCGGCCGGTGCGACGGACACTGCTTCTCGTAAAAGAAAAAGCCGTCCACGCCGTCGGGATACCGCTTCAGCGTGATCGGGCGGTTCTTCAGGTGAGGTAACAGATCTCTGGATACGCGCACGTAATAGTCGATCACGTTGCCCTTGGTGAAACCGACCTTGGGGTAAAGCACCTTGTCGAGGTTGCTCACCGTCAGCCGCGTGTTGCCCACCACCATCTCGGTTTTCGTCGCCATGATTATTCGGTTTTCTCCCGCACCACCTCGCGCGCCGCCTTGTCCTCGCGCAGCCCGAGGAACACCGGCTGCCGCAGCCGTCCATCGCGCGTCCACTCCGCGAACTTGATTTGCGCAACCAGCACCGGCTTCACCCAGTGGCAGCGCTTCATCTCCGCCGCGGTGATCCCCTGGCCGTAGCGCGGCCGGCGCTTCTCCGGCAGATCGGCAAACGGGCAGGTATCCACGGCAATCTTACGGAACTGGGCATGCAGCGCCTTCAGCAGCTTCGTGTTGAAACCCGTGCCGACTTTGCCCGCAAATCTCAGCTCGCCCGCCCCTCCAAGGTAGGAGCCTGCTTGCAGGCGATGGCGCGCACCGCCCGTTTTCGTCGCCTTGTCGCCTGCAAGCAGGCTCCTACCTTCAAGCCCCGGCTCGTAATAGCCGACGAGCAGCGCGCCGAAATGGGGCCGCGAGCCGCCCGGCGGCGTGTAGCCGCCGATCACGAACTCCTGCTCCTGGTGCAGCTTCAACTTGATCCACGCTCCGCTGCGCCCGCCGGATTCGTAACGCGACTCCGCCCGTTTGCCGATCAGCCCCTCGAGCCCGAGTTCGCGCGCCTGTTTCAGCAGCGCCCCCGCCTCGCTGCCGAGCGACAGCGAATAGCGCACCACGCCCGCGCCTTCCTTCAGCAAGTCTTCCAGCGCCGCCTTCCGTTCCTCGAGCGGCCGGTCGCGCAAATCCTCGCCGTTCAATTGGAGCAGATCGAACGCGTAAAAAAACAGCGGTGGCCGCTCCTGGCCCATCTCGTAGGCCTGCAGCAGCTGGAAGGACGAGCGCCCCTGCGGATCGAGCGCCACGATCTCGCCGTCGATCACGGCGTCGCCCACGTCGAGCGCATCGATCGCCTGCACGACTTCCGGAAATTTCTGCGCGAAGTCCTTGTTGTTGCGCGACAGCAACCGCGTGCCGCGACGGTCGCGATACGCCATCGCGCGAAAGCCATCGAATTTGATCTCGTAAACCCATTCGCCCGCCGGCGCGTCGGCGACGAGCAGCGCTTTCATCGGCTCGATGAAATCCGGCGTGTGCTTCGATTGGTTTTTCTTCGCGCGTGTCGCCGCCTTTTTCGCGGTCTTTGGAGCCGCGGCGCCCCCGCCGCGTTTACCCGCCGCCGCGCGACGAGGGCGTCGCGTCTCCATCTTGCGCGCCGCTGTCGCCACTTCTGCTTTGAACGATTTCCCTTCGCTGCGGTTCGACTGCCATACTCGGCCTTTCCCCTTCGCCAGCGCCGCCATCGATTTTCCCGACAGCACCGACGTGTCATCCGCTTTTTTCGAAACGGGTTTCATGTCGTCGCCACCCTTGATCAGCAGCCACTCGTCGCCGTCGCGCAGTCGCACGAGATACCATTCGCCCTTCAGCTTCTTGCCCTGCAGCACGACGTGCAGTTTCCCGCCGGCAAGTTCCTTCGTCGGATTTTCGCTCAACGGCTCGAACGTCCCGCGGTCCCACACCATCACCGTGCCGCCGCCATACTGGCCCGGCGGGATCGTGCCTTCGAAATCGATGTAGGACACCGGATGATCCTCGACGTGCACCGCCAGCCGCCGCTCGCCTTTCGCATAGGGCACACCCTTCGGCACCGCCCAGGATTTCAACGTGCCGTCGAGCTCGAGCCGGAAATCGTAATGCAGCCGCGACGCCGCGTGCTTCTGAATCACAAAACGATGCTTCCCGCCGCGCGCACCGCGCGCCACGCGACCGCCTTTCGGCTCGGCCGTTTTCGTAAAATTCCTCTTTCGGGCGTATTCCTGCAGCGACATCGCGAGGCGCCCACGTCCGCGGAACCCGCGGCACCGGCCACCGCCGGAGTCACGCCGCTCGCTCGGATGCAGGCGCCACCATTGTCAGCCTCCTTCCGCCGCTGTTCCGCCCGCGGCGGCGGTCGCCGGCCTCGTCGTCAGCACCGGACAGCTCGCGCCGTGGAACCACGTGCCCTCGACATACGTGGTCGTCGGAATCTCCGGCACACCGCGCTTGTTGTGCTGGAGTTGCCCTGCGAGAATCTCCACCGCCAGCGCGCCGACCGTCCGGTGATTCTGCCGCACGCCCGCCATCGCCCCCGTCGTGTCCTCGAGAAACACATCGACGAACGCCAGATCCCGCGGGATA